>CAMDJH010000089.1 GCA_945900455.1 Akkermansia muciniphila
AATGTCAGCTTTATGACCACTAATTTACCGTCCGGCAGTACCATCGAATATACGACGGACGGTTCACCGCCTGGACCGGGGAATCTCGCGACTCGAACCTATACCGTGCCGCTGACATTTGTCACAAGCACACTCATCCGGGCCCGTGCCGTGTCGGCGACCCGAGTCCCCAGTCAGATTGCCACCGCCACGTATTTGCTGAACCCCCCCCCCGGCCTGCCCGTGGTATCGCTGGCCACAACCAGCTCCAATCTGTTCGACCCCTCCTGGGGAATGTACGTCGCCGGACCCGCGCCTTCTCCATGGCTGCCCAGTATCGGGAACGAGAATTGGAACCAGGACTGGGAACGTCCGGTGCACGTGGAGTTCTTTGAAACAAACGGCGTGGCGGGCTTCGACCTCGACTGCGGGTTGCGAATCTGCGGAGGCTATTCACGCAATTTCCCTCAAAAATCCCTCTGTCTTCGCTTCCGGGACCGGTACGGCAGCGATGTCTTGAAGTATCCCCTCTTCCCAGGTTCGACGGTGGATCAATTTGATTCGTTGATCCTTCGAAACTCCGGCAATGACTGGTCGGAAGCGATGCTCCGCGATGGAATTGCCGAGTCCCTGGGGGCTGAAATCGGGCTCGAAACTCAGGGATATCGGCCGGCTCATGTCTACATCAACGGCCAATACTGGGGAATCCATGAAATCCGTGAACGGGACGATGTGGCGAGTCTTGCCCGACACACAGGGTTGCCGACTTCTCAGATCAGCCTTGTCAGGGATGAGGTCGAGGTGTCCGGAGGAACCCGTGATGACTATGATACCCTCGTGTCCCAGGTCGACGAAATGTATGACACGCTCGCAGGCTCACCTGAAAACGAAGCCCTGTATGCAGCCGCCTCCAGTCACATGGATGTCGATAATTACATCGATTGGCTCTGCACCGAGTTGTTCGCCGACAATGGCGACTGGCCCGGCCACAATATCTTGACGTGGCGTGATAATCGGCCTGGCGGTAAATGGCGCTGGGCACTGACCGATCTGGACGCGGGCTTCACTCCATGGGAGCTGTATGGTCCAGGTCAAGCGGACCGTTTTACCTTTATGTTTGGGCCCGTCGAGGTCGAGGGCCAGCTGGCACGGTCCGTGGCATTTACGCGCGGATTAGTAAAGAACAACGCGTGGCGGATACGGTTTGTCAATCGCCTCGCTGACCTCTTGAACACTACCTTCGCTCCGGAACACACCGTGCCAGAATTTGAGATGCTCCGAGCCCGTCTCGCCCCAGGGATGCCGGCGCACATTCAACGCTGGGCCGGGCCATTCGCCGGCTATGACACCATCGGGTCAGTCCAGAACTGGACAACGAGTGTGAACGTTGTCCGCAGCTTTCTCACCAACCGTCCGACGGTACTCCGCTCGATCATTTCCGCACGCCTGCCAATCGACGGCTCGGTTCGGGTCACCCTGGGCGGAGGGCTCGGTGCCGCCCTGGGTTCCCTGCAATTCAGCACACTGAACTTTCAAGCCGCAGACTTGCCCTGGTCCGGCCTCTACTTTCTGAGGTCACCTGTAGAAGTTTGGGTAACCCCGGCTCCGGGCTACCGTTTCATTGGCTGGCAGGGTCGCAGCGAAACCAACAACCCACTCGTGTTCGCCATGGACCGCGACACGTTCGTCACGCCGCAATTTGGATCGGATCCGAATTTCGATTTCAGTTCGCTGATCCCTCAGCCGCACGTGCTGACTAGCGGTCCGTACTCCCTGACAGCCTGGGCTCCTGATTCCCCCGCGGGAACCTATCCTGCCTCCATGCGGTTCTTGCAGACTTCTGTGAAGGACCCGGACATCGCCGCCAATGGAGAGACGGTTTGGACCAATCGATACGATTTGACCAAGCGCAGTCGGATTCTCGGGCTAGGGGCCGATGGATTTGCGTTCCTCAATACGTCCGATCCCCAGTCCCAGGTTGAGGGTTTCGCCAGCAGCGCTCTCCTGGCGCTACGCACGGATCAGGCGACCAACATACAGGTTTCCTGGACGGGTGGCACCGCCGTCACCAACCCGCGCCCGTATGTAATTCGGCTGCAGTGGCGGGTCGGAACGGATGGCCCATTCAATTCTGTGCAGGGCCAAGACGGGGTGCCGGTCGAATACGTTGCCAGCAGCAGCCCGGGTCATTCTCAACGCTTCGGACCGGTCACCCTGCCCGTCGCCGCGGAGCGCCAACCGGTCATCCAACTGCGTTGGAAGTACTATTCGCTGGCCAGCGCCGCCCCCGCCGGAGGCAGACCGGAACTGCGCGTCGGCGACGTCTTGGTCACCGCCAGCTCGACCTTCGAGCCCACGAAAACCAGCTTCGGCCATTTCAATCCCGCCACCGGCTCGGTCACTCTCAATTTTGACGGCCCTGCCAATCGTCGGGTTGGCCTCTTTGTCTCGATCGATCTCACCCACTGGGATCCGGTGGCATCCGGCGCTTCGAATGAATCCGGTTTTGCGGCGCTGTCCCACAGTCCCACCGGTGCCCCGGTCCAATACTACCAGATCCGACTCATTCCCTAGCGTCACGTACCCACCCTGCCACTCGCGGGGCGGTTAACTTTTCTATGTCCAAATGGATGTTGACTCTTGTCGCCACCGCCACCGCGGCGGCGGGCGACGTTGTAATCAACGAGATATACTACCACCCACCCAGCGGAATTGCGGCGGAGCAGTTTCTCGAATTGCATAATACGGGGCCACAGACCCTGAATTTAGCGGGATGGAGAATAGCACGAGGGGTCTCCTTCGATTTTCCGAATGTCTTCATTGCGCCGGGACAATTCCTGGTGGTTGCCGCCAATACTTCTCAATTCGCCACTCTCCACCCCACTGTTAGTCAGGTCGTGGGTGGCTGGATCGGGTCGCTCGGGCAACACGGTGAAACGATCACACTCACGGATTCCAAGGGTATGATCTCGGATTCCGTTGAGTTCCACACTCAGGGTGACTGGGCCGTACGAAGGCCCGGGCCCATGGATCATGGATACCAAGGATGGGAATGGTATGCCCCGCATGACGGAGGTGGCAATACCCTCGAACGGATAAATCCAAGACGCGATGGCAATGCGGCCCATAACTGGCGAACCAGCAACACCGTCGGGGGTACTCCGGGCTCGACCAATGGCGTTTACGCGGCCGAAGTGGCCCCCTATATCAGCAATGTCCAACATCAGCCGGCAATTCCCACCTCCACCAATACTGTGACGATTATAGCCCGCGTCGCCGACGAGCTCGCGGGATCAGTTGTTTCGGTTGAGTATCGACTGGACGGTGCCCCGGAATTTACGTCGGTGCCAATGGGGCTCGATCCCGCCACGGGGGACGGTGCGATCTCTGGCGGGAGCTATCAGGCTGTCCTTTCCGTTCAAACGAACGGAGCGATCGTGGAATTCTACATCCGGGCGGTCGACCCGGGCGGGCGGGCGCGCTCGTGGCCCGCTCCGGTGGAACCGGCCAACGCCCAACGGGCCAATGCGCTGTATCAAGTCGACGATTCACCCATTGGAACGTTGCCGAGGTTTTCCCTGATAATGCCGGCAGCTGAGCGGGCAGATTTGTCCCAGATTGATCGGCAAACGTGGTCGGCGAGCAGCAACGCGAAGATGAACGCGACGTGGATTGCATACGAAGACAATGAGTACCAGATTCGCTATACAGCGGGGCTCAGACTTCGCGGTTCAACGTCGCGCCAGTTCGCCCCAAAATCGCGCCGAATCCTGTTTCCCGATGATCACCCCTGGGCAGGGGTGATCGAAATCAACCTCAATGGCGTCCGACCCCACTCGCAGGTCGCCGGATCCGCGCTCGCGCGTCTCGCCGGACTGCCGGCCGCCCGTTCCCGCCTTGTCGAGGTGCGCGAGAACGGTGTCCCACCCGCAGGAAGCGAGAGCCCTGTCGCTGGCCTGTTGGCTCACAACGAAGTACTGGATTCGGATTACATCCAGGCCGGTTTCCCAGGTAATTCTGGAGGGAATCTCTACGACTGCGGCGGCATGGGACTGGAATGGCTCGGCACTAATGTGAACGATTTTCTCACGATCGGATGGGTGACCAAAGCAAGCAATACCACGGAAAACGACTGGACTGATCTCTTTGAATTGCTGCGAGTATTGAACTTTGCGCCCGCTGCCAATTACGGCACGGAAGTGGGCCATCGGATCGAAATCCCGGAGTGGATGCGGTACTTCGCAGTGAACACGCTGCTCGGGGACACCGAGACATCACTGGGCTCGGGTGGTGCCGGTGAATTTTACCTGTACCACGGACCGAATAGCCCCCGATTTCAATTGATTCCCCACGATCTCGACTCGGTTCTCGGAACCGAACTCGATGGGAGCGGCGATTCCCTATATCGAGCCGCTTACAACCGCTTGAATAAGCAGGGGACCCCCGGAAAACTCCTGCGAGCTCCCGGTATCGGGGAACATTACCATCTTGAATTACACCGTCTGATGACCTCGGTATTCCGGCCGGATCGCGTCGCCGCAGTTCTGGACCAGGTGCTCCGTCCCCATGTCCCCTTGGAGGTAGTGGATCGGATGAAGGCCTTCGCTCGAAAACGCTTCGATTTCGCGACCGCTCAGTTGACGTTGCTCCAAAAGGTCAGCGTCACCACGCCGTCCCTCGCCGCCGGGAATACCGGATCCACGACCGCCGACACCGTTACGGTCGATGGCTTGGCGGATCCTCAATTCACGCGCGCCGTCCAAGTCAACGGCTTTCCCGCCAGTTGGAATGGCTTCGAGGGAATGTGGCAGGCGACCGTACCCCTCCATCCCGGGATTAATACGCTGGCCATCGAGTCCCTCGACGTCAGTGGTCAGGTCGTCGCCCGAACATTCGCCCGCATGGCCCGCATTTCCGATGCCATGAAGCCGGTTCAAGGCACGCTCGCCGGCGATACGTACTGGGGGCCCTCCGACGGTGCGATCCAGGTGACGGGTCCCACCATAATTCCAACGGGGGGCGTTTTGACGATCGCCCCCGGCACCAGCGTCTCGTTCACGGACAGCGCGGGTCTGGAGGTTAAGGGGCAGCTGCTCGCTGAGGGAACCGCTGCCGATCGGATCCGTTTCGACCGGCTCGGCACAGGCAATTGGGCCGGCATTAGCCTGAACCACGCCACTCATGAATCCCGGATTCGATTCGCGGATTTCGGTGAGAACCGCACCGGCGTCATCGGGATCACCAATTCGTTCCTCCTCCTCGAGGATGTCAATTTTGAGAAAATCACCGAAATCGGCACGCAAATTATCTGGATCAGCGACAGCTCCATCGTCGTCCGTCGCTGCACGTTCCCCGCCGTCGCGTATATCGAACCGGTTCGCGGCGAGAATGTGAATTGGCCGCCGGGAGGACAGGTGCTGTTTGCCGGCAACACCTTTGGGAGCACGGTGGGTTATGCGGACATTATCGACTTCAGCGGCGGTATCCGGCCCGGCCCCATTCCCCGCTTCATCGACAACGTTTTCCTCGGCGGCAGTGACGACATCCTCGATCTCGACGGCACGGATGCCCATATCGAGGGCAATCTGTTCATGAACTGCAACAAGGGTAACTCGGATAGCAGTGAAGCAGGCGCAATTTCCGGGGGCGGGCATTCCTTCGCCGGCGTCGCGCACACAGGCCACTGGGTCGCCGTGCGCAATCTTTTCATCGACAATGATTACGATTTTATCGCCAAGGAAGGTTCATATGTCACCGCAATCAACAATACGTTTGTCCACGGAAGGCACGGCTCCGTGGCTGTTTCCGAACCACTCCGCCCGGGGACTGCGCCACCCGCGGGCGCGACTCTTCAGAACAATATATGGTCTCGATATCCGACCGTGATTGCTCAACTCGACCCCAATTTAGTGCAGAACGGCACGATCCAGTTGGTGGTCGAAAATTCCCTGTTTGATCAGGCGGTTCCCTGGCCGGGCGACCGTACGATATCCGCCGATCCCGACTTTGTTTCTCCGCCTCTCGATTACCGCCTTCAGCCGGGATCGCCGGCCGCCGGGCAGGCTCCCGGAGGGATTGACCTTGGAGCCTTTGTCCCCGCCGGAGCCATCGTAACGGGCGTTCCCGAGGCTCCCACTACCAGCCACTCGCTTCTGGGTCGGGTGTACGGACCAGGGCTTGACCATTACCGGTTCCGCCTCGACGGCGGCGTTCTGAGCGCCGGTCGCCCGATGGACGAGCCACTTTCATTCTCCGGACTGCCCCTCGGCAATCATTCGCTGCAGGTCTTTGGACAAAACTCCGCCGGAGATTGGCAGGCCGAGCCGGGAACCGTCCATAGCTGGCAGATCGTCAGTGATTTCGGCGGCGTTCGGATCAGCGAAATCCTCGCAGCGAATACCAACGACGCACTCTTCGGAGTCGCCCGGCCGGACCTCGTCGAACTCCACAATCCCGGCAACCTGCCGTACTCCCTCGAAGGAGTCAGTCTCACCGATGATCCCGCCCGGCCGCGCAAGTTTGTTTTCCCGGCCGGAACGATGCTGCCCGGCGGCGGATTTCTCACTTTGTTCTGCGACAAACAACCCAGCCCTACCGGATTTCATGCCGGTTTTGGCTTGGATGCCGACGGGGAGTCGATCCTGCTCTACGATAGTGCCCCGCGCGGTGGAGCCCTATTGGACCGAATTACCTTTGGATCTCAACTTCCCGGGGTTTCCCTGGCACGCCAGTTAGACGGATCCTGGGCTTTGGGCCTTCCCACCTTTGGGAGTGCCAATAACCGCCTCACGCTCGGAAATCCGCGGCGGATCGTCATCAATGAATTATTCACCCGGAAAATCGTTGCCTCAACCGGTGAATTCGTCGAGCTCTTCAATCAAAATAACTTGCCCGTCCTCCTCAGCGACTTCTCGCTATCCGCCGCCCCTGCACTCCTCCGACAGTTCCCAATCCCACCCTTGACTGCAATCGCCGGACGCGGCGTCCTGGCGATTTTCAAGCAAGCCGATGGCAGTCGACTTCAATTTCCGTCCGAATTTGGCACCGTCTTTTTCTCGGATGGCACCGGCTTGGTGATCGATGCCCTTGCCTGGACTTCCCAAACCTCCCATCACTCCCTTGCTCGAATTCCGGATGGGACTGGCCCCTTCCAAATCTCGGAATCTGGCCCAACCCCCGGCGCGCTCAACGCCTCGATTTCACCTCCAACCCCACCGTCGCTGATCCTCGTGGCGACGGTATCGCAACTCACTGGGCAACTCTTTCTGGGAGCCTCACCGACAGTCGCCGGGCACGGGTATCGCCTCGAGTCTCGTGAAAACCTGGGGTCCGCTGTTTGGACGACCGCTGCCCAAGTGACCGCGACCGGCACCACGGTTCAGCTTCCTCCGCAATCGGCTGAAGTCATGCACTTCTATCGCATCCAGGTCATTCCCTGAGTCGTGGTCCGATCCCAACGGGTTGTCCACGAGCACAAAGGCGTGGACTTCCAAGCAAAAACGTCCTGGCATTTTGACGAGCCCGTAGGGTCAAAAAACTCATGCGGCCTCTCGGTGATAGAATTTCAGGAGGCCTCCGAGGCGCTCGCGAGTCTGTATATCCCCTGACAATTCACCGATCCGATCCTCGGGCGCTGGAAACAGGATCACGTTGCTCTTGCCTTGGTGATTTCGATCCGCGTGGAAGTGATTCACGTAATTCTCAAGGCAGTGGCGGAGAGAGCTTTCTCCGAATAGAATCATTTTCGACAGGAGTTCGTCCTTTACGGATCGAATCCGGTTCTTCGTCACCAGATACTCGTTGCGCAGAAGGAGTTCCTGATCAACCGAACCGGTGATGTACGCGAGCAGTCGTTTCCAGTTCATTGAGGAAGAAAACAGTGCAAGCACTGGATGATCGGTAATCTCAGGAACAGGCTGAAATGATTGCAAATCAGCGTATTCGAGCATTTTTCCTTACGCCGTACGGGTTCCCAACACTCGCCTACTGGAATCCCTCAAGCCGGATTCCGGACGTTTCCAAACACAGGCAAATGACCCTGGACGTCTGGGGACTTTTTATCACTAGGCTTTAGCACTTTTACGCTGAAGTTGCGTAAGAGATTGAAGAAGAACCGTGGTGGCTGGGGCCGGAATCGAACCGGCGACACGCGGATTTTCAATCCGCTGCTCTACCAACTGAGCTACCCAGCCTCACGGGTCGGGAACTGTAGCGTACGTCCAGATCCTGTTGGCAAGGGGTTTCTATCCGTAGTTTCGCCTTATCCCAATGGTGACATCCCGTCCCTGACCAGCGACATTGCGCTCCGTGTCCACGACACCTCTCATTCAACTCGACCTGCCCGGAGTTCCGAAATTGAAAAGCGGCAAGGTCCGCGAAGTGTTCGATCTCGGTGACCGTCTCCTCTTCGTCGCAACCGATCGCATCTCCGCTTTCGACTGCGTCATGCCCAATGGCATCCCGCGCAAGGGCGAAGTCTTGACTCAACTCTCTCATTTCTGGTTCGACCTGACGGACTCCTGGCTGCCGAATCATCGCCTCGCCCGGGCCACGGATCCGCTGCCCCCCGTACTTCAACCATTCGCGGAACAGTTGGCAGGTCGGAGTATGATCGTCAAGAAGGCCCGTCCACTCGCCATCGAATGCGTGGTCCGTGGTTACCTCGCCGGATCCGGATGGAAGGAATACAGGCAATCGCAGACCGTCTGCGGTATCCATTTGCCAGACGGGTTGATGGAATCCAGCGAGCTGCCGCAACCCATCTTCACTCCGGCCACCAAGGCCGAGACCGGCCACGACGAAAACATTCCGTTCGCTGAAGCGGCGGCGATCGTTGGTCTCGAGGTTGCCGAAGCAGTACGCGACTTGAGTCTGAAGCTGTACGACTTTGCACGCAATCACGCCCGGACGCGCGGCATTTTAATTGCGGACACCAAGTTTGAGTTTGGAATCTTCGAAGGTAAACTCATTCTGATTGACGAAGTTCTGACACCGGATTCCTCGCGATTCTGGGCAGTCGACCTCTATCAGCCCGGGCAGAGCCAAACGAGCTTCGACAAACAGTTCGTTCGAGACTATCTGGAAACCTTGAACTGGAATAAAACGCCGCCCGCGCCCGCGTTGCCGGCCGACGTGATCTTGAAAACTCAGGCCAAGTACCTGGACGCTTTCGAACGCCTCACCGGTCGTCGCCTTTAGGCCCATGACGCCCCCGGGGTGGCGGATCACGCCCAATTGCTCCGCTCCATGACGCTTGGCTGGTATCGATCGCTCTCGGGTTCTCGGGGCCTGCCGCTGATGGTGCTGGGGCTGGTGCTCGGTGCCGCGGCGATTTTTGCAACCATGAGGCGCCACGGTCCGCAAGGCTTTTTTCCGCGGCCCGATGGCTCTTCGGTGGGCATTCTCGGCCTAACACTGCCGATGCCTCCGAGCGGAGTTCCCAACCCCGCCGGTAATCGAAATCCCCAACATCGGCTGGTTCCTCCATACTGGTCCCTCACTCGATTCCTTGACAACCTTCCGCGAGGCCTTTCCGTTTCGAAATCAGCCTACGACCAACCATACAGCCAGTTCGCTCCGAATAACTCGCTGGGGATCTGGGTCGGTGAGCGGTTTTCCATGGCGCCGACCGGCACCCTTTCATTCACCTCCATCGCCCAGGTCGACATGATTGCAACGAACGGATTCCGTTTTCCGGCGACTTCGGCATCGGGACAGCCATCCCGTCGATGGAACCAGGGGCGGACGTTGATCGATTTCTTTTCCGGACCCGCGTTTCCTAGACGACAGCGCACGTTTGAAATCGAGTTGCACGATCGGAATCCCACGAATCCACCCATCCGCCGGACCATCGCGAATCCCTTCTGGAAACCCGTCACGGATTGGATCCCTGTTGCCCTCCCGTGCCGCCAATCAATCGCTGGCACGACGGTGTCGCTCACCGGGTTCGACCCGCTGACCATCGATGGATTGCCGCAAACGAATGCGTTTCAGCCCGTTTTTGAGATTGGCGAAGCACCCGACGGAACCCGCCACTGGCGGCCTGGGAATTGGAAACTGGCCGATGCCGCGGGTAACTGGGGTCCCATTCTGGATCCGGCCGAATCGGCCTGGCGGGTGACCGCTCAATTTCTTCGCGAGCTGCGCGGTGATTTTGCGAGCCACGAGGTGTGGGCAACGAATCTGTCTGCATTTCCGGCACCGGGCGAATTCCAGCTCGCCAACACCGCGATTTCGATTGGCGGCCACCCATTTCGTATCATCGCGGTCGCCGGCCCCGGCAAGTACGATGTTCGCCACGATTTGCTTCGCCTCCTCTCCGTCGAACCCGCCACCGGATTCTCGCTGTCCCGATTCCGCCCTCTCGTCGGCACCCAGGGAGTCCCTGAAATGTCCATCGCGTCGCCCAATCCGTTTGTCCTCATACGCTGCCTGGAAAGCCAGAGCGATTCCCGCATCGACCAACCGCTCGGCGTGCGCCTCCGGGGGGCGGATGGAGCGGAGGTCGTCACGACGGAGCGATTCCGTGGGGACGCCAACGGGGTGCGTTGTTATCGACTCCTGGTCCCGGCCGATGCGGTTATCCGCTCGCTGGAACTGCTTTTCCCGGTACCCGTTGATCTTCAATTCACCGTGTTCCCCCCCGGCCGGCACGGGTCGGGAACTGGAATGGAGACCCGGCGATTCTTTAAATGAGAATTTGAATTCGCGTCGGACCTCTTCATTCTTTCGGGCGTGCTCGATCGTGTGACGGATGTTCACGGTGCCGCCCCTCGCAAGGCGGTAAAACCTCCCCGCAATCCGGCAGCCAGCCGGGCGAAGAACTACGTGCTCGACACAAATGTTCTTCTTCACGACCCGCACGCGCTCCTCAATTTCCAGGACAACCATGTCCTCATCCCCATTGAAGTGATCGAAGAGATCGATCGCTTCAAACGGGAGACCACCGAACGAGGGCAGAACGCGCGCACCGTTTCACGAATGCTGGATAGCCTCCGATCCAAAGGCAGCCTGAGTGAAGGCGTCGGCCTTTCCAGCGGAGGACAATTGCGCATCATCTTTTCGCATCAACACGACTTGGTGGGGGCGACCGGACCTGGAACGGTTGACAACCGGATTCTGGCGCTCGCGCTTGCCATCCGCAAACAAGACCCCGCAACACCCACTCTCCTCGTCACCAAGGACATTAATCTGCGTCTCAAGGCGGATGCCTATGGTCTTCCGGCCGAAGATTACGAAACCGACCGCATCAATTTACAGGACCTTTATACCGGATTTTTCGAACTGACGGTTGCGCCGGATGTCATTTCCAAACTGCGTCTGGAGGGCGCGGTGCTGCTGCCCGATCCTCAGAAGCGGGCGCCCAACGAGTACTGTACTCTGACCGAGGCGGGTAATTCGAAGCGGAGTGCGCTCACCAAGGTGGATGCCTCGGGCACGCGCCTCGTGCCCATTCATGACACTCGCGAGGGGGTATGGGGAATAAAGCCGCGCAATCGGGAGCAACACTTCGCGCTGGACGCCCTGCTGGATGAAAACGTCAAGCTGGTCACGCTCATGGGCAAGGCGGGCACCGGCAAGACCCTCCTTGCCCTGGCGGCCGGTCTGAAGCGAACCGTAAACGATCGCGAATTCCGTCGCTTGATTGTCGCCCGGCCGACAATTTCGATGGGCAAAGAGCTCGGTTTTCTCCCAGGTTCACTCGAAGAAAAACTATCCCCGTGGATGCAACCGATCCACGACGCTCTCGAGCTGCTCGGAGATCTGAACATGGGGCACGACGCGCGCCGGAACGGCGATTTGCTTCGAAGTGGCACGATCGCCGTTGAAGCGTTGAGCTATATCCGGGGCCGCAGTATCGCCAATCAGTTCATGATTATCGACGAGGCCCAAAATCTTACCCCCTTGGAAGTGAAAACGATTATAACACGCGTGGGGCATGGTACAAAAATCATTCTGACGGGCGACCCGTATCAGATCGACAACCCGTATGTGGATGCCGCTTCGAACGGATTTAATTACGTGGTGACCCGGTTCCGGGATCATGCCATCGCCGCACACGTCGAACTGCAGCGGGGCGAACGTTCCGACCTCGCGGAACTTGCTGCGAACGTACTGTAGTCGCGAGTATTATCGTCGTCATGCTGCGGACCCCGACTCACTCGCCGGTGACGCAACGCCCGGTCCGGGTTGCCGTGCTCGGCGTCGGATCCCTGGGAAGGGAGCACGCACGGATCTACGCCGAATTGTCGCGAATCCACGCGGTCGAACTCGCCGGCGTCTTCGACACCCAATCCGACGCCGCCCGACTCCATGCGTCAAAAAATGGAGTTCGAGCCTTTGCGTCGATGGAAGAAGCCGCCGCCGCCAGCGACGCCCTCAGCGTCGTAACCCCGACCTCGACCCATTTTGAACTGGCCCGCGAGCTGCTGAGACAGGGGAAACATCTGCTCGTGGAAAAGCCGATGACCGATCGTGCCGACCAGGCGGGTGAACTGGTGACACTGGCGCGTGACCGGGGACTGATCCTTCAGGTGGGTCATGTGGAGCGCTTCAACCCGGTCTACAGCTACCTGGAACAGGTGGTTACCTCACCACGCTTCATCGAATGCCACCGACTGTCGCCCTACCCCGCCCGCAGCACGGACATCGGAGTGGTTCTTGACCTCATGATCCATGATCTCGATGTGGTCATGGCCTTCGTAAAGTCGCCCATTGTCCAGATCGATGCCGTGGGCATCCCGGTCTTAAGTGAGAGCGAGGACATCGCGAATGCCCGTCTCCGTTTTGCCAACGGATGCGTCGCGAATCTGACCGCCAGCCGGATCAGCCCTGAGCGCATGAGAAAAATCCGTGTTTTCAGCGGCGGCTCACAACCCGCCTATATTTCCCTCGATTACCGCGCCCAAGAGGGATTCCTCTACCGGCTCGCTCGGGATGGCGAATCCGAATCGTCCCTCTTCAAGAAACTGCTCCTCGCGAAGGAGTCCACGATCGTCAGCGAATTTGCCGGGAAACGAATTGTCCGAGAACCCGTGCCGATTACCAAGGAAGAGCCGCTGAAGCTTGAGCTCGCTCACTTCGTCGAGTGTGTGCGCGAACGACAAACACCCCGAGTCAGCGGCGATCAGGCCAAGGCGGCACTCGATGTCGCCTTCGAGATTGCGCGATTGATACGCGCCGGCGGCGGGGTTTGAGGACGACACGTTCGGCAAGACACGCGAAGGGTCCCAACGCGCGCTGAAGATGGTTGAGGGTCGCCTTCGCGTCGATGGCAGGATGGAAGGAACCTCATCCATCTCGCATTATCGCATCTTGGGCCCACTCGGCACCGGGGGAATGGGTGAGAAATTCACTGCGACCAGGGCCGACGTGAAGGCGGGTGTCCCTCTCGTCGCTCAATCGCGAAGACCGCGGCCCTTTGGGGCGGACCCGAATCACTCCGCCAATAGCATCGAGGCCTCGGGAGTTTCCGGGGCGATGCGCAGCAATGCTGCGCGACCGTACCTCCAGATTCCTCCGACCTCATTGCGCATGGCCTCCAAAATCGCAGGTACGGCGGGCTTCGCGGCCGGACCGCACTTCCCCAAGGCCTCGATCACTGTAATTCGGATGCTTGGATCCGTATCCTTCAGTCCAGCGACGAGCGCCGCGACGGTACCTGCTTCCGAGGGTGAGACGCGCATCATGGCGTAGTAGGCCGTGCGGCGAACGGATGGGTCCGGATCCTGCAGGAGGGGTAGGAGTGCCGTGTACGCGTCGGTGCCGAGCGGTCCATACCGCCAGAGAGCCCAGGCTGCAGCATTTTTCACTGCGGGCTCCCGGTCCTGGAGTCGTTCGACAATCGCCGGCACCGCAATCTCGGGCTTCACCGTGATTTTTCCGAGAGCCGTCAACCCGACGACCCGAAGGAATTCAGATTGATTGGTCAGCAATCGGGTTAGGGGAAGCGCGGCGGAGGCCGCCTCCAACTTTGCGAGTGCGGACGCCGCCCGATCGACCACTCGAACATCCGGATGACCCAGAGCTCGGATCAACTCCGGCAGCGCCGCGGCGGCATTGGTGCCCTGTTGATTGAGTATTTCGATCGCCATCAACTGACCGGGCAGCGGATCGATCCGGGGGGGAAGGTGGCGGCGAAGTCGCTCAGGCAAAAACGGCGCTACGCTGCTCAAAGCCCGGCTGAACCAGGGTTCACGGGCAGCAAGCAGGCGAGTCAGGGAAGGCACGGCGCGGTCCCCTGCGCGCACCAGGATCTGTCTGGCCGCCGGGTCCTGCCCGGCCCGACGCAGCAATTGCCGGACGGTAAATCCTTCAAACCGAGGTTCCGTTCCGAGGCAAAACAGAATCACGACAATGGCCCCCGCGCCGACCATGAAATCGAGATGGGGTCGGTCAATAGTATTGTGCTTTTTGATCGGATCAACCGTTTCGACTCGTCTCAAACAGCGAATCCCAGGCACTGGGAAACGGGTATCGCAGCACCAGCCGGCGCATGAGTCGTGAAACCTCCGCCCGGGGAACCTTAACCCGCTGGGTCACGTCCAAGGGGTTGGCCCGCTTCAGGAGTGCCAAGGTTCGAATCCCGAGCAAGATCGGCAGAGCGCAGGCGAGTCGAACTCGTACCTGTGACCGCGGTAAGGCATTCGTGTAGTTCCAACCCGCCTTAAGATGCCCTTCGGCGATCCCGAGCAATCCGGCGTAGGCAGGGCGAAAGCGATTCCAGTTTTCCGTATTCAGTAGATCGGATGGACTCATTCCCAACTTTCCCAGTTCATCCGCAGGGGGATAGCAGCGGCCAAGACGCAAGTCCTTCGGCAAATCTCGAAGAATATTAACCAACTGCAATCCCTTGCCAAACCGCACTCCATCCTCTTCCAAACGCAATTCATCCAGCGGTGCCCGCGGAAATAAATGCGTCCGGCAAAGTCGCGTCCAGAACTCACCCACACACCCCGCCACCCGATACGTGTAGTCGTCGAGTTCACGAAGATCGGCAAGAGCGTGGACCGAACCCGCCTGCCGTCTGGTTTCAAAGCGGCTCAGATCCAACTCCTGTCCGCTCGTGATGATCCCCAGAACTCGACGGGTTTCCCGCCGATCGAACTCGGGGAGTGATTCCAGGATTTCGAGAGCTTCGTCCAGTCGGGTTAGCAGGTGCCGTTCCGCCCGGGTGCTGCCATCGTCCAACACAGTCGCGAAGCGCTCCAAATCTAGCGAGTCATGCGATATCCCCTGGATCCGTTGCCGCAACCGGTTGAGGGCCGACATTCGGTCCGTCACCGGCACGACCCCAGTGTCTGCGATGGTGTCTGTCGCTCGTGCGAGCAGATAGGCGAGGCCGATCTGGGGTCGAACGGAACCTGGCAGCAAGCGCAGGGTTAGATAAAACGACCGGGAAACATCGCGAAGGAGTTCGCGGAGGAGGCGGGGCGAGCCGGATTGGGTTTCGTCACGCACGGTACGGAGGCACCGGGAAGAGCAGGGCCGGTCAGAGCAGACGCGGCTGTTGTAAGGCGCGAGAAACATCGTCACTGAACGAGCCGATTCGGCTGCGCCGCCGTTCCATGATCTGCTTATCCAAACCGGGGTCGAACGGAACCGGATACCGCCCGTCGTAGCAGGCCATGCAAAAACCGTCCTTGGGAAGTCCGGTCGCCTTCACCATTCCATCCTGCGACAGGTACCCGAGGGAATCCGCGCTGAGGTATCGGCGGATTTCATCCAGTGAATTGTTGGCCGCCATCAGTTTTGAGCGATCGGGGAAATCGATGCCATAGACACAGGGATTCTGATGGGGTGGACAGCTTACGAGGACATGCACTTCGGCGGCGCCCGCCTCCTTGAGGCTGGTGACGCGCGCCTTGCTGGTCGTGCCGCGAACAATGGAGTCATCAATTATAATCACCCGCCGCCCTTTCACGAGCTCGGTGATTAGGTTGAGTTTCACCTTGACCGCAAAGTCCCGAATGATTTGGGACGGTTGGAGAAAACTTCGTCCAACGTAATGATTCCGCACGAACGCCATTTCGAAGGGAATCCCCGATTCCAATGAATACCCCAGTGCCGCACAATTTCCGCTATCGGGAACCGGCACGACGATATCCGCATCGATCGCGTGCTCTCGCGCCAGTTGCCGGCCCATTTCGACCCGTGTCCGGTAGACATTCCGGCCACCGATCGTCGAATCCGGCCGGGCGAAGTACACGTACTCAAAAATGCAAAAAGCCCGTCGTGTCTGCTCGGGAAACGCCTGGACGCTACGAACGCCCTCGCGGTTGATGATCACGACCTCGCCCGGTTCCACGTCGCGGATGAAACGCGCCTGGATCAAATCGAACGCGCACGTCTCGCTCGCCAAAACCCACGCTCCGTTGTCCATCTGTCCGAGGCTTAACGGCCGGAACCCATGGGGATCGCGGACTCCGATCAATTCGCGCTCCGTCAGAATCACCAATGAATAGGCCCCTTCAATGCGGCGGACGGCATCCAACAGGACGCTGTCATGACCATTTCGCGGCGGCTGGGCCAGTAGGTGCAGGATGATCTCGCTGTCGACGGTCGTTTGGAATATTGACCCTTGCGCTTCCAGGACTTCGCGAAGTTCGGCAGCATTGGTAAGATTTCCGTTGTGCCCAACCGCGAGATGGCCCTTGCCGCAGTCGACGGTGAGCGGCTGCGCGTTCGAGATGTTGGAGGTTCCGGTGGTGGAATACCGCGTATGGCCGATGGCGCTCGATCCGACCATTTCGTGCAATTTCTCCTTGGTAAAGATCTGGGGGACAAGCCCCATACCACGATGGATTGCAAACTGCTTGCCGTCGGCGGTCACAATCCCGGCGCTCTCCTGCCCGCGGTGCTGGAGGGCGTAGAGGCCGTAGTAGGTTAATTCGGCAGCATTCGGATGGCCGAAGATACCAAAGACTCCGCAGTAGTGTTTTGGATGGTGCGCCACGTGGGTCCGATTCAGGCGGGAAGGACGGGAAAACGGAAGGGGAAAAACTGCATTCGGAGGAGGTGCGCCGAAGTGAGGGACGTAATCCGCGGATAAAATGAAGGAAATGGAGTGTTCGACTCGGCATCAGAAGGGTGCGTCAGCGAACTTCTTGTCCCTCGTCGACGAATTCCCGTTGGGCTCCACCCGGCATTCATGGTTCACTCGACCGCGGATGAGCTCACACTCGACACCGGCCGCGCTAGGGTATCGAATGCCCGCCGAATGGGAGCCCCATCGCGGCACCTGGTTCACCTGGCCCCGTCCCGACGGGATTTCGTTTCCGGGAAAATATCAACCGGTCCCCGCTGTGTATGGCGCACTGATCCGTGAACTGATTTCCGTCGAAGACGTCCATCTAAACGTCTGGAATGCGGAGATGGAAGACTGGGTTCGGAGCTTCTTAACCGCGCAGCAGATTCCGTTGAATCGCATTTTCATTCATCATTTCCCAGCCTACGAGCCCTGGTGCCGCGACCATGGTCCGATTTTCGTCGTGCGCGAATCGAACGGGCAGCGCGAGCGTGCGATTATCGACTGGGACTATAATGCCTGGGGTGGCAAATACCCTCCCTTCGACCTTGATGACGCCATCCCCCAGCATGTGGCGCGTCTCCGCAACCTGCCGCTGTTTTCTCCCGGGATCGTGATGGAGGGCGGATCCCTGGAGGTCAACGGCTGCGGCACCCTCCTGACCACCGAAGCCTGCCTCCTAAATCCAAACCGCAACCCCAACTTGTCGAAGTCCGAGATCGAGACCTATCTCCGAGAGTTTCTAGGCGTGACCCACATTTTGTGGCTTGGCGAGGGTATTGTGGGCGACGACACGGATGGGCATGTGGATGATCTCACTCGATTCGTCAGCCCAGAAACGGTTGTGACCGTGGTGGAAGAGGACCCAAGCGACGAAAACCACGCGCCCTTGGCTGAGAACCTGAAACGACTCCTTGCGATGAAGGACCAGGCGGGCAAGCCGTTGCGGGTCGTCGAACTCCCCATGCCCCGGCGGATGGAACATGAAGGCCAGCGGTTGCCGGCGAGTTATGCCAATTTCTATGTCGCCAACGGCCTGGTGCTCGTTCCGACGTATCAGGATCCGAACGACCCACGCGCCCTCGACATTTTGCAGCGGGAATTTCCCGACCGCCGCGTCGTGGGCATCGACTCCACCCAACTCATCTGGGGCTTGGGCTCGTTCCACTGCATCTCCCAGCAGGAGCCGAGCTAACGCACTGGCAACGATTCAAGTGGGCTCAACTCGGTCTCGGGCGAAGAACCGGTCCATCTCTCTTGGTCGCCTGGCGGGTTGAAGCGGACTTCGGGCGAGCGAGCGCAACCTCCATGAAGCGGCTTTGACTCCGATGGAGTTGCCCGCCCTTCTTCAGTTTGAGCGCCGAGTAGGACCCGTCCAATTGGAGAAAATGCGCCTTCACGTTGTCCGCTAAGGAAAGCGCCAATATCTCGCTCGTGATTCGCTCACGCAACACGCCGTCCTCGATCGGAAAAGCCACTTCGATCCGTCGGAAAAAGTTCCGCGGCATCCAGTCGGCGCTTGCAACGTAGACTTCCGGTTGGAGTCCATTGCCAAACCAATATATTCGGCTGTGTTCTAAAAATCGGTCCACGATGCTCCGAACGGTGATATTCTCACTCAGTCCCACCACGCCCGGACGAAGGCAACAAATGCCGCGAACAATGAGATCGACCTGGACTCCCGCCGCGGAGGCCGCATACAGGGCCTCAATGATTTCACCCTCCACCAGGGAATTCAGCTTGATAATGATTCGCCCCGGGATACCTCGACGGGCATGACCGGCTTCGCGTTCAATCAGAGTGAGGAGGCGTGAATGTAATTCATACGGAGCCACTGCCAGCCTGCGAGTTCCTTGAAATTGGCATACGCCGGTCAGCAGGTTGAACAGATTGGTCGCATCTTCGCCGAACTCCGGCCGGGCGGTGAATACCCCGAGATCGGTATAAAATCGAGCGGTCGAAGCATTGTAATTGCCGGTGGCCAGGTGCACGTAACGCCGGATACGATCTTCGTCCTGGCGCACCACCAGCGCGATCTTGCAATGGATCTTCCACCCGACCAAGCCATAGACGACATGCACGCCGGCCTCCTCGAGGCGACGCGCCCATTGGATATTGTTCGCCTCATCAAACCGCGCCTTCAATTCCACGACGGCGGTGACTTGCTTGCCGTTCCGCGCTGCCTCCATCAGGGCTCCCACCACCCGGGCATCCCCCCCCGTACGATAGAGGGTCTGTTTGATCGCCAAGACCCGCGGATCCGTCGCCGCATGCTGGAGAAACCGGATGACCGTATCAAAACTTTCATAAGGATGGTGCAACATCCGGTCCCGCTCGCGGATCAATGGAAAGAG
This sequence comes from Akkermansia muciniphila, assembly GCA_945900455.1. Lineage (GTDB taxonomy): Bacteria > Verrucomicrobiota > Verrucomicrobiia > Limisphaerales > UBA9464 > SIBK01. The sequence continues at coordinate 19,360 of CAMDJH010000089.1, forward strand.
GTCGTCCGAACCCCGCGCCCAGGCGGCGACCGGGGCGATGAACGGGGCATCACGCAACTCTGGGGAGTGGTCCCCCTCGAGAATCCCCATCAGCCGGATCGGATTGACTTCCCCTTCGATGACAAATAGGTCCTCGGGTGTGAGCCCAAGTTGCTCCAGCAGGAACTGCTGCACATCCGGAGGACATTCCCGCTCGACTTCAAGCCGAACCGCCTCCCCGCGGCGGCGGTTGTGCAATTCGTTCTCCACCGCTTTCAACAGGTTTGAGGTCTCCTCCTCGTCGATATATAACTCCGAATTGCGGGTCACCCGAACCTGCCAGCATCCCTCGATCGTGGTGCCCGGAAACAGTTGCGTCAAATTGCCCTCGATCACGTGCGCGAGAAACACATAATCCTGCCGACCGTCCTCGCGTGGCAATTTGACAAGTCGCGGCAGCACCCGTGGTACCTGGACAAACGCGGATCGACGGAGGAATACTCCGTTCTGCGTCAAGTTCAGTCGAACCGCGAGATTCAGGGACTTATTGAGCAAATGTGGAAAGGGATGCGACGGATCGACCGCAAGGGGTGTCAGCACCGGATGGATCTGCTTCTGATAATAGTTCTCCAGCCAGGATCGATCCGTTTCGTCCAATTGTGCCAGCTCCAGGAATCGGATCCCCTGTTCCGCAAGTCGAGGAATCAATTGATCGCGCCAACAGACATCCGCGACCTCCACCAGGCGGCGCGTGCGACGCAACACCTGACGGAGGGTTTCCGAGGCCGTGAGACCATCGGGTCCTCGCTCGACCACTTCGCTTTCGATCTGCTGCTTTAATCCCGCAACCCGCACTTCAAAGAACTCATCGAGGTTCGAGTGACAGATGCAGAAAAACTTCACCCGTTCGAGCAGGGGAACGTCTGGATTGAGCGCTTCATCGAGGACTCGCTGATTGAATTCCAGCCAACTGAGCTCTCGGTTCAAAAACCGAGAGTGGGACATCTTTTGCGATTTAAGAGTGGGCGCCATAGTCAACAAAGCGGATGGAAACGGAGAACTGATTAGAGTGAACTGTAAAGTTCATTCCACAAATACCCCTGTTTTTGCCATGAGTAGCGTCGGATCGCGAATGCCGCCAACTGATTACCCCGATCGATTCGTTCTTCGACAGACCACGCGACGGCTTGATTCAGCGCGGTTACGAGGTCGTTACGATTGGGATGGATCAGGATGCCGCCGTGGTTTCCCCAATCCGAGTCGATTCCCGTGTTAAACGTCGTAATCACCGGAGTATGGCAAATGGCCGCTTCGAGATTGACCATGCCAATCACTTCGGAATGCGAGGGAGCGACCAAGACCTTTGCATTAGAAAATAGTTGATATTTATTCTCATCAACCGCCTCTCCCACAAATTTGACACGATCGGTCAATTTTCGTTTTCTAACCAATTCTAATAGTGATTCGGAGTATTCGTTTCGAAAGCCTGCCAGAAACAATTTTATGGCCCTGTTCTGCAATTCTCCAAACGCATCAATGAGAAGATCCAATCCCTTCACCTTGTGAAATCGACCAAAATACAAGATATACTCATCCACGGGCTGGTATGGGCCTAAGCAATGGGCTTCCGGCACATTTATCAAGTTGGGAATTTGTACAATGTTCCTGTTCTTTGTGATCGCCGCGAGGTTATCTCGTTCGGACTGGGTGATTGCATGGACGCACCGTGCGCCATCCAGAATTTCTTTTAGTACAAGGGTTACGTACAGCCTCTTCTTGAATCCTTTGTCACGCAACAAGTAGGGTTGCAGCATCCCATGGGATGTGATGACGGCAGGCGTTCCCTTGTTCCGGGCGATCCTGGAAGCGACGTACTGCGGATAGTTCCAAACACCTTGAATATGGAGGACACTGTCCTGGCCGGTTTGGTCCTCCAAATGCTTTCGTAATTCACTGGAATAACTCCAGAAACCAGGCCGAAACGGCCTGAACGAGGGATGGAAATCGTGCGCTTCCTTTTTCAAGGCCACTATCGATGACTTGAACGATGTGGAACGGTTCAGGTAGTTGTTTAGATTTTCAACGACCGTTCTCAATCCACCACTGGTGTAAGAAATATCATCGGCAATGTGAGAAATCTCTTTTTTCATCGGGTGGGCGAAAACCAGTCACGGAATTGCGGCGTCGACTGAACAATGGTATGCGCTATTCATGGTGCCTAACTTGAGTTGCTTGGCAAGGGTCGGATTTCGGACAAATGGTTTGCATGCTCCAACACGTTCCCTGTTAGCGTCTCATCCAACATGGTCAATATTGGCATCATCGGGCTTGGTTTCATGGCAGCGGCGCATATCAAGGCGTACCGGTTGATCCCCGGGGTCCGCATCACGGCGATTTGCAATCCGAGTGGCCGCAACCTCGACGGCGATCTCACCCAGGTTGGCGGCAACGTGGGCGATCCAAATGGCGTTCGACTCGACCTGTCCGAGGTAACCGCCTACCGAGATCCTGCCGACTTGCTGGCGGATCCGACCGTGCATGGTGTGGACATCTGCACGCCTACGCGAACTCATGTGAACCTCGGTCTGGCGACCCTTGCCGCCGGCAAACCGATGATTATCGAAAAGCCGCTTGCTCGAACCAGTGTTGAAGCGCATCAACTCGCCCGCGCAGCGGCTCAGTCCGGGGTCATTGCCATGCCGGCCATGTGCATGCGATTTTGGCCGGAATGGGCCTGGCTTAAGGAAGCCATTGATTCCGGCCGATACGGGAGCGTGCGCGCCGCCCGATTCCGCCGGGTTGCCGAGCCTCCGGCGTGGGGACACAGCCATTTCCTCAAAGGGAACGACTCGGGTGGCGCCCTGCTCGATCTGCACGTACATGATATCGACTTCATTCAGTATTGCTTCGGTCGACCCCGGCGAGTGATGGCTTCGGGATACCGTCAGGTGAGC
>CAMDJH010000090.1 GCA_945900455.1 Akkermansia muciniphila
AAGAATTTGGCACGCTTGGAGCGGGCGCTAGCCTTCGACATGATCGTGGCTTCCCGCGCGCTGCTGTTGACCCGCCTGGGCAAAGACCATCCGGATCAACCGGCGGAGCTCTTCTATTCGCCGGACGAGTTGGAAGTTCTGGAGGTTAATGACCTGAGTCTATTGACCTGTCCCTTAATCTTACCCAATCGCGTTAACCCATTTTCTATAGCGATTCATCCTCACCCAAGGGCTCCTGTTGGTCGGGGCCGATCAACTGCTCCATGACTTTTTGGACCGCGGATCGGATCGCAGCGTTTGGCTTGCCGTTCTTCAGGAAACGCTGCAATTCTCGAATGCCAAACCGCCGTTCCGTGGCGCCAACCCCGTTGGCTTTTGCCTCCGAATAAACCTTGAGCGCCGGCTCCACCTTACCCAATCGGGCATAGGCACAGGCCATCGTTATGCGAATCTCCGTATTTGAATCCGATAGCTCAAGCGCCTTGCGGCCGCTGGCAATGGCGGCCTCAAACGCTTCCGCACGATATTGATAAAGCGCCATGGTGACCCACGGCGACGTTTCGGTCGGAGCAAGTCGGGCCGCTTTTTGAGTATCGGCAATCGCACTGGCAGAATCACCCCTCTCTGCATAGGCTCTAGCCCGGTCCATATAGCTTTCCCACACGTCGGTCTCCAACGTGATTCTTTCCGTACAATCGGCAATGGCCAGATCGTATTTCTTCTTCAACAAAAAGAGCGCTGCCCGACGTTGATATGCCGGCGTACGTTTTGGATCCGCAGCAATCGCCTGACTGAATGCCGTGATTGCCTGATCGATGGGTGGCGACGTCCGGTTGGCACCCATCTCCATATAAGTCACCCCGAGCGCAAAGAACGTGGCCGCGTCGCCTGGTTTCAATTTGAGCGCCCCTTCGAAGGCGGCCAATGCCACGTCATAGCGACGCTCGGAGAGCCGCTTGTATCCCCGGTCCCGTTCGACTTCGAATGGCGTGGGTGGCGCTATCCGGGCGCTCGCTGGCGGTGTCCCCTTCAGCACGAACTGGCCGTGACCCAGTGCGTCTCCCTGCCAACGGTACACGTCCACTTGTTTCGCCTCCCCCACAAACGCCATGTGATGGACCTGAAGTTCCGCACCCTCCAAAGTCAGTTCCTCAATCAGGAACCCTTCGGCGTTGAACAACCGTTGTGCGAGAGTCCCGCCATTCAGTGGAGTCCAACAGATGAACCATTCACGCCGCTCCTGAATCAGGGGATCGTGCGGATTCTCCAAAAAGAACTGGCTATAAAAAAGGCGCCCGCTGTTGTCCCCTTGCCCCATGCGTGGGTCTACAAAATAGGCAGGATCCGGCGCCTCGGAATTCACCGGGCCAGAGTTGGAAGCCCGAACTATCCGTCCGTTGGCATACAAGTCAGCGGGGACCGGAATGGCCTCAGCACTTGCCACCGTGAACGGTGCAAACGGATCTGCGGGTGCCTCGGGCCCCGGATTTAGCTTGGCCTTGGCCGCGGTCGCGGTCGCGCCGACTCCGGTGGAAGGCGTCGCGCGACCGACGTCGATCGCAGCGCCCGCAGAATTTCCTCGGGGTGCAGGAAGCGGGGGGTGAGCCGGGGGCGCCGAGCGACCACTCCCCGAGACCGTCACTCCTAGAAGGCCCAGCAACCACGCCATCCAATGTCTCTTCACCACGTCTTTCTAACAGAGATGGAGGAAATCCGAAACGTGAAACACTTTCCCTTCAATCAATATACCAAAACAGGGCAAGGATGACACTATCGACCTGTCCCTCTATCTGACCCCTATCTAGCCCTACAAAATGTCTGCCAACGGGGCGCGATGAATGCGCGCATCAGGACAGTCGTATCTCGGCCCTTCAGGCCGTTGAATCTCCCCGACACGTGACCCAGGCCGATGGCCTGGGCTGAGGAATGACGGCCCTTCGGGCCTGCGGAACTACACTTCGCTTTGGGCTAAATTGGTCCTCACCTACCAATAACCCGATCGTTTGCGGGAATTTTCCCGCGACGAATTAATCAACACGGCGGATTCGCGAGAGCGAGTCCGCCGTTTTTCTTGCGAATATGCCGGCCCGATTAAGGCCTCCCTGGATCGGGCCAACGGCCCGTGATTCCTCAGCCCAGCCCAACGGGCTGGGTCTGGACCATCGTTAAACGTCTGAAGCGAGTAAGGGAGTGGCCTTGCGCCACGCCCTTACCCGCTTACCGTTTTGTTCGAACGTCATCCCCACTACGGTCTGCGGCCGCTCCGGGGCTTTGCTGAGTGCCCAATGAGAACGGCGGCAACTTTGCGATGGCTGGACGTGCCGACATTGGCTAAAATGGTGACATGAAGCGCCGCCATTTTCTCCGAAATTCCACGCTGCTCGGTGCCACGTTCGCCGCCGCGCCCTTCATCCGATCAGCGGATCCGGCGCGGAAGTTTCGGACGGCGCTGATCGGATCCGGTTGGTGGGGCAAGAACATCGTTCGGGAGGCCTTGGCTTCTGGGCGCTGCCAGGTGGTTGCGCTGTCGGATGTGGACGCCAATGTACTGGAGGTCGCTGGCGAGCAGGTAAACGACGTGAGCGGGTACGCCCCCAAACTCTACCGGGATTACCGTGATTTGTTGGAGAAAGAAAAGCCGGACATCGTCATCATCGCCACCCCGGACCACTGGCACGCGCTGAACACCATCGACGCGTTGAAGGCTGGGGCGCATGTCTTCGTGGAGAAACCGACCGGGCATACGGTCAATGAGAGTCGCGCGATGCTGAAGGCGGCGCGCGAAAGCGGGAAAGTCGTGCAGGTGGGATTGCACCGGAGAATAGGCCCCCATCATGTCAGCGGAATGAAATTTCTAAAATCCGGCGCGGTGGGCGACGTGGGCATGGTGCGACTCTTCGCGCACGGTGGGGGCGGCAGCGAGCAGCCGACGCCGAATGAAGCGCCTCCCGCCAATCTCGACTGGGACTTATGGTGCGGGCCGGCGCCCAAGCGTCCGTTCACCAAACGCCTGCATCCGGGCGGCTGGCGTAATTGTCTGGATTACGCGAACGGGACACTGGGTGATTGGGGTGCGCACTGGCTCGATCAGGTGCTCTGGTGGAACGACGGACAGCAGCCGAAGCGGATTTTTTGCGCGGGCGGGCGGCCGATTCGCGGTGCGCCAATCCTGAACGAAAAAGAGCAGACAACGGATACGCCGGATCATCAGGTCGCAACCTACGAGTTCGAAAAATTCACCTGCGTTTGGGAACATCGGCAGTTTGGTGAGAACGAGAACGAAAAGCATAAGATCGGCGCGTATTATTATGGCACCAAGGGAGTGCTCCATATTGGTTGGCGCGATGGCTGGACATTTTATCCGACGGGAAAAGGAGACAAAATACTGCACGGAAATTCTCAACTTCAGGAACCGGACGGACACAACATTCAGTTGCTGTGGGCGGACTTTATGAATGCCATTGATCAAGGGCGCGCCCCCGTCGCGAGCATCGAACGGGCACATCGTTCGAACGTATTGCCGTTGCTTGGAATGATTTCATGGAAATTGGGGCGGAGCATCCAATGGGATTCGGTGAAGGAGCAGATTGTAGGCGATCCAGAGGCGCTGCTGCTTCAGGCCCGGCCGTATCGGGCACCCTGGATTTATCCGACGATCTAACATTGGAACTACACCCTCTAAAATTCAACGGCTGAGTCGCACGATTAGGGGGTAGTCATGGATTCCGTTATTCCTTATTTCACCCGGCCCGGACTTTATCGTACGATGCCCCGGTGCAACGACTTCAGGCGTGGTTTCCCACGTTTATTTACAGCGACCGTCTCCGTAAAGACGGCGCCCGTTCGTTTAATCGCGAACTGCTGCAGGAGTGTTACCAACTCCGGGAATTTGATGACCAAGGCCGTCGCTGGTCCGTCCGCAACTACCCAGGCGGGTACACTTCCTACGGATCGCTCGACAAGATCCACCGGATGTCGAGTACGTTCATCGAGCTTGAATCACGTCTGAACCGGCACGTCCGCGCCTTCGCGCAGGCGCTCGACTGGGATCTGGCGGGGCGCCCGTTGGCGATGACGGACTGTTGGGTGAACATCATGCCGCATCGGGTCGCTCACAGCCTGCATCTCCATCCGTTGTCCGTCGTGAGCGGCACCTACTATGTGGTCACGCCGCGCGGATGTTCCGGATTGAAATTCGAGGATCCCCGAATGAGCCGATTCATGGCCGCCCCGCCGAGAACCGCCGCCGCCCGCGCTGTCAATCGGCCGCACATCGCCTACCCCGCCCAAGCGGGCCGCCTGATCTTGTTTGAAAGCTGGCTTCGCCATGAAGTCCCAGCCAGCCCGGTTCAATCCGAGCGAGTCAGCATCAGTTTTAACTACGCCTGGTCCTGATTGGGCGGCCACACTCTCTCCACGTTTTCGATCGATCCGATCCGTCCGCAGCCGTGCATATACTTCATCTTAGCAGTGAACTGCACCCCTACTCGAAGACCGGCGGGCTCGCCGACATGGTGGGTGCGCTCAGTCGAAACCAAGCAGCCAACGGTCTGACGATCACGGTGTTGTCGCCGCTCTACCGGGGGTTGGTGGGAAGATTCCCCGACCTGCACCCAACCGACTGGCGCTTCGATCTGCGCATCGGCAAGGATTGGCAAAGTGGGCGCTTCTGGGAATCGCTGCCGGCGCCGAATCTGCGCCTGCTGTTTGTCGAACACGCTGAGTTCTTTGACCGCCCAACGCTGTACGGCGACACACGAGGTGAGTATCCCGACAACGCGGAGCGATATTGTTTCCTGTCGCATGCGGGTGCGTTGCTGGCGCGGCACTTGCCCGATCCGCCGCACTGGATCCATGGGCATGACTGGCAGGCAGGGCTGCTGCCGCTGCTCGTTTCTCATCGCCGGCGGTTTGACGGTTGGATCGACGCGCCACGGACGATGCTCACGATTCACAACCTGGCGTATCAAGGCATATTTCCCCTCGACCAGTGGGATCGCATCACCGGCCTCCCACAATCCTACCTTCATCTGGACGGCGCCGAGTTTTTTGGAAATGCAAGCCTCTTGAAGGCGGGGCTCGTGCATGCCGATGTTTTGACGACGGTGAGTCCGCACTATGCCCGTGAGATCACCACGCAAGAATACGGTTGCGGAATGGAAGGGCTGCTCACGCGCCGGCGTCAGGATCTCCATGGCATCCTCAATGGCGTCGACTATGCCGAGTGGAACACCCAGACCAATCCGCACCTGCGCGATTCTTATGGGCCGGGCGATCTCGCCGGCAAGGCTCGGGTGAAGGCTGCCTTGCAGGCCGAGATTGGATTGGAAGTCCGGGCGGATCGGCCCCTGTTCGTCAACATCTCGCGGCTCGAGGGACAGAAGGGCTCCGACTTCCTGCTGGACGCATTTGAGCAAGTATTGGGCGAGGACTGGCAGCTTGCCATTCTCGGAACCGGTAATCCCTTGCTGGAAGCGGCTGTCCGGAGATTCGCTGGATTGCATCCGGGCCGGATTGCTGCGGAGATTCGGTTTGATGCCGCTTTGGCGCACCGACTGGAGGCGGCGGCGGACTTTTTCGTGATGCCCTCCCGGTTTGAGCCCTGTGGGCTGAACCAATTGTACTCACTGCGCTACGGAGCCGTCCCGATTGTCCGGGACACGGGTGGTCTCCACGATTCGGTCGTGGACATCCGGGAATCTTCGGAAAGGCCCACGGGGATCAAGTTTGGGCGACCCGATGCCGACGCCTTGGCCCACGCGTTGCGCAAGGCCCTGGCGATCTGGCGGGATTCGGGCTTGCTCGACCATTTTCGCTGGCATGGAATGACGGCCGATTTTTCCTGGCAACGGTCCGTGGCGGAGTATCAGGCGCTGTACGAATTGCCCCGTGACTGGCGGTGAGGGTCTGTCATTGTACCTGCAGTCGCGTGGAGCCCGAGTGACTATTGAATTCCGGCGCGTACATGCATTGAATCTCAGCGACCCCGGATGGGTAGTCTCCGCGATGCTGGACCCGCACTGAATATTCGAATACGTAGGTGCCCTTGGCCAGATATTCAATATAGAAGTGGCTTGCGGTGTCCCGGGCGCTTTCGTAGTAACCGAGGCCATCCTGGTACTTGTATGCGGAAAGAACGTTAATGGGTTCGAGTCCGCTCCCTCGTTGATCCTTTAGGTGAACGAACTCCAGGCTTCGATCCGCGCGCAATTCAATTCGCACCACGAGTTCGTCCCCGACGGCAAGCGGGCCGGCGACTTCCGCCAGAACGGGGCCGGTGGCGCTATTCCTCCGGCGATAGACTTTCTTTTGGAGGTTCAACGGTGTCCCGGCATGAGGCGTCACTTTTCCGAGTTCTTCAAAATATTGCCAATGAACGCCACCCCAGGCGACGCCCGGATCCGATTTGTGCATCGTGATAATCCCCAGCTTTGTCGAGACTTCGGCTGCGGCAAACCGGCGTGCGTAGGCACCGGTCCCCGCTTCCACGGTCTGTCCACCCGTGGCACGAGGGCGGGGCGTGATGTCGACACCGCCCACCGTCACTTCCACGAGGGCCTCGGTCGACAATAGATCGGCACCGCGCCGAAGCAGTCCATAGATGGCATCGGCGGTTCCTTTCGTTGTTCGCCAGGCTTGCGTTTGTTTCTGCTTTAGCAACCAGACCTTCAGGTCCTCGACCGCCTTTGAGTCGCCGGCCACCTCATCGAACACTTCAATCATCAGCGCCTGCGTTTCAATCGGAGCCCGTGCCCAGGACCAAGCCTCTTCGGTGTCGCGCCAAAACATCCCGAACTCTTCGTTGTGGACCGACCGTTCGCGCAGTGATTTCACGATCGCTTGTGCCAGCGCGACATTTCCGAGGCGCCGCGCCGCGAGAGCCAGATGCCCCTGCGACTGGCGTTCGCCCAAGGGGACCCAGTACCGGGTGGCCTGCCCCAGGAAATAGTTAATCGCGGGCCGAAGCTCCCCGGCGATCGGCATGTCCTTGAGAAAAAAGGAGCGTCCGTACAAATAGAGAGCCATCGCGCTGGTAAGATGATTGTCGTCGGGCTTGCCCGCTTGGAGAATCGCCTGGTATTGGTCTACAATCCATTTGTCCAGCGCCGGCAGGGCACGGAGGGCAGGCGCTAAATCGGCGGACACACCGAGCTGGCGCAAGCGGCCAAAACCGGTAACGATGTATAAAGTGATATAGTCATTCGCGCGGCCCCCTGGAAACCAGGCCCAGCGGCCGTCCTCCAATTGAAGCGCCGTCAGCTTTTGCGATGTCTGACGCAGCTCCTCTTCCAGTCGGTTGGGTTCGAAAAAGACTCCAAGATTGCGATGGGCCTCGCTCTCGTCGCGGGCGGCACGCAACCAGGGCGTCTCCAACAGCGCGACCGACTTCAACTCGGGATTCTTTTCGAGCGGGCTATCCAGCGCCGGCGTATTTCTCCAGAGCTCGAAAATGCGGGCGATTCGGGGGTCCCGGCTGACAATCTGCTTCGCCACGGCATTCGCATAATAGCGATTGAAGACTTGTTCGGCGCAATCATGTGGAAATTCCATCAGGTAGGGCAATGCCATGACGGCATACCACGCGGGTTGCGAGACGATTTGCACGGTGAGATCCTGATGGCGCAACGTCGCTGAACTTCCGGCATTCAGGAGTTTTTCGAAGCGAACCGTTTGGGTCCCCGCACCCCGCAGGGACAGGGGCAGGGATTCGGTCAGCAGCACGCGACGGGACAGCACCGGCACCATGCCCTCCTCGCCATCGCTCACGTTCCCCGACGCCGCGACGGCGGAAAACCGAAGAAATCCCATACCGTCGGGCACGGTGATTCTCCAGGAGAAGCTGCGGGATTCTCGCGCCGGAATAACAAACGTTTGTTCGGGGGTACGGTTGCCCAGGGCAGTGTCCATGGACTGCTCATCCGTGGCGGCACGGAAGGTGAGACGCACGCGGCCCTGACGAGAAGTAACTCCTTGGTTCGACACCTTCACGGAGAACTCCAGAATGTCGCCCTCACGAAGAAACCGCGGTGGGTTCGGTTGCACCATCAGGTCGCGCGACGTTACCGTACTGGCCTCGATGGAGCCATTGCGGAGGCGGTTGTCATGAGCCAAGCCAAGGAACCGCCATTGAGTGAGCGCCTCCGGCAGAGTGAATTGCATGCGAACAGCACCGTTTGAATCCGCGAGCAGTTGTGGAAAGAAAAAGGCGGTTTCATTCAAATTCTTACGGGCGGATACGGTTTCGAGATTGGGAGTTGTTCCGGCGGCACTATCCGTAGTCGGAACGCGGCTCTGGACATTCTCCAACGATCTGCTGGTTTGACCTGGAACGATGGAGGCACCCGCGTCGGCCGCCATCGGTGACGCTGCCGACATGGACACTTCATGCATCGGCAATCCACGGTTCTTATACATCCTGGCCCCGCGGGCACTCCCGAATGCGGCGACTCCCGAGGACCCCAGAAGTTCGGCCGGAAAACTACGATGCGAGTACTCCGTGGAAACTTGTTTCGGGACCCAACTTCCAAACGCCGGATGAAACCCGTCGACGGCGTTGAGAAACATTCCCGACGGGTCCGCCCATTCGCGCCGGAAGGATCCCGAGAACTCGGACCACTCATGGCGCTGAAATGCGTCCAGCGATGCGTCGTATAAAACGGCGGCCAATTCCGTGGCGTCGCGCCGGCCCGCCCGCCCGTCAGGCCCGGGTGGTGGTTCGATCACCAGCGTCCACGTTTCCCGTTGTCCAGGTTCCAGTTTCGAGCGAAACGATTCCCATTTTAGCGTGAACTCGCGATCGCTCCAGGGCACTTCGACGAGACGACTCTCGAGATAGGCGCGGTTCTCGCGGACGAAGGTGACTTTCACTTGAAATCCGCCCCGCATGGTCTCGTCAACGCGCTGGCGAATCGCCTGCTGGGTCCGAGAGGAATCGGTCCAGAACCGGGCGAGGCTCCGACCTCGGTGCTCGATTTCGATGAAGGCCCTGCCTCGCTCGTAGCCGGTTCCCCAGAGGGCGGCAAATTCTCTGCCGGGCTCCACCCGCCAGGATGGCGCCACCAGAAGATGTGGAATCATGAGTCCGAGTCGGGAGTCCGTCGGTCGCAGTATTTGGATCGGCCGTTCCGCGCGGACCCGCTTGCCGTAGCGATCTGACGTCTCGAGCACCGCCCGATAATTTCCCCGGGGCAGTTGGAAATCGACCGTCGTCCGGCCATTGGTGCCCGTTTGGAAGGTCTTCTCAGCAATCACTGCGGCCAGTGGCCAGGATTTGGGATCGGACGGGTCCTTGGGCGATTCCACCGGGACCGGCCAGTACCGGCGTCCGACATGCGAGCCCGGTAGCGACCGACGCAACACCTGGGCCGGCTCCCGCAGTTGATAAATCTTGATGACGCCATTGCCCGGTTGGGGTTCGCCGTCGAGGGTATTGAGGCTGATTTCCGTTTTCACGGGAGCATCATCGGTCAGCCAATCCGACGTCGATACTCCGGCGACGAGGGCGGTGTATCCCACGTTCACTCCCCGGGTCGCCGAGCGCGTTTCCCCGGTGGAATCCGTCACATCCGCGATTACCTCAAAAAAGAACGCCGGTTCGTCGACCGGTTCCGCCTTGGGCTCGGGCCGTGCCTGGAAGGTGATCGCGAAGGTTCCGTCGGCACCCGTGCGAGTCTCGCCGTGTCCCATCTGCTGACTGCTGTAATCGTTGCCCTGGCGCCACCAGCACCACCAGGGCCAGCGCACACGGCGGGTGATTCGATACGTCACGGTCGCGCCGTCAATGGCTGCGCCGGTATACGCCAGAGCTTTTCCGGTCAGCAGCACGGGTTCGCCGAGCTTGGAAGGATTTTGTGGTGCCTCGAGGGTCACCTCAAACTTCGGTCGCTTGTATTCCTCCACCCGTACGGACGTGGCACCCGGCGGCGTCCCGTCGACCTGCAATACCATCTGTCCCAAGAGTCGGTCTCGCGGTGCAACAAAACTGCCGGCGAACGATCCGCGCGCATTGGCGCGATGATTCATCCGGGCGACCTCCTGGCCATTGGCGTCGCGCAAAACCACCGTGACCGCCCGTTCGGGGAGGGTTTGATAGGAATCGGCGTGTGTATCTACCCGAATGCAGAGTCCTTTGTACTGGATGCTCTGGCCCGGCCGGTAAATCGCTCGGTCGGTGAAAAACCGGGTCTCCTCTTGAGCAACCGGGGGTTCCCGCTTCGGCAGTGCGACAATATCCTCCTCCGAAGCGAGTTCCCGGCCTTGGTGACGGACTCGAAACAGGTGGGGACGTTGATCCGGCCGGGGAAAGCGGAACACGCCGAGCTCATCGGTGGTCACTGGATTGAGCGCCACGCGCTCTCGGCGGTCGTTGAGCGCCCACGCATCGACGGTCGCTCCCGCAACCGGTTCTCCGGAATTCGCCTCCAATACGAAACCGCCGAGATCGCCCGGACTCACGCGCACGATGATCGCCAGGTCGCTCACCCAAACGGTCGCGGCGATGACGGTGTTGTTCGTGGTTGAAAACAGAGGATCGGCACTCGCCAGGAGGAAATGGAATCCGGGAGCGAGCGGCTTCGGTGGGACCATGACTTCCGTGCGTTCGCGAAAATCCGGTGTGGCGGGCAAATTTACAGTCCATTCCTGTTCCACCGGCCGGGCGAGAATTCGTCGCCAGTGTTCTTCGCGGAAGGCGGACGGACGCGGCCAGTCTTTGGCGAGCAGCGCCTCCCACGGAAACGACACGGCGCGCAGCCGCAGTTGGGTCAGGTTTCGGTAGGTCACCGAGATTCCCGAGGCGGGCTCATTCCAGACTTGCTCGGTCTTCACGGACAGCGATCGGGCTTCGATCTCGGCGATGAGATTGCGGCACATCCGTCCACCCGGCGAGTCACGGTGGGCGGGGGCGACCCCGGAGGCCAGGGCGTGCGCTGCCGCCCACTCCCCGCGACCGTGCCGGCGCGTTGCCAGTCGGGCGCGGGCGAGAGCCGAGATTGGATCCGCGGCCCACCGTTGAAGAAAACCCTGCAATGCGGCATCGTACTGCGTGTCCTTCGCGTTACCCACGGCCGTTCGGCCAGCCCACTCGATGCGGGCGAAATCAGCGTCGGCGAGCGCAGACGGCTCTCGATCGTTCCGATGAAACGCCAGGAGATCGCGGAAAAGGAAGAGAGCCTTTTCTGCCTGGGATTCCCCGGATCGGCGTTGCAGCGTGCCTTGCAAGAACTCTTCAACGTTTCCAAGAACGGGGACTACGCCGGCGTACGGTTCATCGGTAGTCAACTCCCGCTGGTCCTCCGGTCGAACCAGACCCGCCTCGGTCGAAGTGTAAAAGGCGAGGATCCGATGAACCACTACATCGTAAAGGGTGGGGCGATACCGGTCCGGCAGCGAACCCTTCTCGAGAAGATCATTCCAATCGGCCACCGGCGCCGATTTCAGGGTTACGTCCGCCTTCAAAGCCGCCTGGAAATGAAGATCGATCTCGGCAAAGATTCGGCGGAGATCCCACGTTTCAATATCGGCACTGGGCGGTCCGGCCGTGGCCGACCGTTGCAGGTACCGCCACGAATTTTCTTCGTAGTGAGTCAGGTACCAATGGCCGAGCATCAGCTCCAGGACGGGGCGCATCTCGGGCGGTGCTTTGATAAGTTCGGGTTGGAGGCGCCTGATGCGCTGGACCGCGCGACCGCCGTCAATCTGCGATTCGACCAGCACCTGTGTCCCGATTGCCCGGGTCGCTTCCGCCCAGGCGCGATCGGCCAGGGCCCCGCGGATAATCGGTGCGAGTTGGGTCAGAGCGGACTGGGGCAGCCCCTGATCCAAGCTTTCCCGGACTTTTTTCCAGTCCGCATCGCGCGGCCCTGCGATCACCAAAAATGGAAGCCATCCCGACATGCAAATTCCCACGATCCAGTTTTTCATACCTGCGAAGTTCCATCCCAGAACCAAGGATACCGTGATCACGCGCTCCTGCAATGACGAGACCAAAGCCATTCCCCCAAGACAGGCTCTAAGCGCACGCTGGGCCCACCGCTGCCGGTAACTTCTCGGGAATGCTCCCACTTTGGGCTTGGAACTTGTCGGCCGCACCCCTGAACTCAGTGGGTGGCCAGAAAAGACCGTTCGGACGCTCAGCAGGAAGGACGGAGTGAACTCCTTGGGGTAATACTCATTGCGCTGGCGCTTTTTCTATTCCTGGCCCTCTTCAGCTACGACCGACGGGACTTGGATTTCAACCGCGCTCCGGCCAATGAAAACATCCATAATTTGATTGGTCGGGTGGGCGCGCGGACCGCTTGGATTCTTTTCTTTATCACCGGTGCCGCCGCGTACGTCGTGCCCGTGATCTTTCTGGGCTTTGGGCTCGCTGCCATGGTACCGGGACTTGGCTACCTGCATCGAAATTGGCGATCTTGGCTCGGTGCGACCGGTTTTCTCGTCGCCTGTGTCGGGCTCTTGGATCTCTACAGCCATTCCCTGGGTGTTGTCCGGGTCAGTCTGGACTCCATTGGTCCCGGCGGTTTGATCGGAAGGACGTTGAATCAGTATGGCCCCGAATACCTGTTCAATCGGGTTGGCGCATCAATTCTTTATGGCGCCCTCTATTTCGCCAGCCTCTGGTTCCTCACCGATTTCCATTTTTTGTCCTGGCTGAAATCCGTGCTCGCCAGTCGGCCGGCGTCCGCCGCATCCCAATTCGCTGAACCCGTCGATCTGGAAAAGAAGACCCGCGAACTCGAAAAGAAGGCCCGCAAAATTCGGGAAAGAATGGATGCTGCCGAAGCTGCCGAAGACTCGGAGTCGGACGTGGCGGGATCGGAGGACCCGGCTCGGGAAAGTTTGGGCGCGGATCTTCAGCCCGTTCCCGAGCCCACCTTCCGCGATAATAGTTTGTCGCGCTCCCGGGCACCTGCCAACCAGCCCGTCCTCGAAGGACAAACCATCCAGGCGAGCGAAATCGCTTCCGACAATCCATTTTCCAGACCGGAACCGGCTCGGCCCGGCCGAAAAGGCGCCGCAACGACCGCTGAAATCCTTGGCCGCAATGGACCCGGTCCTGATTCGGGCACCCCTTCGGGAGACGAGGAATCGGTTCGGAATTTGCCCGCCGCGGGGGAAAAGTCCGATCCCCCACCGGGCGGTCCGGCCGAAATGCCTCCCGGGGGATTTCCTCCGTCAGCGCGAGTTCGCTTACAACAGCAACGGCGCAAGCCCATTACGGTGGCCAGCACGCCGATGATCGGCGACTACCGGCTGCCGGGACTGGATCTGCTGAATCATCCGGATCTCTCGATCAAGCCGACCGAAACCCGCGAGGAATTAATGGCCAATTCGCGGCTCATGGTTCAGACGCTCGCCCAGTTTGGCATTGAAGTGGCGCCGGGCGACATCACGCGCGGCCCGACCATTACGCGTTACGAACTACACCCGGCTCCCGGGGTTAAACTCGAAAAGATCGCCGCGCTCACCAATAATATGGCCGCAGCCCTCAAGGCCGAACGAATCAACATCCTGGCACCCGTTCCGGGCAAATCATCCGTCGGTGTCGAGGTCCCCAATGCCGTCAAGACCAAGGTGATCTTCCGCGACATGATGGAATCGCCGGAGTGGCAGAACAGCAAGGCGCGCATCCCGTTGTGCCTCGGCAAGGACGTCTATGGGCATCCGATTATCGCGGATCTAGCCGAAATGCCCCACTGTCTGATCGCCGGCAGCACGGGTTCCGGCAAATCCGTCTGCATTAACTCGATCATTGCGTCCCTGCTGTACAAGTTTCGCCCCGATGAACTGCGCTTCGTGATGATTGATCCGAAGGTCGTCGAACTGCAGCAGTACAACGCCCTGCCACATCTCGTCGTGCCGGTGGTAAACGACCCGAAGAAGGTCATTCTCGCCTTGCGTTGGGTCGTCAATGAAATGGAGAAACGCTACCAGATTTTTGCCAAGGTCAACGTCCGAAACATCAAGTCATTCAACGAGCGACCGAAGGATAAGCCCTTGCCGGCGGCCGAACCCGAGCTCCCGCTGATGGCGAAAAAGGAACGTGTCGAACCGGGCGCCGACGGCTTTGCCGTCGAAGTCGATGAACAGATTGTCGTGCCCCGTGACGACGACATCATCATCCCGGAAAAGCTTTCCTATATCGTCGTGATTATTGATGAGCTGGCGGACCTGATGCTCGTCGCTCCCGCCGACGTTGAAATGGCCATCGCGCGGATCACCCAGATGGCCCGGGCCGCCGGTATCCATTGCATTGTCGCGACGCAGCGACCTTCGGTGGACGTCATCACCGGCGTGATCAAGGCAAATATTCCGGCCCGGATCGCCTTTCAGGTGGCGGCGAAGGTGGATTCGCGGACGATCCTGGATCAGATGGGTGCGGACAAACTTTTGGGCAAGGGCGACATGCTGTATCTGCCGCCGGGCAGTGCTAAATTGAATCGTGCCCAGGGCGTGCTGATCACCGACCAGGAGATTGAACTCATTGTGGGGCACATCGCCCGCCAGGGAAAACCGAGCTATGAGGTCGAAATTCATCAGGCACTCCAAAAGACGCCCAGCAGCGCCGGCCAAATGTCTTTTGATGGCAGCGACGAGACTTCCGACGAGGATCAGGAGCTCATCGAGAAATGCATCGAGATCATCCGCAGCGAAAAAAAGGCGAGTGTTTCCCTCCTGCAGCGTCGTTTGAAACTTGGCTACGGCCGCGCCTCTCGGATCATGGACGAACTCGAAGAACGCGGCATTGTGGGCCCCAGCAAGGGTGCCGAACCGCGGGATATTTTATTAGACCTCGACGGGCAGGGGTACGACGGCGGCGGGCAGACGATGGTGTAAGATGGGAAAGCGACGTGTCTCACGGGGTTGCCGTTCAATGGTCGCAGATGCAGGCGTATTCGGCGCGTTTGCACTCGCCACAGGTGGTTAGGTCGAGCTTGAAACGGAGGTTCATCGGCTTCGCGTCGGCGGTCTGTTTGAACTGGACGACAACGATGTAGCCATTCCCTTCGGGCAGCTTCGCCTTGCTAACGAGCGAGTCACCTTTCTTCTCGAAGTCCAGCTTGGCCCTGCCGCTCGGGGCGTCGGCCTGAACCGTCACGCGCTGTGTGGTGGCTGCGACGGGTTTTAGGTCTTCGCTGTAGAAATGGATGGTCACGGTGCGGTCTTTTTCGACCACGAATTCGGCGTGCGGTTTGGTTTTGTCGAGCAGGCGTCCGCCCTTGGGCGTGGCCAGGTGTTTGTGATCGCCCTTGTTTGCGGCAGTGATGGTGAACGCGAGGCTGGCGCCTAGGGCGACGGCCAGGGTGAGGAAGAGGCGATTTACTTTCATGGGTTCTCGGTTAGGCGGTTGGCGCGGATGCGAAATCTGGGGAAGGTCCGCCGTCATCGGCTCCACGTCGATCAACGGCATTGGCGCAAACTTTCCAGGCATTAGTCAATATCGCGCCATGCCAACCGTGCTGCGCCCGTGCATCCCGAAGTTGTTGGAGAAGGTAGCGGACGCCGCGCTGCGGCGTCCCCGCGCCGTTCAGGCGCGGCACGAACCGCGCTGCGGCCCTGTCCGCCCGCTGTACGCGGGCGGGGTTGTCGCAGCGCGACAACCTCCGGAGTTTGGCCATTTGGATCTGAACTCATTTTTATTCTGCGGCCCACCGGGCTGCAATTCCTTAGCCCAGCCCAACGGGCTGGGAATTCGTGCCAACAAATCGGGCGACCTGAAGGGCCGCAATAGTCGGGTATGTTCTTGGCCGTTGACGATTATCGCGCCGCCGTTGGGGCGCATGAATGTGTCGGTTGCCGGTTACCCAGGCCGTTGGCCTGGGCTGAGGGATTACGCGCCGTTGGCGCTAAGTCTGCGGCCCAACAAGCTGAAATCCCCGTACATTTTACCCCTTTGAAATGTCCAATCTCGAGAGGTTGTCGCAGCGCGACAACCTCTACCAACAACATCGGGATGCACCGTGGTGGACGAGCATTGCCAAAAACTGCTGGACGCCTACACGCGGACGCATGATCACTGAGCGGAGCACCGAAACCATCGCCGCGCGCTGCGGGGTGGAATCTCGGAGCGTTTGCCTGGAATTTGCTGATGGCCGGTTCGTGAGTTTTCCTGCCGAAAAATATCCCCTGCTCGCCAACGCGACGCAGCCGCTGCTCGAAAAAGTGCAACTCCGCCTCAACGGTCTGGCTTTGCGTTGGGAGGAGCTGGACGAAGACATCTGGGTGGACGACGCCGTGTGCGGACGCTTCCCACGCGGCAAAGCATTGGCGGCGTAGTTGAATCGTTGGCCGAGAACAGAAGAGCGAGGTCTTCATGTGTTCGGTGCCGCCGTTCCCCGTGCCGGTGTTTCGCTGACCGCGCTGTTTCGCTCGAGCCACTCGTAGAGCGTCGGGAGCAACACGAGCGTGAGGAACGTGGAACTTAGGATGCCGCCAATGACGACGGTCGCGAGCGGGCGTTGGACTTCCGCGCCGGCACCACTGGCAATCGCCATCGGCACAAAGCCAAACGTCGCGACGAGCGCGGTCATCAGGACGGGGCGCAGGCGGGTCATGGCCCCTTCGCGAACGCAGGCGTTCACCGTGCGGCCTTTTTCCCGGAGCAAGTTGAAGTAGGAAATCATCATCAGGCCGTTGAGCACCGCCACGCCCGAGAGCGCGATGAAGCCGACGCCGGCCGAAATGCTGAACGGAAGGGCGCGCAACCCCAGCGCCAACACGCCACCGGTGACGGCGAGCGGGATGCCGGTATAAACGAGCAACGTTTGGCGCAGACTGCCGAGAGCGATGAACACGAGGATGAAGATCAGTGCCAGCGTGACGGGCACAACGATGGCGAGTCGCGCGCGCGCCTCCTGGAGGTTCTTAAACTGCCCACCGAACTCGATGGTGTAGCCGTCGGGCAGTTTGATTTGTTCGGCGACTTTCTGCTGGGCTTCACGGACAAAACTCTGCACGTCACGCCCACGCAGATTGACCAGGATGGCGGCTCGGCGTTGGCTGAACTCCCGCGAGATAGCGGCAACTTGCTCGACCCCCTTGAAATCAGCGACCTGGCCGAGCGTGAGCAACCCGCCATCGTCGACGCGCACGGGCAGGCGTTTGAGTTCGTCGACCTGTTCGCGCAGGGTTTCGGCCAGGCGCACCACAATGTCGAAGCGGCGGTTGCCCTCGATGAGTTTTCCCACTTTTTCGCCCGCCAACGCTGTGTGGACGACCGAGTTCAACTCCGCGGCGTGCAGGTTGTATCGGCTCATGGCCTCGCGCCGGGGAACGATTTCCAGCAAGGGTGATTTGCCGAGCGCATCGAATTCCACATCGGCCGCGCCGCGAATCTTCTCCAAAATATCCCGGGCCTCGCCCGCAATCTTCTCAATTACCGCGAAGTCATCACCAAAAACCTTCACCGCGATGTCCGCTCGGGTGCCTTCGAGGATTTCGTTGAATCGCATTTCGATCGGTTGGCTGAACAGGTGCGCTTCACCGGGCACATGCTTGCCGAGTTCCGCCGTCATGAGGTTGGCCAGTTCATCCTTGCTGATCGTGCGCCCGTTCACGTTGCGCCACTGGGCGCGGGGTTGGAGCATGATGTATGTGTCGCCGACGTTGGGCCCCATTGGGTCGCTGGCCAGTTCGTCCGTGCCAACGCGGCTGAACGTGTAGGCAACTTCCGGGAATTTCGCGCGAAGCAATTTCTCGCCCCGTTTTTGCATTTCCATGCTGGCGTCAATGCTGATGCTCGTCGTGCGAATCATGTGGGCGGTGAAATCCCCTTCATCGAGCTGGGGCACGAACTCCGCGCCGAGCCGGCTGAACACGACGGCCGCGAGCGCCAGCAAGGCGACAGCCGCCGCCACCACGGGCCATCGGCAGCGCAGGGAGAAGTTCAGGGCGGGGGCGTAGGCTCGGTTGGCCCAGCGAACGAAGAAGCTGTCCTGCTCCTGAATATTCCCCCCGAGCAGATACGAGCAGAGCACCGGCATGAGCGTGAGCGCCAGCGCCAGCGCGCCGACGAGGGCGAAGATGACGGTGATGGCCATTGGTTTGAACATCTTCCCCTCGATGCCGGTAAGGGCGAGAATCGGGAAATAGACCACCGTGATGATGAGCACGCCAAAGAACATGGGGCTGGCGACTTCCTTCGCGGAAACAAGGACTTCTCGCGCGCGTTCGGTGGGGGTCAGGCGACGCTGGAGCGCATGCTGCTTCGTTGCGAGATGGCGGATGACGTTTTCCACCATCACGACCGCGCCATCAATAATCAGGCCAAAATCAATTGCGCCCAGGCTCATCAGGTTGCCGGAGACCCGTCCCTGCACCATGCCGGAGATCGCGAAGAGCATCGAAAGCGGAATGGCCAGCGCGACGATGAGCGCCGCACGCCAATTGCCGAGCATGCCGAGCAACACGACGACGACGAGGATGGCCCCTTCGAACAGACTTGTCGCGACGGTGTGAATCGTACGGTCGACCAGCACCGTGCGGTCATAGACGGGGATTACTCGAACCCCGGCCGGCAGGCGGGGCTGGAGTTCCTTGAGCTTTGCCGCAACCGCCTTCGCCACGATCCGGCTGTTCTCGCCCATGAGCATCAAGGTCACTCCGAGAACGCATTCCTCGCCGTTGTACGTGGCCGCGCCGGTGCGAACAGCCTTGCCGATGCCGACCTCCGCCACATCCCGCACCCGCAGAGGGGTGGCCCGCGCGCCGAACTTGAGGGGGAGTTGTTCGATGTCCGCGACAGTTTGGACCCGACCCGCCGCCCGCACGGCCACCTGCTCGCCGCCGAGTTGAATGACACTCCCACCCGCATTCTCGACGTTTTCGCCGATGGATGCGGCGATTTCACCGAACGACATGCCGACGCTCTTGAGCTTGTCCGGGTTGGGTTGAACGACGATTTGCTTTTCGTAGCCGCCGGTGGTGTTGACTTCGGCCACTCCGGGTGTGGAGCGTAGGCGCGGTTTGATGAGGAATTCGTGGAGAAGTTTCAACTCCATCAGCTGCCCTTCGCGGGTCGGCGGCTTGTTTGTGGCGTCCGACGCGTACTCAACGACGTAATAATAGATTTCACCGAGGCCGGTGCTGATGGGTGCGAGTTTGGGGGTGAGACCGTTCGGCAAGTCGTCGATCAAGGTTTGCAACCGCTCGCTCACCAATTGGCGTGAGCGATAAATGTCGGTGCCCTCCTCGAAGACCAGCGTGACTTGCGACAAGCCAAACTTCGACAGGGAACGCAACTCCCTCAGGCCGGGAATGCCGGCCATTTGGTTCTCGATGGGAAAAGTGACCAGTTGCTCGATTTCCTCCGGTGCGAGAGCCGGTACGGCCGTGTTCACCTGAACCTGGATGTTCGTGATGTCGGGCACGGCGTCCATCGGCAGCCGCCGGGCCGAGTAAACTCCGATGCCAATGAGGACGACTGTGGCCAGCAGGACGAAGACAGGCTGGCGGACGGAGATTTCGAGGAGCCGGTTGAGCATTGTCAGTGACAGTGTCCGCCCCCTTTGGTGGCACGGAGTTCAATGAGCCACAGAGTTTGCACCGGTTGGATGACAACCTGATCGCCCGCCAGCAATCCATCGGTGACTGCCACCCAGCCGTCGACTTCCGTACTCACTTTGACCGGCACGCGGAAGTAGGCGTCGCCATTGACGGCATAAACAAACGACCCTTCCGAGGTCCGCAACAAAGCGGATTGAGGCACAACCCTCACGGCTTCATCGCGCGGCAGGTTGATTTGAGCCGGAACAAACTCGCCGGATCGGAGCACCGTCATGGCATTCGAAACGCCGACGATGACTTCCGATTCGCCTAACGCCAGCGCTCTCTGGGTGGCGAGGACAACGCCCGCCAGGGGACGGTTGGTGCCTTTGAAAAGGAGTACAGGTTGCCCGGCCTTGATTCCTGTGGCGGCGTTTGGCGAAAGGAATCCCGCGCCCCGCACGTCGCAGCCGGAATGGTCCTCCTGATTCAACCGGTGGTGGTGCTCCTCGCCGAATACCTGCACGGTGAATCGGATTTGATTCGGCAAATGTCGTTCCGTCACCTCCGCAACTTCGACGCCGAGCAGCGTTTGCGTCTCCTCCGTCACAATCACGCCCTTACCCGCTTTGAACGAGGCACCGGAGGGGGATTCCTCATCGTGCCGGTGCCCTTCGGTTGCCTTCTCTCCGCACCCTGCGCCCACCAGGACGGCGAATGCGAGCAGCGCGGGAATTCGAGCCCGACAGCGGATATTCATTGGGATGCTCCCGTGACCGTGACCACGTCGAAATCGAGTCCAGTGAGCCGCTGGATTTCCTGGCCGGCTTCCAACGCCTCGCGCTTGGTGTCCAGCAACGCCTCGACCGCTTCGAGATATTGCTTTTGCAATTCGACGTAGGTCGCGATCGGCACGGCGCCGAGGCGGTAATGGCGATCGGCCAGTTCCGCCGCCGCGCGGAATTCCTCGACGGACTCCGGGCGCCACCTCGCCATCTCTGCGAGCTTGGTCTGGTATGTCAGCGCCTTTTCAACGACGCGCCGTTCCAGGTCGCGCCGCGTGACGATGAGCGATGTCGCGGCCTGCTTCTGCCGCGCCGTGGCCGTCTCGACGTTGCCCCGGCTGCGATTCCACAAAGGCAATGGCAGCGAGACGCCTACCCCGATTTGCTGCTCGCGGTCGATCGCCTGCTCTTGAGAGAAATAGGGTCCGATGGTGAAGGCTGGATACTTCCCCTTCTGCGCGAGCGACACCTGGAAGCCCTGCTGTTCCAACTCCGCCCGGCGCATCTGCAACTCGAAGTTGTTCGTCTGTACCGCCGCCAACAGCGCGTTCGGATCCGGTGCGGCGCGGAACGTCAGCCGGGCCGATGGAATCGTGAGCGGCTGCATCCAGGGCACGCCGCGCAGTTGATTGAGCTCGAGCGTCGCGGCCTGCGTCGCCATCGCCGCCATGCCGGATCTGCGTTTTAGGACAAGTTCCGTCGCCTCAATGATGCGCGTCTCGAGCAGCGGCGTTAGCCCCGCCGGGTCGCGCTGCACGAGAACTTCGCTCAATTGTTGGAACCGGTCGGCCACTTCCTGCGCGGCCGCCGCCTTCTCCTGCGCGGCGAAGAGATTGTAAGCAAGCGTCCGTGTTCGGGTCGTGAGCGCCGCCTTGAATTGGGCGAGGCCGAGTTCGGCCAGTTGAATCTGGTGATTGGCGATAGCCTTTCGCAGCGGCACGCGTCCTGGCCACTCGATGGTCTGCTGCACACTCACCGACCACGCTGCACCTTCCTTTGAAAGACCGCTGTCGCGCACGCTCTTCTGTCCGAGCGTCGTGGTTGCTTCAGGATTCATCCAGGTCGATGCCGTGCGCCGATCACCCTTCGCGGCGGCAACTTCGGCGCGGTAGAAATCGAGTTCCGGATTATGCTCCACCACGTCCGCGACCAACGCTTCCAGGGTGACCGGGACGGCATTGGTGGACAGCGACGACGGCGAATCCGTCTCCGCTCCGACCACGCTCCGCGTAAGCACGGCGAACAAACCGAGACCGATATGACAGGGATTCCAATTCTTCATAGACGCTAAGCCGACAACTGAGGTTGCACTAAGGAGGAGAGGCCAACGCCGTGAGCTGCGGGCACACGGCACCGGTAGAGAAAAGTCCCGGACGGGACCGACTTTAGGAAGCGACGGAAGGAGCGCGCGGCGACAAGGCCGTGCGCGCGGTAAACTGCCACGGATTCCCCGGTTCAGGACGGGGGCCAGCAGTCAGGATGGGAGCGGTGTGCGGGGGTCTGGTGCATGCGCGCACCGCCGGAAGAAAGGTGGCCAAGACGGCGCAGGTCGGCTTGCTCAGAGCAATTTGACAGCTCTCGGTTTTGTAAAGCCCCTCCTCGACTGCCGCGCAGGCATCGTCTTCGCAATCGCCGTCGTGATGCCCGGCCGGAAGCTCCGCCGTCTCATGGTCGCAACATGCCAGAAAGGCCGAGCCCGTTACAAACTCAAGTCGGCAATGATTCGCGGCCAGCACCCAGAGTACCAGCACCGCCATCACCGAAATTGCCTTGAGCCACTTCACACGAGCCAGACTACGCATTGGCCGGAAACGTTCAATCCTTTATGCGGTCATGGGTTGGGCGTGGGTGCATCTCACGGAAAGGGTGGTTTTCTCGAGTGACAGTAAGATGAGATAAAAAATGCGCTGAGATTGCGAAGAGATTGTGGTCAGCCAGAAGGCTGGACGGAGAACTGCGCGTGTGGGAATAACTGCTGCCAGTAGCCGTTT
>CAMDJH010000091.1 GCA_945900455.1 Akkermansia muciniphila
ACGCATGAACTGGACGAACTGCTCCCGCTCCAGATCCCCGAACAAGAATTGGCGATCCACGATTCGGGAGATGCAGTGGTAGTAACCGACCGGGTGAGATTCCGGTACCTTCATTCGCGCCTGTCGCATTCCAAGACCCAACCAGAATGCCCGTGCCACTGCAAGTGCCATTTTGACTAATGACCTGTCCCTTTATTTCCACCACTGCAAGTGCCATTTTGACTAATGACCTGTCCCTTCACCACTGCAGTGCCATTTTGACTAATGACCTGTCCCTTTATTTCCATTTATTTCCATTTATTTCCCACCGAAGATCGGCACGTCATCGCAGGCCCAGCGCCTCGGTCGTTTCCCCGACGGCTTGGTGGATGGCCTTCGTCAGTTCGTCTCGCAGGATCTGTTGGCCGCCCGCTCCGCACCAGTCATCCAGCTTGTAGGATTGCGACGACACACTCAGGAGCGTCACGTAGGGCGGAGGGAAGAGATGCTCCAAGATCGCGCTTGTGGCCGCTCGGCCCGATTCGCCGGGGAGTTGCTTGCCTCGGGGATGCGAGTAGAGCCAGTGCGCCTCAAAGCAGCATTGCCGAGACACAGCATCCCATACGCGCACTCGCAGCAGCGCTTCGAGACAGAAGCCGCCGCTGACTTCGCGGAACTGGATGCGCGCCACGTCCGCCTGGAGAACACTGCGGCACTTCTGGCCATAAGCCGCAGTCCACACTTCATCTCCGACGGGTGACGGCGTGCCGGCGAGGATTCCGTTGGTGCCCATCTGTACGGCCAGGTCGGAGCGCAGACAGGCGAGGGGATCGAACAGCCGGATTTCCTGGGCCAGATTCTCCAGGCAGGGCTGCCACGTGTGCGCGTCAGACGATCCCTTCATCCTCCCCACCAACCACCCGAACGGCGTGTAAGCAAGGGCCAGCACAACGCCACCGCCCGCGCCCGGCCCGTAGCCACCGGACAACGAGGCCAGAGTGCGCGCCGGCAGCATGGTCTGTTCGATGGCACGCCGCTTCCAATCGGGCGTGATCAGGTTGGTTTGGCCGTGGACGACCAGCAGTGCCGGGAGCCGATCGGTCGCCGGCGAATCCCCAATCCACCCGCCGAAACGTTGCAACAACGAAACCGTCATCGGTCCCAGCCCGGCAAGTTCGCGGTCCGCAAACGCGGCGGCCGCGGCTGGTTCGTTCCAGAGATTCGCTCGGATCTCCTTTACGAATCTCTCGTTGATGAACTTTCGTCCCTGGCACTTCAGTTGTAGCGATCCGGCATAAACCACCGGCGCGCCTGATGGCACATTCAGTCTCCATCCGCCGATGTCCTTCGGATTCGCGGACAGGTCCCGCGGCTGGATGTTGGGCAGAGCTGACCAGAGGTAATAAGTGCCTGGCTCCATTACGAGGCAACACCATGTGCCCTCTTTGGATTCGCCAGCGGGCGCGGTCACCGGCTCCGGCTCGATCGGGCCGTTCCGATCCAAGTTGGCGAGGGCGAGGGCAAACGGTCCCGCCTCGGACAGGCCCAACTTCCGGGCCACCACCGGCCGGTCGTTGAACGTGGTCTCCAACCGGAGGAGTACGACGCTCCGCTGGCCGGTGGAAATGGCGGCGCGTTGTTGAGGAGAGAGCGCCGAGGGAGGCGTCGCACACCCCGTCCCGAGGAGAAGGATCGCCCCCGTGGCCACGCTGACAGACAAACCTGGAAACCTGTACGCCACCGACCGCTAAGTAGGCTGGAATTCTGCCGATCACAAGCCCAAGTCGCGTCATCCACACCGAAACCGGCGCCCACACCCGAGCAAATCGAAACCAACCGCCGACGCGCTTTGGAGACCCTCCAGCAATTTCGCACATCAATGCGCTGAGCGAATTCTCTGGAAATCCCAAGCCATCGTGAAATTTAACCCGCCCACGTTCCCAACTTATTAAGATAATCGATACCGCATTCCGGGTGACTCGGAACAGAAAGGCGGATAGGACGGGGAGCCCGTCGCAAGGGCCAAGGGGACGTGCGCCGCGCTTGGGGCACACGTCCATGGTGGCTATTTTCCGCCGGCTTTTCTTTCAAGCATCAAACCTCCTCCGCCCTTGGGACTCTTCTTCGGTTTGAGGTCTTTCACCTTCGCAGCGGGTTTGGTTGGTTTCTTGGTGGCCATATGATGTATCGGATGTTTGTTTGTTGGTTGACTGATTCCCACTCGTTTAGGGGGCCTTCTCCCTTTCATTCGTCTCAGCGATCAGGCAATTGACAGAGAATGTGTCGTCGTCACGAAGCAATAACGGTGGCTTTATTTCGCGGCGGATGATTTAAAGAATCGTGCTGCCGAGAATGAGCTGGAGCAAGGGATCATTTTGGACCCTTGTTGCAGTGCGCGTTTGGCTGAGCGCCGGGACCAAGGTTGGTTACGTCCCCGTTCGGCCTATTTTGCAGAGGGTTTGGCCGCCGGTCCGGGAGTTCCACGCTTCGCGCGGCTGCTGTCCGGCACTGCCACCGGCGCATTGGTTTCCGCCGGAGGGGGGGGAGGCAATCCGAGGGCGGATCTTAGGAGCAACTGCAATTCGGGATGGAGATCACTCTTGGGATCCAGCATGCGGTTGAGTACCTCTTCCTTAATTTCCGAGAGTTCCGGCATGGGGAGTCGCGCCCGGGCTCCTTTGTACTGCGTGCGATCGAGAAAATTCTGACGGACGATGGCCGCGAGTCGGTTATAACCCTCGGCCTCTTCGTCCAGGCCCTGCGCCAGGTTGGCAAAATAATTGCCGATCAACCCCTCAAGCATCGCCTTGACGCGATCCGGGGAGGTTTCATTGACGTCTTCGCTGATTTTCGCCACTGCCCATTGCTGCGCGGAATTCGCGTCCGGAAACGCATTCGTGCCGTATTTTTCCGTCCCATAAGCAAACCATTTCTTGGCCTCGTTTTCGCGATTATGAATGAAAAGAAAATAGACGGCATCCCGCATCATATTTTTGTGAGCGCTGCCGATGTGGTCACGCTGCTCGGGATCGTCCGTCATGGCCTTTTCATAAGCCTTCGAGGCATTTTCGATAATGGCCAGATTTGGCCCCAACTGAGGCACTTTGCGGAGCTGGCCGTCAATCACCACCTGGTTGGTGATAAACCGGCCGCGCTGAAACGAGGTGAGCAAAGGTTGATAGATCGCCCGCCGCAGAGTGATCAACTGAGCTTCGGGTTTATCGGACAACTTGCAGACCTTCAACCCGACGCTCGCCCAGTAGATCGCGTGCGTCTCCGGCAGCCGCCACTCCAGCGGCCCGTACTGGTCGTCCACCTCCTTCATCGCCCGGGGATCCATCTTATAACGATTCGTCAGAACAGAAACCCGCGCCTGCATTTCCGGTGTCTGCGGGCTAATGAACGCGTCGAAATCTGGATGACCGCTTCCCAGGACGCTGTGCATTTCGGCGGCCCACTCCGCCTTGTAGGTCATGTGGGCGTCATCGAGATAGGCGCCGAGCTTATGCTGAAAAATCCAGGCGAGCTCCCGATACATGAGCACTTCGTGGGGATTATACCGAAGGCCGTCATCACGAATCAGTTCAATGCCTTTGCGCACCCGGAACCATCGATCCATGTGGTTGGGAAACTTAACCGATATATTGTAGGCCAGATTCCACGCTTGATTGACCCAGACTTGAGTGAAATGCGGCTGGAGTTTGGTAATCCAGTTCGCGAGCTGAGCCATTTCGAAATACTTCCCGTTCTCTTGCAATTCCGCGGCGCGAATCCACAGGATATTGGCGATGAGACCCCGGAAGCCGCCGAGGGCAATCGTGGTGAATGCGAGCACAGGCGGCGCATTCTCCAGCACCGCGGTTCGGGTCAATTCCATCTTTTCCCGGTCGCGGTTCAAGCGCCCCTGCATCCGGCCCGCAACGGCGAGGCAGGCGATCATGAAGACTGCCAGGATGGATTTTCGAAAAGACATCACCAATTAGGTCAAAGGCAAACGACGCTATGTCGGCAGGGCAATTTCCCGGCGGGTCAGCACCACGATGCCCAGCGCCACAAAAACCCCGCCCATGAGCACGACGATCTGGAAAAAGGCCCGGGCTAACTCGCCCCACGTAATGCTTTTGCCCGAACTGAGCGCATCGACGGGTGAAAAATTCTGGGCCACACCGATCAAATCACGAGCTCCCTTGAAAAATTCGACCGCGATCACGTTTATCACGTTTCTCTCCTTCACCATCCCGGTGTCATGATCCACTTCCAAGATGCCGCCCTGCTCGATCACTCCACGGATGGTGCCGCCGGAGAAGGCGATGATTAGCATCGCAAGGGATACAAAGGACGAAACGGCGAATGACATCCGACTGGAACACGCAAGACCGATCGCGGCGAGCAAGGCCAGCCAGAAAAATAGTATCAGCAGTCCACGGAGAAAATTCAGGGTGAATCCTCCCTCGCGATAAAGAACAAACAAGCCGTCTTCGAGCGGAAAAAGGAGGGCAATCTGGTTCCAGTTTTGGCAATCAATGGTGAGCTTGTTGTCATCGCCGACCATATTTGGCGGAATCGCGAATTCAATCGGAGCCTCGGCGGCAATGTCATTTTCCACTGTCAGGCGCTCCCGAGAATCCCGGGCGCCCACAATCCACTTCAATTGATACGTCTTTTCCGACCCATCGAACGTTGCTGCGAAAAATTTCACTCGGAGATGCATCGGTTGATCCTTAAGACGCGCCTTGGCTCCCGGACCGAGATCAATGACCCACTGCCGATAATGACCCGACTGGACGATTTGGTTCGCCGCCTTGACCTGTTCCTCGACCTGTTTTCGCACAAATTGCCGATCCATGGCGGCGACCGTCCCCTGCTTGAGGCGCTCGGCAAGTACCTGCTGAATCTGGGGCTCCAAGTCCGGCACCGCTTCCCGAGCCGACGCCCGGGCGACGAGCACTTCGCTGCGCAGAATGGCTTGCTGTTCCGGTGTGAGTTGCGCAGCACGACCCAGCAACAGCCCATAGATCGTGGCCCCCGAAATAGCCAGCAGTCCGAAATCCAACACCAGGATCCCCACCCATTTTCCAATCCATATTTCCCAGCGCGCAATGGGCTTCGTCATGACCACGTGCATCTGGCAGTCTTCGATGTCACGGGCCAATGTGCCGCAGGCGAGCCAAAGCGTCGTGATCCCGAGCAACCCAATGACGGCTCCCAACGTATACGTGAGCACAATCTGGGTGAAACCCTGAGCAGTTCCGTCGTGCTCAATAATCCCCGGAAGTACAAACACTGCGGCGAGGAGAAGCGCAATCAGGACCAGGACAAGCTTGTAACGGAAGGCGGCCTTGAGAGTAAGCCAGGCAACGGCACCAATTCGGCGCAGGGATTTGGGAGTAAAGTCCGGCAGTGTGAGAAATCGACGTCCACGCCACTCGAGCAGGGGTTCGCCCCCAACCTGGGCTAGTTTTGCGATCGCCGTCGCCCCATTACGGGCCGGAATCGTGCATCGAAACGAATACCCCCCCCCCTCGGCCGCGTAGGCGCGGAAATGACGGGCCTGAAAACCGAGCAGCACCCCTGTAATGATCCACGCAATGGCGTACGAGAACCCAGCGGCATGGAACGTGTGGAGAACGCCAAACGTTACCCCGAGAACGATCAGGCAAATGGCCGCAGGCACCCAGAGCTTGTTCAACACGGCCCAAACCGGGCCACCAACGACCGCCGGCCAGGAAAATCCCGCGGGTACGGAAAGACTCTGTCCCTCGGGATTCTGGTAGATTTCGTACGGGCGATTCATTAGGCGCAGACAGGGGATCTCTACTTTTTCCCGCCCAGGAGACCAGAAAGTTTTTCGTTGGCCGTCTTAAGATCCGTTCCCGTCGTCGATGCCTCCGGTGCCGGGACGCCTGGGGCACCGCTCGCCGGAGGAGGCGTCGCGGCCGGTTCGCTCCGGGCCAAGGTGGACAAGCGGGCGAGATCGATCTTGGGTTCGATCGAGGGGGCCGCCACCACCGGTACGTCCTCCAAAGGGGTGGGGCGCGTGAGCCGATCAAGAACCTTATCCGATTGGGTCTGGCCGCCCGCGCCCGCGCCCCGGATGAACTGCGCCACCCGATTGCCACTGGTGGCACCGCTTGTCTGCCCGCCCGCGCGAGCCCGTTCGACGACGCCAAGGAAATAGGTCTCCAAGTTTTGCGTCGGAGTCCCCAAACGCACACGGTCGCCTCCCTCAGCCCGCAGAATTCCGAGCACCCGCTCCGTCACCTCCCGGCTGAGCACAGGCGTGGTGATTTGTACGGAATCGGGAGCCGCGAGCAGCTCCTGGAGAGTGCCCATTGCCTGAATCCGACCGCCATAATAGATCACGACTCGATCACAGACGTCTTCCACATCGGCGAGCAAATGGGAGCTGAGTATCACCGTCTTTCCTCGACGAGCGAGCGCCAAAATCAGATCCTTCACCTCTCGGCATCCAAGTGGATCAAGGCCAGCGGTCGGCTCATCGAGGATAATCAGGTCCGGATCATTGATCAGCGCCTGCGCCAGGCCAATGCGCCGCTGCATCCCTTTCGAAAATTCGCCGACGGTCCGCGTTCGGGCCTGGTTCAATCCAACCATCTCGATCAACTGTTCGGCGCGCAGGCGGCGATCCGCCGAGTCCAATTGGAACAGGTTGCCGAAAAAATCCAGCGTTTCGCCCGGGTTGAGATACTTATACAGATAACTCTCCTCCGGCAGATAGCCGATGCGCTCCTTGGTCCGGACGTCCCGAGGCGACTGCCCGAAAACTTCAATGTGCCCGTGGGTTGGGTAGAGAAGCCCGAGCAGCATTTTGATCGTCGTCGATTTGCCCGAGCCATTCGGTCCGAGCAGTCCAAAAATCTCCCCTCGCTTGATGTCGAAACTCACGTCACTGACCGCACGCGCCTTGGGACGACCCCAGAAATCCTTGAACACCTTGGTCAGTCCGGCGACGCGCACAATATTTTCGGCGGAAACAGCGTCTGATCTGCCGGACGGAGGATTAGGGAGGGAGGCCATGGCGGGTAGATTGCAGTGGATGGATTCTTCCGAAGGATGGATTGGCGGGTCGAACCGGCGTTCAAACACCTCTCACTGGGGTGGGCGTGTACCTGCTTATGTCAGAAATTTCATGCAGTCGCCGGCGCCAACCGGACCGGACCGGCGGTCCCGGGATCCGTCGGTCGCGCTTCAGCCTGGAACGGTTCCAACTCCTCCCCTTGCCGCACGAGGCGGGCACTGTTGAAGACAACGAACAACGCACCGGCGTTGTGCAACAGGGCGGCCACGATCGGGTGGATATAGCCCATGGAACCGGCGGTGATCACGATGATGACAAAGACAATTCCAAAGAGAAAATTCTGGTTGATCACCTGTCGTGTCAGGCGGGAAAGCTTGATGAGGAACGGCAACCTTCTGAGGTCGTTGTTCATCAAGGCGATCGTCGCGCTATGAATCGCCACTTCGCTGCCCGCGGCGCCCATCGCTATACTAATGTCGCCTGCCGCGAGGGCCGGCGCGTCGTTGACACCGTCTCCAATCACGGCGACCCGGTACCCCTTCGCTTTGGTTTGCTTCACGTATTCAACCTTGTTCTGCGGAAGACACTCGGCCACGACCTCCTCGATACCGATCTCCTTCGCCACCCGGGCGGCGACGGGTTGACGGTCCCCGGACACCATGGCGATCCGACGCACTCCCGCGTCCCGCAAACCCTGAAGGGCCTCGGCCGCCTCCGGCCGAGTCTGATCCTGAAGGCCAACCCACCCGATGCAGTCAGTACCCCGGGCAATGAACAACAGGCTGAAACCTTCCGTTTCGTTCAAATCCACTGTCTTAAGAAAGTCGCCGGTCACGCCATTGTCTTTGAGCCAGCCGGCTCGCCCGATCACCACCCGGTGCCCATCGACCAAGGCTTGCACTCCGCGGCCGGCCGATTCCTTGAAATCCGTGGCAGACACCAAGGGCACTCCCGCCTCCTCGGCAAGCTGCACTAGCGCTTTCGCGGTCGGATGCTGGGAATATTGTTCCGCACTGGCAGCTGTCCGCAGCAACTCCGCAGGCAGCGTATCACCAATTGGATGAAGGCGGCTCACCACCAATTTTCCCGTGGTCAAGGTGCCGGTCTTATCGAAAACAAACGCGTTGATGCTCGCCGCGGACTCCAGGTCACCCACGTTTTTCACCAACACCCCAAGGCGCGCAGCCGCAGCGATCGCAGCCACCATTGCACTCGGTGTGGCGAGAATGAATGCGCAGGGGCAGGCACCAATCAGAATTGTGATAACCCGATCCAGATCCTTGGTAAACGCCCAAACCAGCGCGGCAATCACCAGGATCAACGGCGTGTAATAGCCGATATACTGATCAATGATCCGCATGAACGGCAGCCGTGTCTTTTCAGCCGCCAGGATCAACTCCCGCACGCGGCCAATGGTTGTATCCTCGCCGGCCTTGGTTACCTTCACATCGAGCGCTCCCGTTAAATTGATGGTGCCGGCGAAAACCTGATCCCCGGAATTCTTGTCTACCGGGAGGGATTCACCCGTGATGTTCGCCTGATTGACCGAGCCCTGGCCGGTGACAATGACACCGTCCGCCGCAATGTTGTCGCCGGGCCGGATCCGGATCATGTCCCCAACCGCAAGATCGCGCGCGGCCACCTCCTCCTCGCGCCCCTTGCTGAGGCGACGTGCCTTGGAGGGAGTCAGCTTGATCAGCGATTCAATCGAAGCCCGCGCACCGGCCGCCGTCCGGGTTTCAATGATCTCACCCAGCAGCATGAAAAAAGCGACGATTCCCGCCGTCTGAAAATCCCCCTTCGCCGCGCATGCGAGAACTCCCAACGCCACCAGCTCGTTGATGCTCAACCGACCTTTGGACAAATCCGTGACCGCCACCCGCAGTATCGGGATGGCGAGCGTGACCGCTCCCACCATCGCAAACAATCCCGCCGTAATATCCCCCTTTTCGTAAACCCATTGCATGATATACGAGATCAGCACGAAAACCAACCCGAACAACGTATAGGACAACTTGACGTTCGTATGGGAATGATCTCCGCCGCAGTCGTCACAGGTTTCCCCGGCGGCGTGCGGGTGAGGTTTATCTTCAAGACTGAGCAGTGAGGTGATTTGCATGGCTAAAATCGAACGGGGTTACAACTCAGTTGGCGGGGGACGGTTGGGTACCGGGTTTGATGGGCACCACCGCTTCGCGGCTGATGAGCAGCCGCAATTCGTCGGCACCCACGAAAAACTTGTCCTGCGCATTGGTCAGCACCCGCGCAAAGGTCTCGGTGAGAACCCGCGTCCGGTACAAGTCGGGATCCTTGAGATAATAAGGCAACTGCTTCCGGAAGGAATCCGCGTCACCGGATACCGCCGCCACGAGTTGGTTGGAAGCGATGATGCCCCGGTTGAGGATCTCGCGAGACTCGGCCTCCGCCTTGCGCAGAGTCTCCAAGGCATCCCCTTCCGCCTGCTTGATACGGGTCGTTCGCTCGAGTTCTGCCTTCGTCACCTGCACAAAGGCCTCGCGCACCGACAGCGGCGCGATCGTGGGCACTTCCAAAAGATCAATTTTCACGCCAAGTTGCGTCCGGACCACCCAGTCCTGAAGCCGCTGGGCAACCTCAAGTCGAAAACCCTCGGTATTCTTATATAATACATCATCCGCCTTGAAACCGGCGGCCGTCCGATAGATTGCGTTGTTGAACGCGTTGAGCAGCAGATTGGAAACGCTGGTGAAGTTGAAGATAAATGCCACCGGGTCGCTGATCCGGTATTTCACGGTGCCCCGGACATGCACAATGTTGCCATCCGCCGTCAAAACGTGACCCTCCGCCGCCGGGTTCAATCGCCCCGTTCCATTGGAGGCCTCCCCTTCCAGCTTACCGGACATCAGTTCATCCGGCGTCAGTTGAAACCACGGAGTGAACGTCGTCACCGTCAGCGTCTCACCGTTGCGGATGCGCACCACTTCGTCGATCGGTTGGGGCAGGGCAAAATGCAAACCCTGCTTCCGGATCATGTCCGCGCCGGTGCCGACCGGTTTACCAAAGCGGAGGACGATCGCGATTTCATTTGGATTGACCGTGAAAATACAGGAGATGAAAAAGGCGGCGATCAGGGCAATCACCAGCGCACGGATGACAACCAAGCTACTCCCTAGAGCCTCATTGAGGGCCTGACTGCTCGCGTCATCGTTACCGAGGGCGTTGCCTCGGGCGGGACGCAAGTCGCCGGATTTCGGGGATTTATCAGCACTCATAGGGGCGGATTTCGCGGGGCAAATTGAAATGCGTTACTTGCCAACTGGCTTCAGCTTCGTCGCTTCCTTGAGGAGATCCAGGGGCGGCGTGCGGTCATCAAGAATCAACGTCGTCCGATTTTGGAGCGATTCCTGGAGTCGCTGCGACTTCAATTGGAGCTCGGCCAAGCGTGGGTTCTTCTCGAACTCCTTATAGGCCTCCGATACCTGAGCCTCAGCATCGCCCCGAATGGTGGCCTGCTTCACCCGTGCCTCCGAGAGTCGTGACTCCCGCTGCACGTCCGCGTCAGAACGGATCTTGCGCGCCTCCGCTTCGCCTTGCGCGACATGATTCTTGGCCAGGGTTTCACGTTCGGCCTTCATTCGTTTGAAAACGTCGGCTGTCACGTTCTCCGGCAAGCCCAACTGCTTGATCCCGAGCAGTTCGACGGCGATGCCAAAGGTGTCAACCGTGTCCTTGGAGACCAGGGCCAGCATCTCCTTCTCGATCTGTTCAAACTTTACCTCCTCGGGTCTGGAGGAGATCAGGTCGCCGAGATTGTGCTGACTCAGCACGGCGGCCTTGGCATTGCGGACCACATTTTCGAGGGCGGCCTCCGCCTTGAAGGAATCGCCGCTGAACCGATCCAAAAAGGTTCGCGGGTTCACGACGCGCCATCCGGTGAAGACGGTGCAGAGGATGGTCTTACCATCTCGAGTCAGGCTTTGGTCAAACTTGCGCTCGAAGTTCTGGAGGCGCTTGTCAAACTTATAGACGTTCTGAATCGGCACCGGCCATCGGGCCTTCAGTCCCGGGGAATCGGTCGAATAAGAGATCCGGCCGAAGGTTGTGACCACGGCGACTTCGTTCATTCGCACCTGATAGGCGAACAGCAGGAATAGGAAGACCAGCAATAGCAGGCCACCGGTGATGAGGGTTAGACGATTCTTGCTCATGACTAATAGAATGGGCGGGGGGATGAATCCGGACTAGGTAGAGGGTGGATTCGTCGGGGGTTACTTCTCGGATTTCTTGTTGGGATTCTCGATGTAAATCTGGTTCGCCAGATCTTCGCGTATGCCGCCTTCGAGATTGATTTGCAGCATTTGTTTGCTGGCATCGCTTAGAACGACGTACTTCCTGGCGGGAGCAATGGCCCGGGTGATCGCATCCAACACCAGACGTTCGCCGTAGATACTCGGTGCCGCGCTGAACGCCACCAACTGGCCACGGAACTGCGCCGCGGCACCCTGGGCCTCCGCAATCTTTAGCGCCGAAGCTACCTTGGCATCATTGACGATCTTCACCGCTTCGGCGTCCGCCCGCGGCAGGACTTCGGCACGGTATCCATAGGCCTCGTGAATTTTTGCCTCCTTCTGGGCTTCAGCTCCAATCTCCTGTTCGAAGGCGGCGGCAACCTGGATCTCCTTGTTCCCGATGGGCGGATGAACATCCTGCAACCCGACAAACGTGATCTCAACGCCAAGCTTATGCTCGTCGGCCGCCCTTTGTATGCGCGTCCGCACTTCACCCACCGCCTTCAGGCGACCCGCCGACATAAAGTCAATCATATCGACGCTGACGAGGTACCGCACCACTTCACGCGTGGCGATTCGCTGGAGAAGATCGCCGGGATTGGAATGATTATACATCCAGAACTTCAAGTCCTTGACAAAATATTGCACCGGGATGCTCACGGTGAGGAGATTCACCGGAACCGCCTTCGTCACGTCAATGTCAGTGCCAGAGGTTGTATCACGACTGGCAACGAGCATGTTATATTCCGCCTGGCTGTGCTGGACGGTCCAGACAACCGTCCTTCCCGAAGCCTTGGATTCGTCCTGTTCAACACCGATGGTGAAGCTTTGGAGCGTGCGCACCGGGTGGCGATGGACGGCGTCCATGGGCCAGGGCCACTTGAAATGAAATCCCGGCTCCAAAACGCCGCGATTCGCGACCGGGCTGCCAAACCGTTCCAAGAGGGCTTGTTCCTGAGGTTCAACAAAGACAAACATGGAGCCAAACCAAAGCAATCCGAGGGCAAGGAGGGCAAGTCGTCCCAGTTCTTGCTCGAGATATTTGTAAAACCATGTCTCGGAAACCCGGAATCCAAACTGGTAATCCAACGTCTGCGCGGCGGTGCTGAACAGACCCCCAGTCGAACCAAGCAAGCCAATCAATCGGCTTTCGTACACCAACCGCGTCTCACCACCCCGGACACGGGGTCGGTAGACTTCAAACACGAGGGCAAAAAGTGTCTCCAACGCCACAACCCCAAGGACGGCAAGCAGCAGCCAGGAAAGGTATCGATCCAATTTTCCGTACTTGAAAAAGTCGGAGTCTGCCGCTTCCACAACGGCCGCGATCGCGCATAGCACGGAACCGAGTAACAGTGCTGAGGCTCCCGGCCGCAACAGCCGGTGATTCTCATAGCGGGCAAGCCGCGCCGAGTAGGTTCCGAGCAGGAACAAGACCAAGCCGATGCCCGCAAAGGCCGCCATGGAGTAGGTCGAAAAGGCCTCCATCACCCCCTTCGCCGTCATTCCCTGGTAATTCCACCAAATGGCCGCCGACTCGAAGGCAAACAACAGCAAGGTGAATGCCGGCACCATCCATTTCTCAAACATCTTCCGCGAGCGCTTCGCATGCAGGGTGTCCTCCGATGACGCAGTGAAGAGGGCGGATCCACTGCGCTGAGTCGACAGATCCTCGAATTCCAGGCGCTCTGCTTCTTCCCTGGTTTCAAGCCGCATCTGAAACCAACTGACCAGGGCGACCAACGTGCCCACGATCAAAAAGGCAACGCTGATTTCTGCCGTGGTGGAGCCAGCCAGTCGGGCGAGAAACTGCATCGCCACCGCTGCCAGAGCGAGGACAACCCAGTTTATCAACCCATTCTTTGAAAGGTTTCTTTCCATGATTTTCTTCGTAAAACCGTACCGCAACCACTAAAAATTTTCATGTCCAGCCCACCCGCTTCAGGCGGCAGACTTCGCACCGCACCGACGACTCTAACTCAATTCCCGATCCTCGAACAAGAGCAACGCCCCCGAAAGAGCCGCCCCGACATACGCCACGAGATATCCGGCCGCTCGCACCACGTACTCCCACGGAATCGTTTTCTTGTTCTCCAGCGCGTCCGCCATCCAGAATAACTGCCAGTTGGGTGTCACCGTGTAGAGCACTTGCGCCCAACCGATGCCGCGGGCAGCTGGGCGTCCAAAAAAATAGTCCGACATGATTCCGACCATGAATAGCGCCGAACAAACGGCCAACGTCGGAATCACCTCCAACCGGGTCGAACATGCCAGGGCGACTGCCGCAATGATCCACAGAGCGAAAAGAATCAGCACCATCGCTGGAATCAGCCGCCAGTCAACCCCCGCCTTGTCACCAAATGCCTTCTCCAAATGGGTGAAATACTCAATGTAAAGGAACGCGATTGTCGTCAAGACCACCAGGCCGGCCACCGCGTTGGGCGCAAATGACCGACTGAGAAAGAAATTAAGAAAACCCCCCACCAAGTATGCAAGCGCCACCGCGCCAAAATACAATCCCAACGACGGCAGGTCCGCATTGCCGTAGGCGTCAAACGCCATCCGACTCGCCAGCAACGCCGCGACCGCATTGGTAAACGTAAGCAAGGTCAATGTCCCCGCGAGTCCCGCATACTTCGCCAACAAGAAAGTCGTCCGACTTACGGGTTTGGACAGGACGGTCAAAGCCGTCCCTAGCCGGATTTCCTCCGCCACACTCGACGCCGCACACAAAACGGCACCCAGTAGGCCTGAAAGGAGCGTCACCGCCAACCCCATGTCTTTCACCAGCTTCGGGTCATCGCCGAAACCGAAGTAGGGAACCGCCGAGAGAAAAACAATGAATCCCGCTGAGCAGGTCTGCAGCAATAGGTATACCGGCTGCCGGACCAGCTCCAGGAAAGCGTTGACCGCGATTGTTACAAATTGACGCATTGCTTCGAGGGACTGTGTGGCCGGAAACATACTGTTCCATACTGAACCGTCAATGCTTTGCGCAGACCAAGAAGCGGGCTTGTCCGCTCCCGTGCCTTTCCCTAGCCTCGGTGCCGGTCTCACCACTTCTTGCCATGAATTCGTCGATCCGCTTCAAACTGTTTCTCATGATGGTGCTTGAGTTCTTCATCTGGGGAGCTTGGCTGCCATTAATTTTTAGCTACCTGCCTGCGCTGGGATTCACCACCACACAGCAGTCGCTTATTCTCAACGCGTTTCCCGTCGCGGCCATCGTCGGGATGTTTTTTAGCAATCAGTTTGCAGACCGAAGCTTCGCGGCAGAAAAATTCTTGGCTTTCAGCCATCTGGTCGGTGGCCTAGCCATGCTCGGACTCTTCTTCACCCGGGATTTTCTTCCGTTTTTCGCCCTCATGCTCGTGCACTGCCTCCTGTACGTGCCGACAATTTCGATCACAAACTCGATTGCCTTCGCCAATATGAAGGACGCGCAAAAGGAGTTTGGCCTGATCCGCATGGGCGGAACCATCGGTTGGATCCTCGCCGCATGGCCTTTCACCTTCATTCTCGTTGACTGGTCCAAAGTGGAGGCCGCAAAGCCCCAGGGATTCGTCAATTGGCTCGGCGAAGTACTGCGCAATGGACTTTCCGGATTGCCCCTGCAAAACGCAACCCGTTGGACCTTCGTCATCGCGGGTGCCGCCTCGCTCGCGCTCGCCGCATTTAGTCTCCTCCTCCCGCACACGCCCCCGAAACCGGCCAAGGAGGGGGACGATTCCCTCGCCTGGCTGAAGGCCGCCAAACTCCTCGGGCTTCCCTTTGTGCTGGTGCTCTGGTTGGTCACATTCGTGGATTCCTTCATCCACAATTGCTATTTCAACTGGGCCGGAACCTTCCTGGGAAGCAAACAAGTCGGAATTCCCGGCAACTGGATCATGCCCGTCATGAGCATCGGCCAAATCGCCGAAATCATCACCATGATGGCTCTCGGCGTGACCTTGAAGCGACTCGGATGGCGAAACACCATGGTTCTGGGCGTTCTCGGCCACGCCGTCCGGTTCGCGATCTGGGCGTTCATGCCCGAAGCCACCGGAGTGATCATCGTGGTTCAGGTCATGCACGGCATCTGCTACGCGTTCTTCTTCGCGACGGTCTATATTTTCGTCGACGAATATTTCCCGACGGACGTGCGATCTTCCGCCCAGGGTCTTTTTAACGTCATGATCCTAGGAATCGGTGGATTGGTCGCGAACTCGATCTGCCCCAAGCTGATCCAGGATGTTTACACTTCCAAAGGAGGTGCGACTGATTTCAAAGGCTTGTTCCTGATTCCGCTCGGCTGCGCCGTCTTGGCCGCCCTCGCGCTCGCACTGTTCTTCCGACCGCCCCCTAAACCCATGGCAGGCGTTGGCGCCGCCCCCGCTCACTAATTCCACCCTCCGTTTCATCCCGCGTTTTCCGGCCTCGTAAGGCGTGCCAACGCAGTCAAGCACCCCCTCGCATGAATCGCCGACAATTCATCCAGCAAGCTGCCACCTTAAGCGCAACGGCTGCTTCCCTGCCGTTCTCCGGCTGTGAATCCGATTCCCACCGAACCCAAAGCGGACGGAAGCCCCGGTTCAAAATCAGTCTTGCGGAGTGGTCGTATCACAACGCGCTCTTCGCAAAGAAAATCTCTCACCTCGATTTTCCCGTCGTCGCCCGACGCGATCACGGGATCGACGCCATCGAGTTGGTCAATCAGTTCTTCATGGATCAGGCAACGGATAGGCCGTATCTCGCGGAGTTTAAACGACGGTGCGCCAGCGAAGGCGTTTCGACAAAATTGATCATGTGCGACGACGAAGGAAACCTGGGAGACCCGGAATCCAGCAAACGCCGCCAGGCCGTGCGGAACCACCACAAATGGGCGGATGCAGCTCAATACCTCGGCTGCCATTCGATCCGGGTGAATGCCGAAACGGAAGGCGTGGGAAGTTTCGAGGAACAACAAAAACGGGCCGCCGATGGACTCCACGAACTGACCGTCTATTGCGGCAAATTGGGATTGAACTGCATCGTCGAAAACCACGGCCACCTCTCATCAAACGGTGCATGGCTTTCGGGTGTCATGCGCCTGATCAATCTTCCCAACGCAGGCACGCTCCCAGATTTTGGTAATTTCAGCCTGGGCGACGGCACCTCGTACGACCGTTACAAAGGCGTCGCTGAAATGATGCCCTTTGCGAAAGCGGTCAGCGCGAAAAGCTACGATTTCGACGCCAACGGGAACTGCATTGAAACCGATTACCGCCGGATGATGAAAATCGTTCTCGATGCCGGCTACAACGACTGGCTGGGAATCGAGTACGAGGGCGAACATCTGCCCGAGCGCGACGGGGTCCAAGCAACCCTCGTCCTCCTAAACCGGATCGGCACGGAGGGCATCGGGGTCAGTCCCTAGTAATGTAAAGCACATTACTATTCCCTGACCCCTCTCTTATGAAAGTTACACTCAATTGGCTGAAGAACCACGTCGATTTTGACTGGCCGCCCGCAGAATTGACCGAGCGCCTAACCATGCTCGGCCTCGAAGTCGAAGGGGTCAAAACCCTCACCGGTTCGTTTTCCGGTGTCGTGGTGGCCCAGGTCCTGAGTCGCGACAAACATCCCAACGCAGATAAATTGTCCGTTTGCCGAGTCGCAGACGGACACGGCGAGCGCCAAATCGTCTGCGGCGCCCACAATTTTCAGGCGGGCGATAAGGTGCCGCTGATCTTACCCGGCAATTCCCTGCCCCCAAGACCGGGCGACAAAGAACCGTTTGCCATCAAGGTGGGAAAGATCCGCGGAGTCGAGTCCCACGGAATGCTGTGCTCACCCCAGGAATTGGGACTGCCGGATGCCGTGGACGGCCTCCTGATCCTCAAGCCCGAAGCTCGCGTGGGTCAGCCGTTCGCGGAATACCTTGGACAACCCGGCAGCGACGTCGTTTATGACTTGGAGGTCACGCCGAACCGGCCGGACCTGAATTCGGTCGTCGGCATCGCCCGCGAAATCGCCGCACTCACCGGAGGTGCACTGCGAATTCCGCCGGCCGATTTTCCCATCGACACCAACCCTGCCCGCGAATCGGCTGCCGCATCGGTGACAGTTCGCCTCGACGCGCCGGATCTTTGCCCACGCTACAGCGTCCGGCTCATCCAAGGGGTCAAGATCGGGCCCAGCCCCGATTGGCTCCGGGAAGCGCTGGAAAAAGTCGGCCTCCGCAGCATCAACAACGTGGTGGATGTCACCAATTTCGTGATGCTTGAAACCGGCCAACCCCTCCACGCATTTGATTTTCACCTGATCGCCAAGGGTGAGCATCTCCCAACGATTGTGGTCCGACGAAGTGCTGTGGGCGAACAATTTACAACCCTGGATGGGCAGTTACACACGCTCGGCACGGATCATCTTCTGATCGCGGACGAACAGAAGGCCATCGCGCTTGCCGGAGTGATGGGTGGACAGAATACCGAGATCAAACCCGAGACGACCGATGTATTGCTGGAGTCCGCCTGTTTTACGCCGACCAACATCCGCCGTACGAGCAAGTCACTTGGATTGCGGACCGACGCGAGTTATCGGTTTGAACGCGGGTCCGATATTGGGATGGTCGACTACGCCAGCCGCCGGGCGGCCGGGTTGATACTTGAGACAGCCGGCGGCCGTCTGGCTTCGGGCGCGGTGGAGGCATTTCCGCAAGCGCCCGCGCCTCGACAGATCGCCGTGCGACACGCGCGAGTGAACCAGCTTCTCGGCCTCGACATCCCGGGAGAATGGATCGACTCCCAACTGGCTCGATTGGATGTTCGGAAGGTCGAAACTACCGCGCCGGGCGTTGTGACCTTTTCCGTCCCGACCTTTCGCGTAGATCTGAAGCGTGAAGTCGATCTCATTGAAGAAGTGGCCCGGCTGTACGGCGTCGACAAAATTCCCGCGACGGCACCGCGCGGTGCGACGGGCGAACACTCCTTCGACGCAGTCTACGACCAATTCGCTGCGATGCGCCGGATTCTCGTCGGACTGGGTTTGAACGAGGCGCAGGGGCAGACCCTGATCGCAGGGGGGGCGGCGGGATTGGCGACGACCGACCCCGTGAAGCTCGCAAATCCGCTGAGCGGCGACATGGATGTCCTGCGCCCGAGTTTGCTACCGGGCTTGCTCGACACCCTCCGACACAACGCTGCCCGCCGGACAA
Organism: Akkermansia muciniphila; assembly: GCA_945900455.1. Taxonomy (GTDB): domain Bacteria; phylum Verrucomicrobiota; class Verrucomicrobiia; order Limisphaerales; family UBA9464; genus SIBK01. The sequence continues at coordinate 18,461 of CAMDJH010000091.1, forward strand.
ATGACGTACAGGTGTTCGAGATCGGTCGCGTTTTTAGCCTGGACAACGGGCGGATTAGAGAGGGCTGGCGCGTGGCCGTGGCGATGACCGGCCTTCGAGATCCAGTGTTTTGGAGCGGTTCCGACCGCGGGGCCACCTGTGACAGCGCAGATATAAAGGGACGCTTGGAGGAGTTGCTCGATCAGTTCGGGGTGCGGGGCGCTGTGTTCTCCCGACGACCGGAACCAACGGCCCTGTTCCTGGAATCCGCGGTCATCACGCTCGGAGGAAAGCTCGTGCTCGGCGAACTCGGCCAGGTATCGCCTCGAGTGGCGCGGCAAAATGATCTCCGGGATCCCGTCTTCCTGGCCGAGTTGGACATGGGTCAACTGCTTGCTCGCCGCAACCCAGCCCGATCCTTCAAGCCATTGCCGGCGTTTCCCTCCGTCCGGCGCGATGTCGCCATAATAGTCCCGGAAGCAACCACCCATGACGGAATTCTCGGAGTCGTCCGGCAAACTCGTCCGGCAAACCTCGAAGCCGTCGAGTTGTTTGACATCTTTCGCGGAAAACACGTGCCCGCAGGGCAGAAGAGCATGGCGTATGCATTCACGTATCGTTCGGCCGACAAAACACTGACCGATGCTGAAGTGACGACCACGCACACGGGATTGGTGGAATCCTTCCGCCGGACGTTGCAGGCTGTGATTCGGGAGTGAAGGCGATCCGAAACAGCCATTCCTACTTGGCATGGCTTTCCCCCGAAAAGCAGGTAACATCACACCGATGAAAATCGTCGGCACGCGACGCACGAGCGAAGACCTGGCGCCGATTTCGCCGGAGGAGGCATTGCGGCGGGCGACGATTCTTCAAGCGCAGGCCGACTTGATGAATCCTTACCCACGGCCGCGCGGATTCGTGTTCAAGGCAAAGACGCGCGAAGAATACGAGGGATGGCGCAAGGCGCAGTCGAATCCCCGGCTTTGGTGATCGCTATGCCGACCACCCCGCCACTTCTCCGCGTCTGCCAATTGCTAAACGACGCGGGGGCGAAATATCTCATCTGCGGCGCCCACGCCTGCATCCTCCATGGTCTCGTACGAACGACCGAAGACGTGGACATCCTCGTGGAAGCCACCGAGGAGAATTGCCAAAGAGTGATCGATGGTTTGTCTCGCCTCGAAGACGGCGCGGCGCGCGAACTGACGCCGCGCGACATCCTGGAAAACGTGGTCGTAAAAGTGGCCGATGAAGTGGAAGTGGACGTCAGCACCCAAGCGTGGAAAGTTACCTATACCGACGCCATCGGTTCCGCGCGCGAAACGACCCTCGAAGGGGTGCGAGTACCTTTTCTGAATTTGGATTCACTGATCGCCAGTAAGGAAATCTACCGGGAAAAGGATGCCTGGGATCGGGCAACACTGTTGGAATTGAAGAGGCGGCAGTAACCCTTCAGCGGAGAGTCCCGGCGACAACTCGACAAAATAGAATACCATCCTCTCCTTCTTGGGACCTTGAAACCGAGGCTCGTGACTCTCGAAATCGGAGCGAGACGTTTTAGGTAGAGTGACTCACCCTGAATGCGAACAGGAAGCCTGCGACCTGTCGAATTGCCGTTTGCTGGATTTTTGATTGAGCGTTATTCTTCTTCTGCATGAGCACGCTGTTTGAAATTCAAGATGCCGTTGCCCAACTTCCCGGCGACGAGCGAAAAGCCTTGCAGGTGTGGCTCGATTCCCAAGCGGACTCCGATATGACCCCGCTGGAAGAACAGCGTCTGCTTCGTTCATTGGATGACGCCGTACGCGACCTTGAAGCCGGCAAAGGCGTGCCGATCAATGATGTCCGCAATCGGGTGGCGACATGGGCTTCAAAATAATCTTCGCGCCGCAAGCCATCACGGACCTGGAGGATATTGTCCGCCACATTGCCAAGTATGATCCCGCGACTGCCGTTCGTATCGGTAACGCGCTTATTGATCGGGCGGAAATTCTGGGAAAGTTTCCTTTGCTTGGCGCGCCGTATCTCCAACGTCCTGGCGTGCGCAAACTGGTCTCACGGCCCTACCTCATTTTCTATCGACCGAAGTTGGAGGACAATTGCGTGGACATTCTCCGCTACTGGCACGGCGCACGCACCGAGCCGGATTCTCTTTCGTCTGATTAGAGAAGCGGCAGCGACCAAAACATGCTCAGGGCACTTCCAAAATTCGAAAGTACGTTCCCACTTCAGACACTACGAATTCCTGCGTGATGTTTTCTTCCTGGGCCACGAAATCCGAACGGGATTTTGCCCACACCGCTAAGTCGTTCGATGTTTCGAGCTGATACTTTTTACCCAAGACTACTTTAAGGTTCACGTTAACCCGACTGACCTCGATGGAGAGTTGCGCTGCAAACTCAGGCGAACCGATACGGACTGTTGGAAGACTGGTATAATCCCGACCCGGATTAGTGATGACGAAGCCGGTGACAATGCCTCCCGAGACAGATGCGGTGGCTGTGGCTCCACTTCCGCCCCCGCCCGAGATAATGACCTTGGGCGACCCAGTATATCCCTCCCCGCCATCAACTACGCCCAAGCCCACGATGAAACCATTGACCATCTGGGCCGCAGCCGTTGCACGCCGCGGTCCTGGAGAATAGTACGCCTTCAATGCCACCGTGTGTCTGGATCTGGATCCAGCCGCGATGGCCACTACACTATTCAAGCCCGCCGGGACAGAAGTTTGGCCTTCAATATTCCTATCCCAGGCTGACACGGTGCCGTCGCTTTTCAAGCCTACCGTGTGATCATTTCCGGCCGCGATTGCCACCCAATCGCGCCCGAGTGGCTGCTCCAGTGTTTCTAAATATCCTGGAGTGGTTAATTCTCCGGGTATGGAAGGCGAACGACTAACCCACGCTCCCCATGACACCACCTTGCCATCGTTTTTCAAGGCGACCGTGTGATCACCTCCTGCGTCGATCGCCACGACACCACTCAAGCCGGGAGGGACGATCGATTGGCCATGATTATTAGCTCCCCAAGCCACAACCGTTCCGTCGCTCTTTAATGCCGCCGTATGATCCGTTCCTGCATCTACAGCCACCACCACTCCGCTCAAGCTTGCTGGTACTGTCGACTGTCCAACATTGTCATCTCCCCAAGCGACCACCGTCCCTAGTCGAGCAGGGCGCACAAGCGGGAAGACTGTGGGCCGCGTGGGAACCGGCAGCGGAAATGGCGATGCCAAGCCGGATAGCGACAGGGCAACCGACGCCAACACAATCCTCACGGACGTAAAAGAATCTGCGGGTAGGAAACTCATAATAGTCAGGTTGGAAAGGTTGCTCCGGAATCGGAGCACACTCACTCGATGCCTCCGTCAGGGTCAAGCTCCGAAATCGGAGCATGGCCGAAAAGCTACAAAACATTGTTGGCCCGCAGATTCGCAAACTGCGTTACCAGCAGGGCCTCACCCAGGAGATGTTCGCAGCACGTTGTACTATTCGCGGGATGGAGTTGAGCCGTGCCACTCTCTCGAAGGTTGAAGCAAGGCTGCGTTGCGTCACGGACCAGGAGTTGGAGATTTTTGCCGAAACCCTCGGCGTTGAAATCAAGGCGCTTTATCCTCCCAAGCGGAAGTAAGTTGATATGGGGTGCATCTCACGGAAACGGTGGTTTTCGAGTCAGCGATTGTTGAACGGAAGAATTCTTCATTTTTCCCGGGACTCTGATTTCGATTTCTGAAACGCTCCGCGGCCAATGGTGCTGCCGAGCAGAATGCAAGGGCGCGACTTTGG
>CAMDJH010000092.1 GCA_945900455.1 Akkermansia muciniphila
GCCCAACGGGCTGGGAATTCGTGCCAATAAATCGGGCGACCTGAAGGGCCGCGATAGTCGGGTGTGCTCTTAGACGTTGACGATTATCGCGCCGCCGTTGGGGCGCATAAATGTGTCGGTTGCCGGTTACCCAGGCCGTTGGCCTGGGCCGGGAGATTGGCCATTTCTTTGGCGCGTGTGCCTTGAAAGGAAACACCATTTTGCAAAGCCGCGGAGCGGCATCAGACCCTAGCCCACTTTTTTACACCCATTGTAAGTTGACACTCAAAGGACCGTTGGGCATGGAGTGGGGTTGGATAGACACCGCAAAGCTTGACCCCGTTGCCAATGCCTCTGCTAAATCGCGTACAGAAAATCGTCGCCGCCACCCCGATTCACGATCTGCATACTCACTTGTATGATCCGGCGTTCGGCTCGCTGCTCTTAAGGGGAATCGACGATCTTCTCGTTTACCACTATCTGGTCAGCGAATCGTTCCGGCAGACGGACCTGCCGTACGAGCTCTTTTGGTCCGCTTCAAAGGAGGAGCAGGCAGGGCATATCTGGAAGTGTCTATTCGCCGACCGTTCGCCCGTCTCCGAAGCCTGCCGGGGGATCATTACCACTCTGCAGTCTCTCGGTCTCGACGCCCGTCGACGGGACCTGCCGTCCTTGCGGAAATGGTTCGCCGCGCAAAAACCCGGCCGTCATGTCGAGCGCGTGCTGGAACTGGCGGGAGTGGAGACGCTCTGCATGACCAACTCCCCGTTCGATGACGAGGAACGGGCCTACTGGAAACCGGATTTGCAGCGAGATCCGCGATTCCTCGCGGCCTTGCGAATTGATCCTCTCCTCATGGCTTGGAAGCAAGCGGTGCCGCAGCTCCGCACCTGGGGCTACGCGGTGACTCCCCGCCTCAATGGGCGAACCGCAGGCGAAGTCCGCCGGTTTCTGCGCGACTGGACTCATACGTTCTCGGCCCACTATTGCATGGTGTCACTCCCGCCCTCCTTCCGTTATCCGGCGGATACCGAAACCGCTTGGCTGATCGAGCATGCAGTCCTTCCGCATTGCCGGGATGAGGGTCAGGCATTTGCCCTGATGCTGGGAGTCAAGCGCGCGGTGAATCCGGCATTACGCATGGCCGGCGACGGCGTCGGCGCAAGCGATCTGGCGGCACTGCAGAATCTCTGCGCGGCGAATCCCAAGAATCGATTTCTTGCGACGTGCCTGGCGCGCGAGAATCAACATGAATTGGTGGTGCTGGCCCGCAAATTCCGAAATCTGCATCCGTTCGGCTGCTGGTGGTTTACCAACACACCGCAGTTGATGCGCGAAGTCACAACGATGCGACTCGAGTTGTTGGGGACGAGTTTTACACCGCAACATTCCGATGCCCGAGTGCTCGATCAATTAATTTATAAGTGGCGCCATACACGCGAACAACTCACCCAATGCCTCGCGGGACGATACGAAGCCCTGGCCGTGAGCGGTTGGCGAGTGACCGACGCGGAGATTCAGCGCGACGTCACGGAACTCCTCGGAGGTGCCTTCCAGCGATTCATGCAGGTGGGTTCCTAAATTCAGACGCCCACAATTCTCGAAAGAAGCGTGTTCATCCGCTGCAACATGGAGCGCGGATCGTCCAGGCGGCCCGCTGCCAGGCGGGCCTGGTCAAAAAGCTGGGTCGCCACGAGTTCCGCGAGCGCCGCGTCACTTTGACGTAACTGCTGGAGTTTCACGATCACCGGGTGGCGGGGGTTGAGTTCGAGATCCGGTGCCGCTTCGAGGCCCGCATCCGCCTCGCGCCCCATCATCTTGAGGGTGCGGCGCATCGAGCCAGTCAGAAACTTGTCGCTCTCCACCACCACGACAGGGCTGTCCACCAGACGCTTCGAGGAACGCACCTCATGAACACCTTCGCCCAGCGTGGTCTTCAGCCAACTGGCCAAAGCCACGGCGTCATCGTTTGAAAGCCCGCCTTCCGTCGCTGCATTGTCGATCTCGAGTTCAGCCTTTTCCGCCGCGACTATTTTCTTGCCATCAAACTCACGCAAACGGTCCATCACGAACTCATCGATCGGATCCTCAATAATGAGGACCTCCAACTTGCGCTCACGAAATACTTCGAAGTACGGGCTGGCCTCAGCCGCGGCACGATCGCGCGCGGCTAGGTAGTAAATCTCCTTCTGAGAGTCCGGCATCCGTTTGACGTAGTCCGCGAGCGCCGTTTTCTTCCCAACTTCCGTGGTGGACGAGTCGTACCGAAGCAATCGGGCGATGGCGGCTTGGTGTTCAAAATCGCTCAGGGCACCCTCCTTCAGAAAGCGGTGATACTCCGCGTGGAACTGATCGTAGGCCGCGGGATCCTTTTCCGCCATCTCAGCCAGCTGTTTCAGAAAGCGGTTCGTCAGCGCCTTGTTGAGCTTTCGCATCAAGCCTGAATCCTGCATGCGTTCGCGGGAAACGTTGAGCGGGAGGTCTTCGCTATCGACCACGCCCCGCATGAATCGCAGCCATTCGGGAAGGAGCGCCTTGGGCTTCGAGTCGATGAGGACTTTACGGCAATAGAGATGAACCTCGGATTCCTGGCGCACCATGCCGGGCATTTCAAAACTGCGCGACGGCACGTAAAGCAGCGCCTGGATGGCGATGGGCGCATCGGTCGTGAAATGGAGACGATACTTCGGTGGCTCGTTGTCGTGCGCCAGGTACTCGTAGAACTCCTTGTATTCCTCCTCGGTGACGTCGTTTTTCGATCGGGCCCAGATGGCTTGCACGGTGTTGACCCGCGTCCCGTTCAATTCGAGCGGGAAGGCGACGAAGTTGGAGTATCGTTTGACAATCCGTTCAAGAGCGTCGGCTTTGGCGAAGTCTTTGGCATCGTCTTTGAGCGCAAGGACGACCCGGGTGCCGCGCGGCAGGTCGGGAGCGGGCTCCAGTGTGTAGCCATTCCCTCCTTCGCTGGTCCACTTCCAGCCTTCCGCACTTTCCTGATGGGAGCGGGTAAAGACGGTGACCTGTTTTGCGACGATGAATGCGGAATAAAAGCCGACACCGAACTGGCCGATGAGGCGGGTGTCGGGCTTTTGTTGCTCGGCCAGCGCCTTGAGAAACGCCTTGGTTCCCGAGTGGGCAATGGTACCAATATTTTGAACCAATTCATCGCGGGTCATGCCCACGCCCGTATCGGCAACGGTGACCGTGCCGGCCGTCTCATCGGTGGTCAGACCGATCGTGGGAGCGGGCTCGCCGGTGGGGGACTGGCCGCTCGCCTGGAGAAAACGAAGCTTTTCGCAGGCATCGGCCGCGTTGGAGACCAACTCCCGAACGAACACTTCGCGGTCCGTGTAGAGAGAGTGGATGACGATGCTGAGAAGTTGCTGGATCTCGGCTTGAAAAGAATGTTGTTCCGGTTGGCTCATAAAACTTCTGAATTGGAAAAGGGAGCCCACCCAGGCCATCCGTCAGCCCCGAAATGGACGCTGCTTTTTGTCGCTCACGCCGGGCGCGTGTCAAGTGCGAGACCGCAGATCAAGAGTATGAATGCTGATTCCGAAGCGACACGACGGCAGCATCTGGACGGGTCGGCGGACTTCGGACTTTCCACGGATTCGTGGGCAGGGCACGGAACGAATCCGCCAAATGCTCGAAACCGTCAGATGCACTGCGTCTTAACGAGAGGACTCTTGAAAATAAAGTTGAGACAGTCCTTGATTCATCGCTCCAAGCGATCGTCCCATTTCTGATCTCAAACGCCATGGCTCCTCAACGGCACCACCTCGGCATTGATCTTGGCGGCACCCGAATCAAGGCCGTTCGCGTGACGACGCCCGGCGACCTCATTGCAGAGGCCAATCTGCCGTTCGAGGATCGTAACCGCAATTGGGCGGACACGATTCGCGATTTTGTTGACGCCTCCTCGAAAGCCCATGGCCCACTCGCAAGCATTGGCGTATCGGCACCCGGGATCGCTGCCCCTCACGGCCGCCATATTGCCTACTTGCCCGGAAAGCTCACCGGACTGGAAGGGCTGGACTGGACGTCGTTCCTCCAGTCCGCAAAACCCATTCCTGTGCTCAATGACGCTCACGCCGCCCTGCTCGGTGAAGTGTGGCAGGGGGCGGCCCGCGGGTGCCGAAATGTCTTTCTCCTGACCCTGGGAACCGGTGTGGGGGGAGCAACGATGGTCGACGGTCGCCTTTTGAAAGGCCATCTCGGACGGGCCGGCCATCTCGGGCATCTCTCGTTGAACTTCGAGGGACTTCTGGATGACGTCGGGACGCCTGGTTCACTCGAGAACGAAATCGGCAACAAAAGTATTCCGCTGCGGACGGACGGTCGGTTTTCCAGCACGGAAGCCCTCGTCACCGCTCATCGGCAGGGCGATGCGGACGCAACCCGAATCTGGCGACGTTCCGTGCGGGCACTCGCCGCCGCGATCGCGTCGCTCGTCAACGTGCTGGATCCGGAAGTCGTCATTCTGGGAGGCGGTATAGCACGGGCTGGAGCCGAATTGTTCGAGCCGTTACGTGAGGATTTGGCAGAATTCGAATGGCGACCCGGAGGATCGCAGGTTCGGATTCTCCCCGCCCAACTCGGCGATCTCGCCGGCGCCTACGGCTCGGCGTGGAATGGGATGCGGAATAATTTGGGAAAGGCTGATTAGCCCTTCTCAGCGAACGCCCGGGTGCGGTAGGCTGCGTCGAAGGTGAGTCAGGCCCATTCTACGGCGGGCGATCATTTCAGCCGCGCCGAATTTCCTTCGACACATTGGACAGCCGTGTTGAATGCGGGGGGCAATTTGCCTCAAAATGCCCTCGCGTTGAATAGGCTTTGCGGTGCGTACTGGGCACCGCTCTACGCGTACCTCCGTCGCCAAGGCCATACGCCGCACAATGCACAGGATCTGACCCAGGGCTTTCTGGCCCGTGTCATCGCTCGCGATGACCTGGGAACTGTCGGACCAGAAAAAGGTCGCTTTCGAACTTTTCTTCTGACCGCTCTTCGCAATTTCACGATCAAACGGGCCCTGTACGACAAAGCCCTCAAACGCGGGGGAAGTCATCCTTCCCTGTCGATCGACCCCGAGGAAGCGGAACGACTGTGCGGCCCAGACCTGAATTCGGAAAGCGCCGAACTGGCGTATGACCGACGCTGGTGTCGAACGATCCTGGCACACGCCTTCCAACGCCTGCGGGACGAACAAAGCGCCCGCGGCCGACTGTCCCTATTCGAATCTCTCGCTCCGTTTCTGGACGGGGCTGACTCAGGCGATTACGAAGCCGTTTCTAAACGGCTAGGGTTAAATCCCGGCACCGTGGCAGTGACCGTCCATCGACTTCGATCGCGTCTCCGAGAATTAGTCCGAGCCGAGGTCGCGCAGACCGTTGCCTCTTCGTCGCAGGTGGAGGAGGAGCTTAAATATCTGATGGACGTCTGGCAAAGGTGACCGGCCACTTCGGTTGTAATTGCACAGGATGTTTGCGGCTTATCCGAGTGAGCCGATGCAACAGTCTGGTCAACAAGATTACAGGAATAACAAGATTATCGATGATATTGGGTGGCTCACTCCGTCGTTTTCGTCCTTCCGACGAGCTCGAGCTCGCCGCTATTCGCCTTAAGACAAGCACATTGCCTATGAAAACACTCCGTTCGATCCGTCAATGCAGCACTGGCACTTTTCTGGCCTGGGCGTGCCTGGCCGCCTTTTGGCCGCTCCGCGGAAGTGAACAACCACAAGTGCTTTGTTCGCCCGATGGGAGGCACACCGCCGTCGTCGAAAAGGTACGGATTTTATATTGCGACGCGAGCGATAGCACCATCAAGTATATAGCGCGGCAGGAGCTCCTTCTCGATTCGGCGACAGGTCGCATTTCGGCTCCGCGAGTAGCGTCGACGAAATAACCTCACCCGTATTCAAGGTGCAATCCAAGCAATCTCACAAGAGTTCAGTGTGCCCACGCTGCGGAACAGCTCTCGCCGGCAACGAATTAGAAGGCGGTTGTCCGAAGTGTTTCTCCACATTTCTCTTCTCGCCCCATGCCGCCCCGCCGCCCTTGACGGACGAATCGCCCGTCCTCCAGCGCATCGGTGACTACGAACTGTTCGGGGAAATTGCCCGCGGCGGTATGGGCGTGGTATTCCGGGCGCGCCAGGTCAGCCTGAACCGCATCGTGGCCGTCAAGTTGATGCGCGACAGCAGTCTCGCCCGGCCGGCCGATGTTGAGCGCTTCCATGCTGAAGCGGCGTCAGCGGCTAAACTGAAGCATCCGAACGTTGTGTCCATCCACGAAGTCGGAGAACAGGCGGGGCAGCATTTCTTCGCGATGGATTTGATTGAAGGTGCCAACCTCGCGGAACGCACACGTGAAGGGCCCCTACCCGTGCGGGCGGCCGCCGAATTAGTCGCCACAATTTCCGAAGCCGTCCAACACGCCCACGCACTGGGCGTCCTGCATCGGGATCTTAAACCATCGAATATCCTGATCGACGACGCCGGTGTGCCCTACGTAACGGACTTCGGCTTGGCGCGACTTTTGGACGGGTGCGGTTCACTGACTGTCACCGGGCAGCTGCTCGGCACGCCGGCCTATATGGCACCCGAGCAGGCGAGAGGCGTCGCTGTTGACCCGTCTGCGGACGTATATTCCCTGGGCGCAGTATTGTACCATGTCCTGACCGGAAGGGCTCCGTTCATTGGGAGCAGTGTGACCGATGTGCTCCATCAGGTCGTCAGTTCAGAGCCCCTGGCCCCGCAGCTCCTAAATCCGTCTGTCCCACTCGACGTGTCAACGATTTGCCTCAAGTGCCTCGAAAAGGACCCGCGACATCGGTTCCGCTCCGCCCGAGAGTTAGCCGACGACCTGAAATGCTGGCTAGGTGGAGAACCGATTTCCGCACGGCCGAGCACGCTTTTGGAACGGTCGCTAAAATGGGTGCGACGGAAGCCTGCCGTGGCGGGATTGGCCGCGTCCTTGCTTGCTGTGGTGCTGGCAGGATCCACAGGAATTCTCTGGCAATGGCGTGCGGCAGTCGACGCCCGAAAAGTCGCCGAGGCACGCGCCGTCACCGAGTCCCGAGCCAAAGCAAGCGCGGAGCAGGAGCGTCAGAACGCGCAAAGGGCCTACGCGCAGGCGGCGGACTCCTTAAGCCGATTGGAAGTCCAAAGAGCGGAAGAACTATTCCGCGCCGACAAGGCCGCCCCGGCACTGGCCCACCTCGCTCGGGTGTTGCGGGACAATCCGACCAATACAATCATCGCGGAGCGGATTATCGACGCATTGACTCATCGGAGTTTCGCGATCCCAACCGTCGCCTTCCTGCCGGCGGGCAATTACAACACCCAATTCAGTCCCAACAGCCGTTGGATTGCGGCTAGTGCGTCCACCAATGTCCACATTTTCGACTCACAAACAGGCGAGCCGGTAGGTCCTGGCGTAAGCGGGTATGGCGGACAAATCACGTTTAGCCCGGATAGTCGCTGGGTCGCGGTCCGCAGTACGACCGCCATCCAGATCATCGAGTCACAGACAGGCCGACAAAGCGGGCCGATCCTGGCCCACACGAACTCTCTGCATTTTATCACCTTTAGTCCTGACAGCCGCCTCCTCTTGACGGGGTGCGGCAAAGCGGTGCGTGTTTGGGATTGTGCGACGGGTGAGTCGGTCGGCCAAACACTGAATCACACGAATTCGGTCATTTCTGGAGAAATTAGTCCCGACGGCCGATGGGTCGTGACGCTTAGCTCCACGGCATTGGGCAAGACGATTGTTCAGGTTTGGGATGTTGATACAGGCCTAAGCCGGTTTGAACCCATCTCATTTGATATCTTCGTGCAATCGAAGGGGTTTGCTGTCGACGGGACAACCGTGCGCCTGCTGTCCCGCACCGGACTCCATCTTTGGAATTGTCTAACAGGATCGATTTTCAAACCACGACTAGGCGAAGAGGACACTTCCCCGATCAAGACCATTTCGCTCAGTCCTCACGGGGAAAAGCTTCTGACGCATTCGGCCACTTCCTCGACATCCATTCAGATCTGGCAGATCCCGGCGGGTCGACTCCTGGCGACGTTACCGGTACCTTGGGCCGATGGGTATACGGGGCAATTCAGCCCGGACAGCTTGCGGGTGTTAATCCGCACTGCAACGGGCCAAATGCAGATTTGGGACGTCGCAGGGCGGCTCCTAGGAGAGATTAGCAACCCGCCGGCGGTGGTCAGTTCATCCCAATTCAGTCCGAATGGAAACTGGGTCCTTGCTTCCTACCAGAACAACACAACACGAATTTGGGATGGGTACACTGGAGTGGCGATAAGCGAACCGATTCGCTTCGAAGCGCCATGGATGGGTGGTGAGTTCAGCCCCGATGGCCGGAGGATTTTGGCGCGATCCTCCGAGAAAAGGGTCGACAATCATACCGCCCCAACCAGCTATAAACTCGTTCTATGGGAGATCCGCTGGGGATCTCCGACAGGTGAAACATATCATCCGGAGAATTCGTTGCACGATCAGCCAGTGCCGCCCGAATGGCTCTCGGAGTCCACGCTTCCGTCAATCACCAACTCGCCGATCCCCGGGTGGCTGCCCGACATGGCGGAAGGCGTGGTGGGTCAACGATTCAACGAACAGCGTGATCTCGAGGCCATTTCCGTGCAGACGCGCCTCAATCTCAGGGAGCGGGTCCTCGGAACGGCTGACAACACGGTCTACCGCCAGTGGGCTGAGTGGTTTTTCGCGAATGTGGAGACCCGTCCGATCTCACCATTCTCAAAACTCGCCCTTCCGGAGTATATTCGTCACTGCATCGATCGGAACACCCGTTCGAGCTTTATAAGCGCTCTTCGTCTGGCCCCCACGAACGGCCTTCTGCTCGCCCACTTTGCCCGTTGCATCTTGAATCAAAACCCCACGGACGATCCTCAATTCGAGGGGGATGCCGACGCCTATAGCCGCCGCGCTCTGGAGTTGGCGCCGAGCGAACCCGTAGCTTGGTTGGTTCGCGCTGAGGTTCTTTTTGCGGGAGGTAGACTGACTGAGGCTCGAGAAACGATCGAGAAAGGGACGGAACGATTCCCGGAAGACCCGGATCTTTGGGACCAACTCGCGGCGATTCGGGAGAGCCAGGGCCAGTTCGAGGAGGCCGGGCGCGGCTATTCCAAGGCCATTGACCTCTCGGCAAAACGGCAAGCGTGGCCTCCAGAAAAACGGGCCCACTACATGGCCCATCGTTCCGATTTACTCCGTCAGCAACATCGGGTGAATGACGCGGAATCCGATTTCAATTCCTCACGGGCGCTCGACCAAGCCGCGCGTCGCGATGACTGGCCGGGATGGGGCGGTCACGATTTGGGTCGGAACATGTATTCTGCAGCCCATGGCCTGCCCAGTGATTTTGACCCGGGACGAATGCGGCCCTATACGGAGGATTTTGACCGTACCACGTTGAGGAATGTGAAATGGGTGGCAAAGTTGGGATCACAATCCTATGGCAATCCCACCGTGGCAGGTGGAAAAGTCTTCGTCGGCACGAATAATGACAACCCTCGCCACTCGAAGCATCGAGGGGACCGGAGCATTCTCCTTTGCCTGGACGAACAACAAGGCGGCCTTCTGTGGCAATTGGTCGTTCCCAAGTTGAAATCGGGGAAAGTGAACGATTGGGAATCTCTCGGGTTGCTCTCGTCACCCGCCATTGAAGGGAACCGGGTCTACCTCGCCAGCACTCGGGGTGAGGCTCTATGCCTCACGACGGAGGGTCTCGCCTGGAGAAACGTCGGGCCATTTAAAGACGAAGCACGGTACAGCGTTGGGCCGGAGGCTCCGTTGGTTCCCATTGGCCGTCGCGATGCCGATATCGTGTGGCAGTACGATATGATGGATGAACTCGGCGTCTTCCCGCACAACGGAACATTCACCTCACCTCTGATTGTCGGTGATTTCATCTATCTGAACACGTGTAACGGGATGGACTGGACCCATGTGAACATCCCCTATCCCCAAGCCCCCAGCCTGATCGCCGTGAACAAGTGGACCGGTGCCCTCGCCGGTGTGGACAATGCCGGCATTAGTCAGCGCATATTTCACGGCCAATGGGGGTCTCCGTCCGCGGGCAAATTGAATGGGAGAACTCTCATCTTTCACGGCGGCGGGGACGGTTTTTGCCATGCCTTCGACGCTCAACCGGTCCAAGAGGGCGATCAGCGCATCCTTAAAAAAGTGTGGTCCGTCGACTGCAATCCTCCCGAATATCGCTTCAACAAAGGGAAGCGCATCAAGTATCCGGCTGCCGACGGTCCCAGCGAGGTCATCGCCACGCCCGTGTTTTGGAAGAATCGCGTGTACGTTGCAATCGGTCAGGATCCCGAACACGGCGAAGGCGAGGGCAACCTTGTTTGCCTCGACCCCTCCCCGGCGATCGACGCGTCCAAGGGCCGGATTCTCTGGTCCTACCGGGGAATCAAGCGATCCATTTCGACTGCCTCCATCACGCCAGACGGATTGCTCTTCATCTCGGATTACAGCGGCTATGTACATTGCCTGAATGCCGAGACCGCCGAGCTCTATTGGATCCACGACATGCGAGCACACATGTGGGGATCGACGATGGTCGCGGACGGCAAAGTTTACGTCGGGGACGAAGACGGCGACTTTGTGATCTTGGCCGCCAGCAAGGAGAAGCGAATTCTCAGCAAGATGATCGTTGATGGCCACGAAGAGGACGGGCCGAATTTCGGTGCCCCGATCTATTCGACCCCCGTCGTGGCCAATGGAGTTCTGTATGTTGCCTCCCAAACCCACCTCTTCGCGATCCACGACGCGTCCAAAGCGATTGCCGTTCGATCAGCGGAGTCTGCCGCCCGCAGAGCGCCCTCAGAACCCCATTGACAGCCCCGGCCACCGGCGTAACTGTCAAACCCGAGCCCCCGGCTGCCGGGCACAAAATCTAGGTAGGCCGGTGGAGCGTTAATTAAATCAAGAAGCTTGCCAATCCAAGCCAAGGTCCACTGCGAATGAATGCACCCCTGCTAAGAAAAAATCCTTCGAACCGAGCTGGGAACCCGTCGAGAAACGGATTCACGCTGATCGAACTCCTGGTCGTGATCGCGATTATCGCAATCCTTGCCGGGATGTTGTTGCCGGCCCTGGCCAAGGGCAAAGCCAGTGCGCAAACCGCCAAATGCTCGTCCAACATGCGTACCTGGGCGCAGGCGACCTTGATGTACTTGGATGATTATTCCGATCAGATACCGCTGTTCGGCGATTCTTCGAGTGATTACACGCAGCCTTTCTGGCACAACAAGCTGGCACCGTATGTCGCCAAGCGAACGCAGCTCAAAACCGTCTTCGTAGATACAGAGGTTTATAATTTTGAGGCGCGAAAATGCCCGGGCGGAAACACCACCAAGCCGCCTTTTGCTGGCAAGGGTGCCGGATGGTCGCCCAATACTTGGAACTGTTGGGTCGGCGCGCACTTCGCTTCCACGGGCGCTGGTCGCCTCAGTGGACCGTTTTACTACGGCGAGACCGCGAAACCGCTCAAGGTCTCGCGCATTACGAATCCAACGGACGCGATGATGTACATGGATACCCTGACCCACTACGTCTACTCGCCGGTCGACCCAACCTATAGATTCGCTCTGGACGTCAACGGCGACACCTTCGCGGACACGATGCAAGCGGACTCGAACTATGGATTCAACTACGCTCGCCCGACGGTCCATAACAACGGTGGCAATGTCACTCTGTTGGACGGCCATGTCGAGCGCGTCAGTTTCAAGAAGTTGTGGGCGGTTGACTCGAAAAAGCAGGTCACTCACTCGTTTTGGTACATGGAAGACTAGGATTCCGCCGAATCAGTGCCTGCAATCGGGACCCACGAACTCCTCAACGGCGCTGCGGAAGATCCATTCTCGGCTCGGCGGGCAATTTTCATTCTAACATCAACCCGGAGCACCCCGCCCCGCCGGCGAATTAACTTGAGACCTCACAGTCCTTGCCGCGGCTTGGCGCCCCTGGCATGATCCTCCCTCCATGCATTCCTCCGCGGCCGGACAGAAGTTCACGCTCACCGAGTGGCTCATTCTCAGCGTCGCCGCCATCGGCTTCCTGTTCGACACCTACGAACTGCTCCTGCTCCCACTCATCGCTGCGCCCGCGCTTGCCGAGATTCTCCAACTCCCCACCAACCATCCCGATGTCACCGTCTGGGTCGGGCGCCTGCTTTGGATTGCGGCCCTCAGCGGTGGCGTCTTTGGCCTCCTCGGCGGTTGGCTCACGGACCGCTTCGGCCGCAAGACCGTACTCGCACTGAGCATCGCGCTCTACGCGTTTTCGCCGGTCGCAGCCGCGTTCAGCACAAGCCTCGGCTGGTTTGTCTTCTTCCGTTGCGCGACATTTGTCGGCGTTTGCATTGAATTCGTCGCTGCCATTACGTGGCTCGCGGAACTTTTTCCCGACAAACATCGCAAGGAGGCTGTCCTCGCCTGGACGCAGGCTTTCGCCTCGGTTGGCGGATTGTTCGTGACGGTCGTCAACGGGTGGATTCTGAAAAACGCCGCTTCGCTCCCGGCGCTACCCATCTTGGAGCCGTTTAATGCCCACGCCGACTGGCGGTACACACTCCTCACCGGTCTGCTACCCGCCATTCCGATCGGGTTGCTCCTGCCGTTCGTGCCCGAGTCCAAGGTCTGGATCGAGCGACGCGCCGCCGGCACGCTCAAACGTTCGAGCTTTAGCGAATTATTTTCACCCGCGTTGCGCCGCACGACGCTCGTTACCGCAGCGCTCTCCGCCTGTGCGTACGGCATAGCGTTTGGCGCGCTGCAACTGACGCCCACGCGCATCGTTCCCGGCCTGAGCACTCTCTCTGATCAGCAGAAAGTCCTGAAGCCATTGCAGGACGAAGCCAAGGGTTTCAATGGGCAACTCGACGCCGTGCGCCCGCAGTTCGACAAATCTTGTGCCGAGGTTCCGGGATTGCGGGAGTTGTCCGGCCAGCGCGCCAAAGTTCGAATTGCCCTGCGTGCGACGCAAAAGGCGCTGGCGGCCCCGTCCGCGGCCGATGCCGCCAAGGCCCCGATCCAAGCCAAGCTTGAATCGCTCAACAAGCAACTTGCACAACTGGATGCGAAGCTCGACCAAGTCGCCACCAACAAGCCTGAGGCGAAAAAGGCGCTGCTCGACCGCGAAAAGATTCTTGGCCAGCTAGGTGCCAACCGGGCGAAGCAGGAAGGCCCGGATACAATTGTAAAAACATTTGGAAAAAATGTGCAGTTTTGGCAGGAATTGGGCGGATTGCTTGGGCGGATTCTGTTTGCGTGTTTACTCGCGACGATGATTTCGAGAGCGTTGTTGCTGCGCCTTTTCCAGGTACCCGGCCTCATCGTTATCCCCATTACCTATCTTTGGTTGTTCACCAGCCGGCCCGACTTGTTCCAATGGGGGATCGCCATCGCCGGCTTACTGACCGTGGCGCAGTTCAGCTACATGGGTGAATACTTGCCCAAGGTTTTCCCGCTCCACCTGCGCGCCACCGGCGGCAGCTTCGCGACCAACGTAGGCGGGCGCATGATCGGTACGTCGATGGCGTTTGTAACGAGCAACTGGCTCGCGCCACTGCTCGGCGGGACCGCTCCAATCTTCGTCGCCAAGGCCGCCGGTATCGTCGGCACCGCGATGTTTCTCATCGGCCTGGTCTTTAGTTTCCTGCTACCCCAGCCTAAAGCCGAAACGCAGGACTGAAGTAGGGCCAGTGACAGCCGTTACAACAAATCACTCGCCGCGGGACTCCCACTACGCTTTTCTCTGACCATGCAGACCGTCGCCGTTCTCGGAGCCTCCACCGACCGCACCAAGTTCGGCAACAAAGCCGTCCGCGCATTTCTCAGGAAAGGGTGCACCGTTTTTCCGATCAACCCCAAGGAATCCACCATCGAAGGGCTTTTCGTTTATAAAAACATCAGCGAATTGCCCGTGCGGCCCGGAATTGTCACGGCATATCTTCCGCCTCCGGTCGTCCTCAAGGTACTGCCAGAGATTGCCCGCAAGGGTTGCGACGAACTCTGGCTCAACCCAGGAACCGGTTCGCCGGAAGTCGTCGCCGCCGCCGAACAATTGGGGCTCAAAGTGATCCAGGCGTGCAGTATCGTCGGTGCCGGCATGTCCCCGGCGGATTTGTGACGGTAAATTCGCTGCAACCAGGGATGGTCAACGCCACGGTCGGGTCGGTACCTTCGGCGACATGCGTTTTCTGACCGGCATCCAGCCGAGTGGCGCTCTGCATCTGGGCAACTATTTCGGGGCCATGCTCCCCGCCATTCAACTCCAGGAACAGGGCGAGGCCTACTACTTCATCGCGAACTATCACTCGATGACCTCGGTGACCGATCCCGAAGCCCGGCGACGGTTTACCCACGATGTCGCCCTCGATTTCCTCGCCTGCGGCCTCGATCCAAAACGATGTGTCTTCTGGCGACAGTCGGACACGCCAGAACACACCGAACTCGCCTGGTTGCTGAGCACCGTCACTCCCATGGGCCTGCTCAAACGCTGCCACAGCTACAAGGACAAGCTCGCACGCCTGGCCGATGGCGATGAAGGTGCCGTCAATCACGGTCTGTTCGCCTATCCGGTGCTGATGGCGGCTGACATCCTGATGTATGACGCCAACGTCGTTCCGGTGGGCCGCGATCAGAAACAGCACCTGGAGGTTACCCGCGACATCGCCATCAAGTTCAACGAAACCTACGGACCGACCTTCGTACTGCCGGAACCGCGCATCCGCGACGAAGTGGCGGTAGTCCCCGGACTCGATGGGCAAAAAATGAGCAAGAGTTACGACAACACGATCGAGCTTTTCGGCGAAGAAAAGTCCGTTCGAAAGAAGATCATGAGCCTGGTGATGGATAGCCGCTCGCCGGCGGAGCCTAAACCGGACGCGGAGAAGAACTTAGCCATTCAGCTTCTTCGCTTGGTGGCACCGCCCGCCGTCGCCACGGATTTCGAGGATCGACTACGGATGGGCGGACTCGGGTATGGGGATCTCAAGAAGACCCTGTTCGAGCACTACTGGAACTTTTTTGCCGAACCACGGAAACGTCGAGCGGAGCTGGCAGCCGCTCCCGAACTGGTGGAACAAATCCTCCAGGACGGCGCCCGGCGGGCGCGGGAAGTGGGACACCGGGTGATGAAGCGTGCCCGCCTCGCGTGCGGACTCGATTGACCGGGAGAAAGATGGCCTCCGCTCTCCAGCTACACGAAATCCTCCCCGAGATTTTTGAGTGGTCCGCATACTCGCCCCAGCATCGGTGCGAACTCACCTCCCACGCTGTCCGCCATGACCGTGATTTTCTCGTGTTTGATCCGATTCCGCTCTCTGCGGACGTCTTAGACCGGTTTCTGTCCGTCCCCCTCTCCGCAGTTGTTTTGACCAACGACAATCATGAGCGGGCCGCGGTCGAATGGAGCGAGCGGTTCATGCTTCCGGTGTACGGAGCGGCAGGGTCCCACAAACAGATCCGCAACTTGCGAGAAGTCCGCCCGGGCAGCTCCCCATTTTCCGGTTGGGAGGTTCATTCACTTCCTGGCGGAGCTCCGAATGAATCGGCGTGGCTGCTACCCGAACGATCCCTGGCGGTCTTCGGCGACGCCGTTGTCAATCTGCGCGAGCGGCAACTGGAATTGCTGCCGGCGAAATACTGCGAGGATGCCGCTCGGCTTCATGCGTCGGTGGCGCACTTCGCGTGCCGGCATTTTGAGCGCGCCGTCTTTGCGCATGGAACTCCGTTGTTGACGGATGCCGCGGCCAAAATAGCCGCATTGATTGACTGCGGTGCCCCGCATTCCGGTCCGGACGGGTGTAAGACACGAGTCTGATTTTTCTCCTCCACCCGGTGCAAGCCCCCCCTTCCCGTCGCTCGACAAGCGGACGCCGAGCACGCATCGTTCCGTCCAATGGCTGAAGCTGCAGATTCACCGATCGATCGGCTCTGGCGTGAATACGGCCAGAGCTTTCGGGATTTTGATGACCTCACCCTGGCGCGGTGGTGTTCGCAAACTCTGGGCCAACTTCAGGGAAGAGCATGGCGACTGTCGCACCCCCTTGTCGGGGCATACCGCCTCGCAGCACAACTCGCCCACGATCGGCAACTCTGGCTGAAACGGTTGGTAAACATGCCCGCCGGTTATCGCGAAGCCGAGTGTTGCCGAGCTCCTCTGCTGCCTCTGTTCACCCGGGACGTCGCGGAGTCCGGCCTCCTTTGTCAGCACTGCGGAGAATCCGCCGTCGCATTTGACGATATCCCGGAGGAAGGGCTCCGGAATCGCATCCGCGAATGGACCCGGTTGTACGAACCCGTTCACCAGGTGGCCCATTGGGATGACAAACAGCGCAAGAAATCGCGCGATTACGATCAGGCCTTCGAAGATGCGGCCCTGCGGGTCGAGGAATTGATCGCCGAAGCCGCCACCTCGCTGGTCACCCCGTTGCTCGAGTATTTCCCCGCGCTGATCTGGGAGGACCAGGACGAATGCCTCGAAGTCCGGCCCGAGGATGTATCGCTTTGAGTTTCTCGCATGCTACTGAAGCTCATCAAGCTGCTGGCAGGTGCCATTCTTTTCCTGACGTTCCTCATCATCGCAACGCTGGTATTCATCGACCCGATAGCGAAGGTAGCCCTGACGTCGGTGCTTCAATCGAAAACCGGCCAGGACGTCCGGATTGGCAAGGTCGAGATCGGCCTGCTTCGACCGACGTTTCGGATCGAAAATCTTCAGCTGTACCATCCCCCCCGCGCCGGCGGAGGTCCGTTTGTCCGCATCGAGGAGCTGTATGTGGAATACGACCGGGCCGCCGCAAATCGTCGGGACCTTCACCTCCCCCTCGTCCGGATCAACATCGCTGAAGTCAATCTTGCGGAGGATGCCCCCGGGCCGGTCCATCCAGGGGCACTTCCCGGAGTTCTCGATCAACTCAAGGTCTTTACCAACCGTTCACCGGAATTCCGATTCACGGGCATCGACATTCTTAATCTCAGCCTTGGGACCTTACGAAAGATCAGTCCGCAGAGTTCCGCCCCCCCCTACGAGTTGAAGCTCGACGTTCGCAACGAAGTCATCGGTCCGGTGCGGACATTGAACGACGTGCTGGCACCGCTCATGCGGATTGTCCTGAAAGCCAGTGGAAGTGGCGTTGGCAAGCCTTCCAGCCCTGGTGCTCCGCCCCGTCCCGAAACGCTCCCCCGGCGGTAGCGTTGCCCGGGGTGGACGACGGGAGAATCCGGCGCATGACGGTCGAAAAAGCGTGGATTACGGATTGCCGACGACGGCCTCTCTCCTAGACTTCACCCTCGTGGAAGCTCCCGCTTTTCAAGCTCGACGGGCGACGGTCGATGATCTGCCCGCCCTCCTTGAATTGTGGCAAGCGACGGGCCTCCCCGGGGAACAACTGGAGCAGTTCCTCACCGAATTTCAGCTCGTGACCGACGAACAAGGCGCCCTTTGTGCGGCCGTCGGCCTGCTGATCCACGAGCAGGATGGATTGATCCATAGCGAAGCCATTGCCGCCGGGGCTAACGCCGCCGCCTGCCGGGCGGCATTGTGGCGGCGCACGCAAATCGTCGTGCGAAATCAGGGTATCGCCCGCGTGTGGACGCCCGAAGACGACCCATTCTGGATCACCAACGGATTTCAGCTCGCGACATCCGCAGAGATCGCCGCGATGCCCACCGCGATAGCGAATCCCGATATAAAATGGTTTCTTCACCGATCCATCGACCCCAGTCGGGCCAAGCAGATCGTCAATGAACAACTGGCCATTTGGGAAGCGAGTCGCCTGCAGGAACGGGAAGATTTCACGCGCACGATCGGTAGCCTGCGGAGCGTCGCCCTCCTGGCGGCCGCGTTGATTATCGGAGGCGCGTTTCTTCTCGCAGCTTATGTCTTCTGGCGAAAACCGGATATCTTGCAGAAGGTTTTCGGGCGATAGAACGACCTGCGATCTCCCCCGGGTCAGCCCGCATTCCCCACCACGTCACGGGAGGAAATCTCGAGCATCCGATCAATGGGCAAACGGGCTCGGCGAATCACGTCCGGACTCAACTCCACTTGCGGCGAAAGATTTTCCATGCAGTCGTGTAGCTTCTCGAGCGTATTCATCTTCATGAAACGGCACTCGTTGCAGGCACATTTATCGGTCGGCGCCGGAATGAAATTCTTGCCCGGACATTCCTTTTTCAACCGGTGGAGCATGCCCGCTTCCGTCGCGATGATAATGTCTTTCTCCGGCGCCCGACGGCACCAAGCCACCATCTTCTCCGTCGAGCAGACTTCATCCGCGAGCATTCGCACCGCTTTGGGGCATTCGGGATGGGCGACGACGGGGGCCCCGGGATGCAATTGCCGGATGCGGGTGATTGCGGCGTGAGTCCACTCCACGTGAACGTAGCAATTACCTTTCCAAAGGGTCATTGGCCGGCCTGTCTGCTCCATGACCCAGCCGCCGAGATTTTCATCCGGAACGAAAAGGATATCCCGATCTTTGGGAGTCGCGTTTACGATTTTCACCGCATTACCGCTGGTGCAGATCACGTCACAGAGTGCCTTCACGTCGGCGCTGCAGTTGATGTAGGCGATGGTCCAAAATCGCGGATTGGTGGCCTGGAGTTGCTTTAGCTTGGGCGCCGGACAGCTTTCCTCAAGCGAACATCCAGCATCTTTGTCCGGTAAGATGACCACCTTGTGCGGGTTCAATATCTTCGCCGTCTCTGCCATGAAGTGAACTCCGCAAAACACGATGACCTCCGCGTTCGTCTTCGCTGCCTGTTGTGCCAGGCCCAGGGAATCCCCCACGAAATCGGCCACATCCTGAATCTCGGGCACCTGATAGTTGTGAGCCAGAATGACTGCGTTGAGTTTCTTCTTCAGCGCGACAATGTCCTTTGACAAGGCGTCCGTCAGGGGAGCTGCCATCGATTGGCGCAATCCGCCAAATCGGACGCCCGGGAGCTGGACTTCAGGCAGATCAATCATCCAGCCAACGGTACGGCGGACAATGCGTCATGCAAGTCTTTGGCCATTCAACGAATTGATCCGGAGGCAGACCCAGTCGGGCTCTTATCCAGGAACAAGAGCACAAGGGCTTCGGGGTCCTGATGAAGATCCATCAGGAGAATTCGAACCTGGGAGCGCCGGCAATCCTCCGCAGCTTAGACCTCCCAGCCTTTTCGATTCTGGCGCTGCACAAATCGCGCGGCGTCGGGTGAGTTCGGGGAGCGCATGTTGGGTCCATCCCATTCCAGCTTGTGACCCACACCCGACCGGAGCGCAACGCAGCCCAGCAGAATGATTTCGGTGAGGTACGCTGCGATGTCGAAGTTCGAATAAGCCGCCGGACCGCCCTTCATCATGGCGAACCATTCCTGATCGTGACCGGGCGAGCGGGGGATGATCTGGGGCACCGCCATGCAGGCTTCGTGTTTATCCCCGCTCACGTATTCCTTTTCGTCATTGAGGAGGACCTGAAAGCGCGCACCGTAGTCGTCGTTCGCAAACAGCTTGCCCTTGTCACCAATGACAAGGCATCCGCTCGCCGGGAGTTCCCCTCGTTGCGCGACAATTTCCTTGGTTAAGTCCGCGCTCGGCCGCAGCGGTGAAACAAAATTCCCCGCGCTGAACATGTCGCTCTTCGAATTGGGATTCCCGTCATACCACCAGAACTTGCACGGCGGTAGCCCGTCGCGCTCCGGGAAGTCGAAGCGGATTCGGGAGGTGAGCGGGAATGTTTCCAGACAGACACGGGAAGCGACTTCCAGCTCGACCGACGTCGGATACCCGAGTTTGAGCGCGCGGAAGGGCATGTTGACCGTGTGACAGGCCATATCCCCGAGCGCTCCCGTGCCGAAATCATACCAACCCCGCCATTTGAACCCGTGATAAACACCTTTCTTGAAAGGGCGATGCGCGGCCGGTCCAAGCCAGAGATCCCAGTCCACAGTCTCGGGAATGGGATCTTCGCCCGGGGGGCGGTCGAATCCCTGCGGCCAAATGGGTCGATTCGACCAGACATGGAGTTCACGCGGTGCGCCAATGATACCCGCTTGAATCACCTCGATGGCGCGCCGTAATCCGCTGCCCGCGCTCCCTTGATTCCCCATCTGCGTGGCCAGTTTTTTCTCGTTCGCAAGCCTTCGCATCTCCCGTGCTTCCCAAACGGTCTGGGTGAGGGGCTTCTGGCAGTAAACATGTTTGCCCAATCGCAGGGCGTTAATGCCAGCCAGACCGTGCATATGGTCCGGCGTGGAAATGGTGACCGCGTCGATGGACTTGCCCAACTGATCGAACATCTTGCGCCAGTCGCGGAAGAGCCGAGCGTCGTAGGTGCGATTCTCCTTCTTGGCCCGGTCCTGGAATGACCGATTTTTTCCATTCAGCGTGTTCGCGTCAATGTCACAGAGAGCGACGATGTTACCCCCAAGACCGAAGGCACTACTGGAGTCGCTGTCGCCTTTGCCGCCAACGCCAATGCAGGCGATGTTAATACGCTCGTTCGCACCTTGCGCACGCAGAAGGGATGGGAAGCCGATCGCGGCCGCTCCCGCCAGCAGAGACGTTGATTTGAGGAAGTCACGACGGTTCCCGTAGTAAAAGGTTTGCTTTGGCATTCCCGGTACCTACGCCTCTCGCAGAAAAACGACAAGCAGATTTGATTTCGGTACGGGAAGGCTCGGGTGAAGAGGAGCCACCGGGTTCGACGAGAGAAACTGGGGAAAGCAATTGACGCGGGATAAAATCAACGTTAATTGCGTTCATGCTTCCAACAAGGCTGCCGGAGCCCCCGAGATCCAAATTCAACCTTGGCTTCACACTCATTGAATTGCTCGTCGTTATTGCGATTATCGCGATTCTTGCCGGAATGCTGCTTCCCGCCCTCGCGCGAGCGAAAGCCCAAGCGCACAAGTCGCTCTGCGTCAGCAATGGCAAACAATGGGGCCTCGCCATCAACACCTACGCCATTGATTTTAACAACTCGTTCCCTTCCAACCCGAATGGGGCTGGATTTAGTTGGATGTCGCCATCGATGAGCAATTTTTGGAATAACTACCTAACCAGAAATAAGCGAACGACGACTGCTTCGACCCGGGCTGCCAACGATGTATTGTTCTGCCCGACAGACGTATGGCACCGCGCTGCGGAAAGAGGCATGATCACATCGGACGGAGGACAGCAGCTGATGGGCTATTTTTACCTGCCGGGACGCAGACGGGGCGACACGGATGTCACGGCCGGCGCCCAAGGGACGGCGGAATGGTTTTTCCGGACTAAGCTCAATTCTGAGTACGGATCCGCGCCCATTCTGATCGATCGCATGCAAGCGCTTGGATCGAAGACCACCAACATGTACGATGCGAAGCTGACCTGGGTCACCGACTACGAAGGGAAGAAAGTTTTTACGGCGGTTCATCGCCGGTCCAACGGTTCCCCGGACGGAGGAAATTTCACCTTCGAAGATGGCCACGTCGAATGGCAGGCGGGGAAGAAGGTTTCACTCGGCTCAGATTATGGCGGGTGGCAGTGCTTCTTCAAAATCCCCATCGCAGGACCCTGAATTCAGACAACCCGCGCGACGTCCTCTTCGCCAAAAAGTGACAGGTTCAAACGAGCAGAGGTCCTGTTGCTCCCGATGACGCTACACCCCTCGCTGTGCTATCCACCCGCTTGCTCTGCTTGTGCGCTCCGGATGCACGGTTCATCGAGAGTCCGGCAGACATCGAACACCCGACTTCGCAGCGGCAGTTCTCAGTTGCGCGTCCAGGGATCCGAGCGGCAGGCGCAGACGGAGGGCCATTTCCAGATACGCCGCGTCATACACAGTGAGGCCATGTTTGATGGCCAGTTCAGCAGTTTCTCCAGCAGCCCGGCGATGGGCGAACTCATCCACTTCAATCGGAAGACTCGCCAGCAAACTGAGCGCTCGCTGACGTCGTGCGGGCGCAATTCGCTTCTGTTTGAGCGCCAGACACTTCGATCATCTCATGGGTCGCTGGAAAGATCTCTTCAACGCGAAGTTTGAAGTGCTGCTATACGATTTAACCAGCACCTATTTTGAAAGCGATCCGCCGTTCCCTGAGGGGGACAAACGCCAGTTCGGGTATAGCCGTGACAAACGTTTTGACTGCGTACAGGTGGTCATCGCG
>CAMDJH010000093.1 GCA_945900455.1 Akkermansia muciniphila
TGCAACTGCGGGCGATCTCACGGACGGAGAGTTGATGTTGATGTTTGAGACGTAGGATTTCGATGACTTGACGCATAACGATTATTTTTTGTGCCATTAGATCGGCCAGTGTGAACTGGCCTTTCCAAGGCACAACGTTCTGCGTCGCCTGCTCCAAAGTGGGTTCATTCTCAACCCATCTCACCCACCCCAATCAGGGGCGAGAAAACTGTCCGGATCCCGCCGGAACCCTGTCCGAACCGAATCGGAACCCTGTCCGGCCGTTGCCGGGCGGCTGTCCGGACCTCGCCGGAACGCTGTCCGACACGCGTCGGAATACGCACGAATTGCAGGCAAATGTTCTTCCTACAGCACGCCACATGATTATGGTATCCCGAAGCCACGACCAAGATGCTTCACGGACATGGGGACTTTCACCTCCGTGTCGCAATGATGCACCCGTTCTGGCTCGGAACTCTGCGATGAATATCTGTTTGCCAGCGGAAGCAACCGTCCCGATGCCTTTGCGCGCATTGTTCTTGTCCTTCACGGTGGGCCGGTCGTCGGTAGTGGTCCTCTCGCTGGCGCTCGCACTTCCCCTGCAGATTTCCCGAGGGTTGGCCGAGGGCCCAGACTATTTGAAGGAGATCAAACCGTTGCTCCAATCCCGTTGCACGGGTTGTCACGGTGCGCTCAAGCAGAAGGCCCGACTGCGGTTGGATACCGTCCGCGGCATCCTCCAGGGGGGCAAATCGGGTCCGGCGATCCGATCGGGGGAAGCGGAACAAAGCCTCCTCGTGCAGCGTGTCGCCCAAACAAATCTCGATGAACGAATGCCGCCGGAGCACGAAGGCGAGGCCTTGTCGGGCGATGAGGTGGGACTTCTCCGCCGCTGGATCGCCGCCGGTGCCCAGGCGCCGGCCGATGAAAAGCCGGAGACGGATCCCAAAGACCACTGGGCGTTTCGTCCGTGTGTACGCCCGCCTCTTCCCGCCGTGATCAACCGGTCTTGGGTGAAGAATCCCATCGATGCCTTTCTTTCCCAGAAGCACGAACAACAAGGGTTGGTGCCTCAGCCGCAAGCTCCCGACTCCGTTTTGCTGCGGCGTCTTTATATGGATCTCGTGGGGCTTCCGCCGACACCGGACGAAATCGGAGCGTTCGTGGAGGATTCGGCCCCTGGCGGGTACGAACGAACGGTTGCGCGGCTCTTGAATGATCCGCGACACGGGGAGCGCTGGGCTCGGCACTGGATGGATATCTGGCGGTACAGCGACTGGTGGGGCCTGGGCCAAGAACTGCGCAACAGCCAAAAGCACATCTGGCACTGGCGCGATTGGATTGTCGAATCGCTGAATGCCGACACGCCCTATGATGAGATGGTTCGCCTGATGCTTGCGGCGGACGAGTCGCACCCGGGCGACCCGGACAAGTTGCGCGCGACCGGATTTCTCGCGAGGAACTATTTCCTCTTTAACCGCGATCGTTGGTTGGAGGAAACAGTGGAGCATGTGGGCAAGGGATTCCTCGGCTTGAGCCTGAACTGCGCGAAATGCCATGACCATAAGTACGATCCGATCGCACAAAAAGACTTCTATCGAATGCGGGCGTTCTTCGAGCCTTACCAGGTCCGCCTGGATCTGGTGCCCGGCGAAACCGATCTATCGCGTGACGGTCTGCCCCGCGCATTTGACGCTCGGCTGGATGCTCCGACCTATCGGTTTGTCCGAGGACTTGAGACCCAGCCGGACAAGTCCGAAACGATGACCCCGGGCGTGCCCGCGTTTCTCGCCTTCAAAGACCTGGCGATCCATTCGGTTCAACTGCCGGCGCAAGCCTGGCAGCCCGAACGTCATCCCTGGGTCCTGGACGCTTACTTGGATCGGGCGCGTCGAGAATTGAGCGCCGCCGAGGCGGCCGCCTGCGCGGCGCGGCAGGCCGGACCGGTTGCCGCGGAACCTTCGGCTCAACCGGTGTCGCACCGTGAGCTGGCTGAGCTGGCCGAGTTGGCAGCGGCGGTGGCTTTGGCCGAAGCCGTTTCGATCGAACGCCGCTGTGCAGCGATGCGGGCGACGTGGGCTGTTGCCGATGCGGGTGGCAGGTCGACCAACGCGGGGCTGGCTTTGGCCGAAGTGGAAAGAGCCGCCGCCGCGATACGTGCCGAACGCGAAGTGGCTCGCGCGAAAGCGCGGCTCGCCCTGACTTCGGCGGAATGGCGCGAATTACGTGCTGCCGCCGATCGCAAGCAGGCCGCCGAAAAAGAAGTGTGCCTGGCCGGGGAATCGCTCGAGAAAGCGAACCGGATGATCGACGCACCGATCAAGTCGGGCGATGCCTATACCCGGCTTCCCGGTGCGAAATGGACGACGACCCGATTTATCCACCCGGACCGGGATGATCCGGGGTTCGAGTTTCCGCCGACGAGCTCGGGCCGGCGGACGGCGTTGGCAGATTGGATTACGGATCGACGGAACCCACTCACCGCTCGTGTTGCGGTGAACCACCTCTGGACGCGTCACATGGGGACACCTCTCGTGTCGCCCGTATTTGAATTCGGTCGTAAAGGACAGATCTCAAACCATCCGGAATTGCTCGACTGGCTGGCATCCGAGTTGATCGAGAGCGGATGGAGCCTCAAGCATCTGCATCGGTTGATCGTAACGTCTGCTGCCTATCGCATGTCGTCTTCGCTGAAAGGCGGCGAAGCTGCCATGATCAAGGATCCGGACAATCGGTACTGGTGGCGGCGCGCACCCATCCGGCTCGAGGCGGAAGTGGTGCGAGATTCCCTACTGGCTCTGGCGGGCACGCTCGACCCGACGCGGGGCGGCGCCCCGGTTCCGCCCGGAAACCAAGCGGACTCGAAGCGCCGCAGCCTGTATTTTTTCCATTCGAACAATGAGCAGAATTTGTTTCTGGCGACGTTCGATGAGGCGGGTGTGGTTGAATGTTATCAGCGCGAGCAGAGCATTGTTCCGCAGCAGGCGTTAGCCCTCTCCAACAGCGCGTTTGTTCATGATGCGGCCGGCTTGATCACGGCCCGAATTTCCAGGCCTGGAGCCTCGGATCGTCCTCGTTCCATTGAGGATTCCGAGTTTGTGCGGGATGCGTTTCGCACGGTGCTCGGCGTGCCGGCGAACGACGCCCAGGTGGCGGCGAGCCTCAGAGCGCTCCGGGCTTGGCGAACACAGGAAACGGCGCCCGGGAGCGAGGCTCGGCCAGACGGTGCTCGCGTCCATCTGATGTGGGCTTTGCTTAACCAAAACGACTTTGTTACGCTCCGCTAGGGGCCAGCCAAGAGACATATGAACACTCAATACCAAACGAATCGACCGGCGATATCTCGCCGCACATTCCTTGCGGACATGGGCATGGGGTTCACGGGTCTGGCATTGGGGGCAATGTTGGAACGTGAGGGACTCGCCCGGGCCGCAGCCTGGATCCCTCCGAACGGACAACCGCATTACGCCCCAAAAGCCAAGAGCGTGATCTGGCTCTTCATGAACGGCGGAGTGAGCCAAATGGAGAGCTTTGACCCGAAGCCCATGCTCACCAAGTATGCCGGAAAGAAGATTTCCGAGACGCCCTTTGCCGAAGTTCAAAACTCCCGGAAGCTCGCCATCGAGCGTTCATTCGCCATGAACGCCGAGCAACGCAGTGTTTTGTACCCGCTGCAGGTAGGCTTCAAACGGCACGGTCAGAGCGGGGTGGATATTAGCGACTGGTTCCCGCACATCGCCCGCAATGTGGACCGAATGGCGATCGTCCGTTCGATGTGGACCACGGACAGCAACCACGGCGCTCAAACTCAGTTTCACACGGGCCGGAACAGTCTGGATGGGGAATTCCCGACGCTCGGAGCCTGGGTCCATTATGGGCTGGGCTCGCTCAACCAGAATTTACCCCAGTTCATTTCGATCGGCACGCGAGAGTATTGGAACAAGCGGGATGGGCAATATTTGGGGCCGGTCCACGATGCCGTCCCGTTGCGAATTGATCCGGCCAATCCGCTCGAGTATGGCAAACCCGAGCGGGCATTCACACCGCAGGCCCACGCCGTGGGGTTGGATCTCATCCAGGAGTTGAATGCCCTCAGCGGAGTCGAATATCCCCGGGATCCCGCTCTGGCCGCGCGGGTGGCGTCCTATGAACTCGCCTACCGAATGCAGATGTCGGTGCCGGATGTCCTCGACTTCTCCCGTGAATCCGCCGAAACCAAAGCCCTCTACGGCGTCGACTTGCCGCACTGTCGCAATTTCGCCCAACAACTCCTCGCCGCCCGACGGTTTGTCGAGCGGGGTGTGCGGTTCATCCAGATTCAACACGGGGGCGGGGGGGCCGGCGCTTGGGATGCTCACAGCGCCCTCAAAGCCAATCATTCGACGAACGCCCTGGCCGTCGACCAACCCATCGCCGGTTTGTTGGAAGACCTCGAACGGCGCGGTCTGCTCGACGAAACCTTGGTGATTTTTGCCAGCGAATTCGGCCGAACACCGGGGTCCCAGAGTTCCGACGGCCGGGATCATCATATCTTCGGATTCACCGTGTGGATGGCGGGCGGCGGCTTGAAACGGGGTGTGGTTCATGGCGCGACGGATGAATTGGGTTTCCATGCCGTCGAGGATCGCCATTATGTCACCGATATCCATGCCACAATCCTCCACCAACTAGGGCTCGATTCGCGCAAGTTGGAGGTCCCGGGCCGCAAGCGCCTTGCCATTGACCACGGTGCGCCCATCCGGGAAATCATCGCCTAAGAGCTTGTTTCGAATTTCCAGATAAGCCCTGGAACGATGTCCTATGTATTTTGCCATCCGCCCCCCCGCCCCAACGCGGTGCCCATTTCCTAACGTCACCCTGCTCATCGCACTCGTACTGGGGTTTGGATGGATCTGCGAATCGACACCTGCGTTGCGCGCTGCAGACCACGTCGTGATTTCGGAAAAAGGCGACCGGCTGACCTTGGACTCCGGGGCGATAGCCCTCGAGTTGGAGCTGTCGTCCAATGGAGCAGTCTTGCTCCAGTCACTCCGGCGCGTCCCGGCAGGGCACGAATGGGCCATGCCCGGCACCGCGGCGGGTGTCAATTTGCGCAGCGACCTCCTTGCGCTCACCGGTTTCTCCGCAGCCGGGGGATTCCAACAGGTCGGCCATACCCAAAGACGAGTGCCGCGCGAGGGGACCGAGCTGAGTATCGTGCTGGAACATCGAGCCACCCGACTCCGGGCGACACTCCTTCTAACCACTCACCTGAACTCGCCCGTCATCGACCTGAGCCTGCGTCTGCACAACTTCGGCGAAATGCCGCTCCGTAGCCTCGCTCGCTTTGATCCCCTGTCGATCGCATTGCCGATGCGAACGCGCCCATACAACGCCTATTGGGTGACGCGGAATTCGTATGCACTCCACGAGGTGGAAGTGCGCGATAAATTAACCGTGGACGGGGGCAACTGGAACGGACCGAGCGCGGCGGGTTGGCTGGCTCTGCAGGACCCAGCCAGCGAGGAATTCCTCATCGCGGGGATCGAGTGGGAACGGCATTGGGCCTTCGACCTCCGCCCGGAAGACACTGGGCGGGCCTGGCGACTTTCGGCTGGGTTGCGACGCGCCGCCACGCAGGATCTCGCCGCCGGGGCGTCCCTGGAGTCCCCCCATGTGTTTCTTGGTCTCGCGCACGGCGACCTCGATGATGCCGCGAATGTAACTCACGACTATCTTCTAGCGAATGTGTTGCCGCCGTTGCCTGCTGGCTTCCCGTTCGTTTGCTACGACATTTGGTCGACGGAGCAGGAAAACGTCGAACGTCGCATTTTGGACGAAGCACACTTCGCCGCCGAGAGGCTCGGGGTGGAGGTCTTTTACCACGACGCCGCCTGGTACCGCGATTCCGACATCACCAACAAAGAGCGTTGGGGCGTTGGGCTCGGCAGTTACACCGAAGATCGCCGCAAATTCCCGAACGGATTGCGCCATCTGTCTGACGCCGTTCATGGGCTCGGCATGAAGTTCGGCTTGTGGGTTTGCCCCGAGATGGTCGACGTGACCGTGATGGAACGGGAAGGCATTCCGAACGAGTGGATGACGAAGGCTCACGATCAGTTTAATATACAAAAAATCGGCGGTTGGAATCCCATGCAGATGCTATGTACCGGCAACTCAGCCGTCGAACAGCACCTGCAGAAGCAACTCCTCCGCCTTACCGAGGAGTATAAGCTCGATTGGCTGAAGTGGGACGCCTCAGGCTTGCCGGGCCTGGATATCGTTTGCGACCGGACAGATCACGGGCACCAGGCAGGCAATGGCAGTCAGGCCGCGGTCAACGGGAAGTATCGCATCCTCGATGCCCTCCATCAGAAGCACCCCGCACTCATCCTGGAGCAGTGTTCCTATGGCACCCGCCTTGATTACGGCATGGGTCGCCACGGCGCCCGAGCCAACTGGCTGAGCGATTCGACCGCGCCGTCGTCCCATGTCCGCGACAATGTCATGGCCGCCGCTTACGTGCTCCCCAGCGCCTGCAACGTGACTTGGGTTATGCGCGATGCGGAGGTTTCCAAGCCGCAGACACCAGCATTCCTGGATACGATAATTCGTTCTCGCATGATGGGTGGTTTCGGCTTTGGCACCTTACACGGCAGCCTGACCGAGTGTGTGTCGCTTTATCCCCCCAACGTCGCCGCGGCAGCGATCCGCGGAGTGAAGGATTACAAAACCTTCCGTCATCTCTTGGCCCAGAATGCCTACCACCTTACCCCGTGGGGCAAGACGAATCGCTGGCAAGGAATGCAGTTCGCCGCCCGCAATCATCGCGAAGCGGTGGCATTCTTCTTCCGCAACGGCGCGACGGAGACCGAGCGCACCTTCAAGCTCCGCGGGTTGGAGGCGCGGACCGACTATGAAATCATGCGCCTGAACTCCCGGTCCAAAGAATTCGCCCGCGGAGACCGCCTGATGCAAGAAGGCCAAGCCGTGACGCTGGCCGGCGATCCGGAGGAATCTGAAATCCTTTGGTTGAAAGCCAAGGATTCGCCGCGATGAGTCGCAGCCCGAGGATTGCCCGCGGCCAAGCCCGGGATGGAAGGAGCGCCTGCGCCTGACAAGTCCGCCCCGCTGGCAGCGCTTCACCACCATCGGAACTTTGGATCGGGTTTAGGATCGAAAATCCATGACAGCGTCTCCTTGGGAAACTGGAAGAACTCTACGTGGCCGTCGCCGAAAAGCATGTTGTAACGTGAGCGCCCCTTGTAGTTGTGCCAGACGCTACGGGAATCATTGATGTCGCGATTAGCATGCCAGTGCCAATCTCCCTGAATGATTTTGCTGGAGGCCGCCAAGGCCACCTCGGAGGCTTTGATCGAGGTCCATTCGTAGGTTCCCTTGGTCGCTTTGAGATCGCCCGCGACGTGCCGCACCCGGAATGAGTCGTGCTGGAATTGAATGAGGTAGCTATTGCCATACTCGTTAAAGCAATGCTTCGCGTTGTACTCCTCGTCCCCCTTGTCCGCCGGACACCGGAAGAGTTCCGGCGTGCCCACGTAACGGTAAAGCGGGCGATTGGTTGTTTCGATGGAGACGCCGAAGGACGTGGCGACGCCGGCGTCGATTTTGTAGGTGCCTTTCTGGCCGCCACCGGCGCCCCAGCCCCACTGCTGGGGATAAAACTCGGATGAATCATCCGCATACATAGCGTAGGCTAGGCCGATCTGGTGCTGGTTGCTCGCGCACCGGGCCTGACCTGCTTTCGATTTGGCTCGCCCCAGCGCCGGGAGCAACATGCCCGCCAGGATGGCGATGATGGCAATGACCACAAGGAGTTCAATCAGGGTAAAGCCGCGCGACGCTCCCTCGCCGGCCGCCCGCGGTCGCCGAGGCGCGCTCCACTTCCGGCTCGCCGCCTGGAGGTCTCGCCTACCACCACCGTCAATTCGACAGGGCCCGAATTCGTGAGTCTGCGAGACGTGGATCAGGGCGATTGCGAACATGCTCGACCGCTAACCGAATGCGGCGCCGAAGGCAAGTCGCTTAAATCTCATCGCTCGATGACTCAATGCGAACGTTGCCCTTCGTTCTGCAAGGCCGGGTGCGCGAAGGCCGTTCATGATAGAGTGGCGTGCGCACTCCGGCTTGAACCGTGACGGCCAATCTTGAACGAATCAGTTCTGGGCATAGAGCTCGTTGAGCAGCTCGATGGCCGTATCGACGAACCGCTCCCCGGTTCCACGCTCGGTCCAGGAGTGGTGCCCCATCCAGAGTTGGTAGCCGCCGAGGCGGTACGCATCGGCGTTGCCGACGTACCCGACGTAATCATTAGCCAACTCGGCGATAACCGTCCTGCCCTTGAACGGGCTGCGCTCCTTGATGTCGCGCCCGAGCTGGGTGAAGAACTCGGCGGGCACCCCGACAATCGCCACGTCTCCAATGCGCGTGGCGCTGATCCACGTCCTGCGCTCCTCGCCCTGAAAGGGGGCCAGTTCATCTCGCATCTGTTTGAAAATGGCGATTGTCCTCTCGTGATGCGGCGCGGGAGTGTGCTTCGTGCAATAGTCAACGACGGCTTTATGCGCCACCGTTTCGTCGAACCGCCGCACGGTGACCGTGACTTCGCGCTTGATCGACGCGATCCGGTTCACAGGCACCACCGGAGCCTGGTCAACATGGTATCGAACCGCGTTGAGGATGCGTCGTTCGGCTTCGACCCACACCTGCGGAAAGCTCAGGCCGTCGATGCGCCACAGGTGCGTCGAGCCCGAGGCTCCCTCGAGAAACGTGGTAACGGCCCCGGTTTCCTGCTCGAAGGTTTGCGCAGCCAACCCATAGAACGCCGGCGAGCGGCGGCCAATCGTCCGGGTGCCGATCGTGTGGGTAGAATGGCCGAAGAGGACCGCGGCCAGTTTCCGGTCGGTGCCCTTGAACGCCATGACCGGAAAATCCGAATCGAAGGGCCCGGTGGGCCGCATCTCGTTTCCGGGGTGTAGACCCCAGGAAATCGTCCCGTCGCGCAATTCCATGCGGCTGTTCTGTCCGACGGTGGCCTCACGGCCCATCACGAAGAGCATCTTGGTCGGCGGCGACGTGGCGAGCTTCTCATTGGCCTTAACAACCGCCTCGACCACGGCGTGCTTCACCTGCGTGGCGAATTCCGGAATCACATCGTAGCCGTGGATCTTCACGGTCGACGGGGCGTGGTGGGTATGCGTGCAGTTGATGATCACGTTGTTGAACGGAATGCCGGTCCGCTGCTCAATCTCCTTCGCGGCGGCGTCAAGGTAGTCGCGGCGGATCATCAAGATGTCCAACGCCACGATCGCGACGCGCGTCCCGTTCGGCGGCCCCTGGACAACCGTAGCTACCGCCCGGAGCATCCCGTCCTGCCCGGTCGCCTTCCCAGGTCCGATCCCGCCCGCGATGGGCATCGAGTCATCGCCGCGCAGTTCCACCGCCGCGGCACCGACTTTGAGATTGGCGACGGAGGGAGCGTCATCCCCATCCGCAAACGCCAGAGCGCTCGCGAGGCAAGCGCCAGCAATGACACCCAGCATACGATCAAGAACGAGTCGATTCATTCGCAACGCCTGAATGCCACGCCGCCCTCCGAATGCCAACCGCCATTTTGCGGATGCCCACCCCCCGAAAGAATGGGGTCTGGAGTGGGGTCAAACCTGCACTTTTGACAAGTAGTTCCGGTTTGACCTCTTTGTGTGAAGTGGCAGGGGACATCCAGACTCGTGAACGCGTCGGCGGCCTCCTGAATTTCAACCACTGCGAGGCCGCATGAGTATTGTGACTCTACGGGTGGTGCGTGCCGTGTTTCTGAAAAGGAAAGTTCCCGCCCGGACGTAAATTCTGACCGATCGCCAGATCCCATTGCCGAGCATTTTCACTTGCTCAAAGATGCCGGTCCCGACTCACTAACCCACGAAATTCCAACGGTAATCGCTATGAACATTGCTCAGAAGAATGGAAAATCGCGGCAACCGGCTGGCGCACGCACCGGATTCACCCTCATCGAACTTCTGGTGGTAATTGCCATTATCGCCATCCTGGCCGGCATGCTCCTTCCCGCCCTGACCCGGGCCAAGACAAAAGGCCAGGGCATTTTATGCATGAGCAACTTCCGCCAACTGACCCTCGCCTGGCACATGTATAACGGGGACAATCGCGATACAACGCCCTGGTCCTGGACGGACTCAGCGGCTCAACGGATGTGGGTGACAGGCGACCTCGATTTCGCGCCTGCTAACCGCAGTAATTGGGATGTGGAGAAAGACATCAAGACCGGTCTGCTCTGGCCGTATTGTGGCAACTCTACCGGCATCTGGAAATGTCCCGCCGACCTCAGTGCCGTCAACGTCAACGGCGTCCTTCGTCCCCGCGTGAGAAGCATGTCGATGAACAATTGGTTTGGCTACGCCTGGCCCACCGGCGGCAATGAACTATTCCGGGTCCTTTACAAGGTTGCCGACATGACCGACCCCGGGCCCGCCGGAATCTATGTAATGCTCGACGAGCGCGAGGACGGCATCAATGACGCCTGTTTCTGCGTCGATATGGCCGGGTACCCCGGCCAACCAAACCGCGCGTCCATCATCGATTATCCCGCGAGCTACCACAACTCCGCCGGCGGATTCTCCTTCGCCGACGGCCACGCGGAGATCAAGCGGTGGCGGGACTCCCGCACGATGCCCAAACTCCGAAAGGGGCGGCCCCTCCCACTCAATGTCACGTCGGCCAACAATGCCGACGTCATTTGGATGCAGGCGCGGGCGACGGTGAGAAAATAGGAATCAATCCATTCTTCCGATATGTTTCGCAGGCCGGATTCATCGTGTCGTCATGGGTTGACGACGGGTTGTGGCTGGCCTCGGAGCGAGGCGAGGTAGGCGATGAGGTCGGCGAAATCGTCGCGCGTCAGTGCCACATGGAGACCTTCCGGCATGAGTGAAAGGGCGCTGTTGCGGCGGGCTTTGATCGAGGCGCGGGGTAGTGAGTGTTCGCGGCCGGAACTGTCGCGCAACGTTAGAGTGTCGGCGGTTTCGCCTTTGACCACGCCGTTGAATTCCTCGTCGTCCGCCATCATAATCGTGATTTGCTGATAGCCTTCGCGGACCGTCTTGCTCGGATACAAAATTGCCTCAGCCAAAGCGCGACGATCGAACTGCGTGCCCGCGCCGGTCAGGTCCGGGCCGAGGTCGCTCCCCTGGCCGGCGACGCGATGACAGCCAGCGCAGTTCACCCCCCCCGGTTCCGCGAAGAGCTTTTGTCCGCGCGCGGGATCGCCGGGAAGTTCCAACGCAGCGGCGATGTATTCATCCAGGGTGTGCGGCACGATCACCTTCGAGAAGAGCGGGCCGTCCTCAGCCCGCTTGTTTCCGGCGTAGATGTGGCGCAATTCCGTCAACGCCTGCGCCGAAAGCGAAGGGGCCTTGGCTTCCACGGTTTGGATTACTTTGTCGCGGAGGTTGCGAATGGCAAGGTGCGCGGCGTTTCGTTCGACCGGGTTTCGGGAGGAAATCCCCTCGATCAAGAAGTCGATGGCGCGCACGTCCGGCGTACGCGTGAGCGCCATGAACGCATCGACACGCAACGGCGTGTCCGCGTAAGCCTTGAGCAGCGCGGGAACGGCGTTGGTGGACTTGAGATTGCCCAGTGCCTTCACGGCGGCACGACGCACTTCAAGAGCGGGGTCCGCGAGACCGGATTCGAGCGCGGGCAAGGATGCGTCCCCTTGCAGCTGGCCCAGCACGGGCAA
Organism: Akkermansia muciniphila; assembly: GCA_945900455.1. GTDB lineage: Bacteria > Verrucomicrobiota > Verrucomicrobiia > Limisphaerales > UBA9464 > SIBK01. Next base: position 11,729 of record CAMDJH010000093.1, read on the forward strand.
GGATGCGGCGCGCACCGAACCGGCGGCATGCCCGGTCAGCGACTTGATGACGGTAATGGCGGATTTGGCGTGAAGTTTCCCCAACGCCGCGATGGCGGGCGCAAGCGCGAGCGCAGCGGCGTCGGGCGAACGCAAGAAGTCGGACAACGCCTCGACGGCTTCCTCGCCGCCCATTTTTTCGGCAACGGCGATGGCGGCGGCGGTTGTTTCGGGATGGTTCGGCTGTTTCAACTCGGCGACGGCTATCGCAAGAGCGCCCGAATCCTTCATCTCGCCCAGCGCTCGGAGAAGGGTGGCGCGGCTTACGGGATCCGTTTCGCGCGGAAAGATGTCGTGCAGCGCAGATGCCGAGTGGGTGTCGCGAGCGGTGGCAAGCCCGTCGATGCAGGCGCGGCGCAGACCGGGATCCCTTTCGCTCAAACCATCCCGGAGAGTCGCCAGCACGAGGCCGGAGCCTGCCCACGCCTCGGTCTTCGCGGGCGGCGGCTGGAGCGCGGGATGATAGGCCCACCACTGGCCTTTCCAAGGGGGCTTCTGATGATGCAGCGCGGCGATCAATTCCAGCGCGGCACTCCGTGCGGTGGGCGATTTGGCGGTGTCGCGGAACACGTTCACCAGCGCCGTGAGCAACGATTCATCATAGGTTTCGCGCAAGGCTAACGTGGTGCCCTCGCGAATGCGCGGGCGGTCGCTTTCCAGTCCGCGCGCGATGACGGGCCAGGCGGACGGCGCATTGGTGCCGATGCGATTGAGACCGGTGAACACCGCAAAGCGGGTGAACAAATCCCGTTCCTCCAACGCCGGCAGAAGCCCGGTAACAGAATGGGGATCACCAATGCGCCCCAGCGCGGTGGCGGCTTGGAAACGTACCGAGGCCTCTTCGTCCAGCAACCGTTGCCGCAACGCCACGACGGCGTTCGTGGCGTGGCGAGTGCCCAGTTGCCGGATGGCCTGTCGGCGAACGATCGGTTCTGCGTCGGCGCTCAGCGCAATGATTTCCTGACGGGCCAGGCGGCCGTCCCCGATTGCGTCGAGCCCCCAAAGCGCGTGACTGCGCGCCAGCGGAGGAGCGGATCGATCCCGCATGAGCGTCAACATTTCCTCCGTCGCTCCCCGTTCCGCCAGGCGCCGTTGCCCCGTAAGCCTCACACTGTGCGATGGGTGCGACAAACCAAGCACCAGTTCGCGGGTCGTCGCGCTAAATTTCTTCCCAGTCGCTGCCGGCACAAACCACGCCGGCTTGGGCGCGCTATAGTCTGGTCCCGTCCACGTCAATTTCAGGAGTCGCCCGACACTGACCGCGGCTTTCTCATCGCGATGTTGCCAGTCACAGATGTAGAAGCTCTTGCCGTCCGGCCCAGGCGTGATGCCGACCGGCCGGAAATCGCCCGGCGGATTCGGAAACAAATCCTCCTTGGAGACCGCCCGATAAGTGCCACCGCTGCGCTCCATGCGCACGCGCATGATTTGACGTTTACCAAAGTCGGAGAGAAACACGTTGCCCTGGTACTCCGACGGCAGCGCGTCTTCATTGTTTGCAAACGCGCCGCACGCCGCACCCGCACCGTAGTCCTCCATCATCCAGAGTGTGTAGGGCCGTTGCGGGATAAAGTCGTGCGGATACCCGTAGAACCCCGCATCCACCGTGTGCGTAAAGCGGCCCATCCAGTCATGCTCGTCGGTGTTGTCGTACGTAAACCGCTCGTCCTCCGCGTTCAGCGCCACATCGAGAGTGTTGCGCAACCCGTGGCTAACGACTTCGAGCTGCGAGCCATCCGGTCGGATGCGGAAGATGCCTCCCGAAAACAAATCAGCCCGAGAACCGTCGGTTCCCTTCGCTCCGTGCAGTCCCTTATCGCCACTTGCCCCGTAAAAGAAACCATCCATGCCGAGACGGAAATTTGCCGGGACGTGATCGTTCCAGTTAAGTGCTGACGGATCGGGCAGGGTTTGCTCGATCAACTCACGGCGACGGCGACCCACGCCGTTGTCGTTGTCGTTGTCGGCGTCAAATACGCTGAACTTGGGATTGTGCAGCACATATAGTTTACCCTCGAGATATTGCAGACCGAACACCGCGTAAAGTTTGTCCGCGAAGACGGTGCTGTGCCCGTCGGGAAAGAGGCACAGAATGCGTCCCTCGGCGGCATCGGCTTTTGGCAGGCTGATGTCCATCGGATCTTCGGCCACGAACACGCGACCATCCGGCGCGCAGGCAACGACCGAGGGATGTCGAATCTTCGGCGCTGCGGCCACGAGTTCGATGCGCCAACCCGGAATGGGTTGGGGCAGCGGAGAGGCGGCACGCGCGACCGGAGGCGCGCCGATGAAGACGCCCGCAGCCGCGAGCGCGAAGAATGGAATCCGCAGGAAGAAAACGCTCATCACCAAACTTCTTTCACGCGCAGGTGTCGGTGCCGGACGGTCTTGCCGTCGTTGTAATTCTGCAAGCCGATGAAGCCGCTCGCCGTGCGCTCGGTCGTGTCTGTCCAAGTGTTTACCACTTTACCGTTGATGCGAACGGCGTAGTCATGGCCGCGGCAAACGATTTCGTACTGGTTCCATTGGCCGACGGGCTTGGTGTTCGCCGCACCCGGCGCGTGGAACGGATAGATGGAGCCCGTCCGCCAGGTGGGGTTCTTTGGATTCGGATCGCCGATTTCCATTTCATGGCCCCGCTTCACCGCCGCCCAAGGATCATTGCCCGGATCTGGGAAGCGCAGAAACACCCCGGAATCCGCAATGTCCTGTTCCTGCAAGAACTCACCACGAAGAACGAAGTTCGTGAACTGCCGGCCCGTATACCACCACAACCCCATGCCGCCTTCGGCGGTGGCGATCCCGTTCGTCCACCTGAACATACCCGGACCGGATTGCTTCCAATCCGGCAACGCCGCCTCGCTCAACAACGGAATAAAACCGTCCTCACTTCCCACCGGCGACACGATCAGATCCTGATATTCCGCCGGGTGTTCAAACAGCGGACGCACCTCGGCCTTGCGATACCAAACCTCCGCCCCCTCCGATTGCAGCTGAATTTTTCCCTGGGAAAGCGCACGCCAAACGTCGCCGTCCCGGTACCGCGGATTGAAAGCCACGAGGTTCACGTGACCGTTGAGGATGTGGATGCAGTTGCCGCCCCAGAACACCACTTCAACCGTATTCCAATTGCCAAAGACCTCCTCGACATCGAACGGCGGTGTAATTCCGTTTGCGCTCGCGGCGGTAATGCGAGGCCCGCCTTTTCGCCAGACGATGTTTTTCTCACCCTTGCCTTCCTTCTTGTACGGCACGTACAGCTCGTTCTCGGCCGTGACCCACTCGCCCTCGCAATCGATGATCGCCCCATTAACGCTCCACCACTGGCCGACGCCTTTCTCCATCACGTTATTCTCCACCGAAGTCAGCCAACCCGTCCGGGGATTCGGAGAGCCGATGCCGCAGTAGAGGATGCCCGAATCGCGCCCGACGTTGGCCCGTCCGCCGAAGCGCCCCTGTCCCCATTTGAACTGCACGCGGAAATGGAAATTCGTGAAGGACTCCCGCGTCGTGATGGCACCGTATTGCTCGCCCGAGACGTGAATCACGTTCTCACCATTCCGGTTCGTGACCGTAAACACTCCCCTCGGATCGATGTTGGCGACCAACGGCTCGGTACCACTCGGTGTCGCGATAAACGTATCCCAGTTGGACAAGTCCCGACCGTTGAACAGTAACTTCCATTCCGACTTGGGCGGCGTGAACTGGGCGGAGCGGGTCGTGACGACAACCCCAGAGCACACGAGCGAGCAAAAGAAGAGGCGGAGAGTGGATTTCATATTAACGAGGGTCTCAGACATTGGGGCGAAGATCAAAGCGTGCGTGTCCCGAGAATAATGGGCATTTACCAAAGCCGCGGAGCGGCGACAGACCCTAGCCCACGGCGCGAGCCGTGGGATAACGTTCGAACACAACCTAAGCCCCGTCAGGGGCGACGGAGCTACAGGATAATGCGCCAAGTGCCAACTCCTCTGTCGCCCTCCCAGGGCCTGTGCGCGGGCTTGTGCGCGGTGCGATCTCGAAGCTGCCCGCCGGCCGCTCGACGGTCTGCGTCGGCAAAAGCAAATCCACCGAGCGGGCCAGTTCACTGCCTGGCTCGTTCGTCAGGCCGATGGACTTCACGCCCGCCTTCTTTGCCTCCAGCACCGCGAGCAACGGAAACTGCGTCTCACCCGAATGGGAAATGGCGATGTGTTGCAGACACAACATAAAAGCGTTTGACTCCGCCGGTCAACATGGCCCGCCCAACGTCACCTCTCCGCCTCGGTATCGTCGGCTGTGGCAATGTACTCAGCGCGTATCGCGCCCTCATCGAAACGCTCCGCGTGCGTGGCCTGGCCGAGCCGGTCATCGCCTGCGGCCGGGAAGCACAGCGAGCCACGGCCTGCGCCACCCTCGGCTTGGAGCGCTTCACAACCCAAGCGCAGGAAGTCATCGCGTCACCGGACGTGGACGTCGTCCTCATTCTCACGTCCATGACCGCGCACGCGCGCCTGGGCATCGCCGCGCTGGATGCGGGCAAGCATGTATTGATGGAGAAACCGCTCGCCACGACGCTGGAAGACGGACAGGCGCTGGCCGCACGAGCGAAGGACAGCCCCGGCCATCTCGTTTGCGCGCCCTTTACGATTCTCAGCCCGACGTTTCAAACACTGGCCCGCCGGATTCGGAGGGGCGACATCGGGAAACCCTGTTCGGCCCGCGTCCGCTACGGTTGGGCCGGACCGGACTGGAGCGAATGGTTCTACAAGCCGGGGGGTGGCTGCCTGTTCGATCTCGGGGTCTATTGCCTGACGAGCCTCACCGGATTGCTGGGGCCCGCGAAGCGCGTGATGGCCATGACGGGCGTGGCGATTCCTGAACGCGAAATCAACGGGCGGAAGATCCAAGTCGAAGCGGAGGACAACGCACAGGTGTTACTCGACTTCGGTGACGGCATGCTCGCCGTCGTGACCTCCGGCTTCACGATGCAGCAATATCGCAATCCCGCACTGGAGGTCTACGGGACCACCGGAACCCTGCAAATGCTCGGCGACGATTGGGATCCGGAGGGCTACGAATTGTGGCAGAATTCGGTGGGCGCCTGGCAAGTGTTCAAGGAGACCACTCCGGACTGGCCGTGGACGGATGGCTTGAATCATCTGGTCGATTGCGTCCGCAACGGGACCCGGCCGCTCGTGACGCCGGATCACGCGCTGCACGTTTTGGAAATCATGCTCAAAGCGCAGCAGGCAAGCCGCGAAGGCCGTGCACTGCCGTTGGCGAGCACGTTCTCACCGCCCCTCTTTCCAGAGCCCCACACCGAGCAGGCCGCGCACCGCCTGCACGACCGGACGAGGGAGCATTGACCCATGCCCCGCTGGTTCCTCCTCACCGTTGTCGCCGTCCTCTGCTGGGGCGTGTGGGCGGTGCTTTCCAAACTCATCGGCGACTCCGTTACGGCGGCACAAAGCCAGGCGCTCTCCACCGTCGGGCTGCTTCCCGTGATGCTCGCTCTTGGCCGCTCGAAAAAACTCACGGCCGCCGGCAACCGTCGGCGGGGCGCAATCAACAGTTTCCTCGCCGGCGCCCTGACCTGCGCAGGCAATGTCGCCTACTACCATGCGTTGAACCTCGGCGGCAAAGCCGCCACCGTGGTGCCACTCACCGCACTCTATCCGCTCGTAACGATCGTGCTCGCGGTCGCATTCCTGCGAGAACGGCTCAATCCGATCCAACTCGCCGGCATCGCACTGTCGCTCGTCGCAATTGGCCTCTTCAACGTGGCCAGCGTTCAAGGCACCCTGAATCGATGGCTGATCTTCGCGTTCATTCCGATCGGGCTGTGGGGTGTCTCCGGCCTCCTTCAGAAGATTTCCACCAACGACATCTCCGGCGAACTATCCGCCCTTTGGTTCCTCGCCGCGTTTGTGCCCGTCGCGGGAGTGCTCCTGTTCCTGGAACCCATCGCTGGCCCGATCGGAGTCAAAACCTGGCTGCTCGTCGCGGGTCTGGGGCTGTTCTTCAGCCTCGGTAACTTCGCCCTCCTTCTCGCCTTTGCCTGTGCCGGCAAGGCATCCATCATTGCGCCGCTCGCCGGACTGTATCCGCTGGTCAGCGTCCCTATCGCCATCGCGTTTCTCGGCGAGAAGATCAGCGGTCGGGAAACGGTGGGCATTTTCGTGGCGCTGGTGTCGGTGACGGCCCTCGCGTGGGAAAAACCCGCCACAGAACCTTCAACCCGTTGACGCTTTCACATCTAGATCGAACATGAAATCCATCACCGAACTCCTGAAACACAACGTCGTCCTCGGCGACGGCGGTTATCTCATCGAACTCGAACGACGCGGTTACGTGGACAGCGGCTCCGGCCGCGAGAAGGTCGGCACCGGCCGCGGCAGCGGCCAGTTTACGCCCGAGGTCGCCATTGAGCATCCCGACGCCTTGCGCGAACTCCACCGCGAGTTCCTCAACGCCGGTTCCCAGGTGCTCCAGGCGCTCACCTTCTTCGGGACGCGCGAAAAGCTCAATCGTGCGGGCTACGGCTCGCAGACTGAAGCCATCAATGCCACTGCGGTGAAACTTGCGAAGGAAGTCGCCGGTGATAAGGCGCTCGTCGCCGGCAGCGTCTCACGCACGCAATTGACCGAACGCGAAGGCATGGAGTCCCTCGGCAAATCGCGCGATCACATTGCCGAACAAATCCGACTGCTCAAAGACGCGGGCGTGGACTTCTTGATCCTCGAAACGTTCTTCCACCTCGCCGAAATGAAAGTCGCCCTCGAGTGCGCCGCCGCCGTTGGATTGCCCGCCGTGGCCACCATGAGCTTTCGCCCGCTCATCTCCCAATGCACCGACGGTCACACGCCCGCCGAATGCGCCAAAGTAATGGCCGACCTCGGTGCCATCGCCGTCGGCGCCAACTGCGAACAGGACCCGAAGCGCATGCTCCCATTGCTTCGCGCCATGCGCGCCGCGACGAACGTGCCGCTGGCCGCGCAACCCGCCGCCTTTCACACGACGGACGCCTGCCACAGTTTCACGCGATTGCCCGCGTTCCCCGATGACTTGGAAACCATCCAGGTTTCGCGAACCGACTTTGTGGACTTCGGGAAGGGAGCGAAGGAGGAAGGAATCGGCTTCCTCGGCGGCTGCTGCGGCTGCAACGCCGCCTACCTCCGATCGCTGGCGCGTGGCGTGGCTGAGGCCAAGTGAATGGTTGGTTGCGGCTCTCACCGCCCCGGCAATCGTGCGATGGGTGGCGAACCGAGAACTCTTTCATGAAGACACACACCTTTACCACAGCGGAGAAGGCCAACGGTTCGGCGACCGACTTTCTCGCCGACGGACTCAAGTCGCCGACGAACCGCAACGTCATGGTCGCCGCCGGGAACACCCCGCTCGAACTCTATCGCCGCATCGCCGAGCGTCAGCTCAATCTCGCGCACCTGAACATTTTTGCACTCGACGAGTACGTGGGTGTACCGAGGGACGAGCCGCGCAATTGTGCAAACCTGCTGCGCCGCTGCGTGCAGCAAGCCTGGGGAATTCCGCCCGCGCAATTTCATACCGTGAGTTCGTTGGAGGCAGACGCGGTGGCTAGCATGCGCGAACACGAGCGGCTCATTGACCAGGCGGGCGGGCTGGATATCGTCATCCTTGGCCTGGGTCAGAATGGACACCTCGGCTTTAACGAGCCCGGAAGTGCCGAGAATTCCCCCGGGCGTTTGCTCGATCTCGATCCCGTCTCGATCGAGGCGAACCGCACTTGGTTCGCCGGAGACTACGCTCCCGCGAAGGGTGTCACCGTCGGCTTGCAAACAATTCTGGCCGCACGGCAGGTTCTCGTCATGGCCTATGGTGCGCACAAGACAACCGCGGTGAGGGCGATGGTCGCAGGCCCGCGCGGATCACAATGCCCCGCCTCTTTGCTGCAAGGCCACGGCGACGTGCAGGTATTCCTCGACGCCGCGGCAGCGACGGATCTCCCACCATCCCCATGAATTCGACCGAGTTCACCGCCCTCGGCGTCGATGTCGGCGGAACCAAGATCGCAGCCGGTGTGGTGACTTTCCCCGACGGCGTCGTCCGGACGCGCCGCGAGATCCTGACGTTGCCCGAGCGCGGCGGTGAGGCGGTGCTTGCGACGGTGGAGAAATTGGTTTCCGAGTTGGTCGCCAACGCGCTCGCCTCCGGCCGGCGGGTGCAGGGTATCGGCGTGGGCGTGTGCGAAATCGTGGATCGATCGGGCGATATCGCCAGCGCCAACTGCCTCGACTGGACGAGTGCAATCGTGCGCCAGCACCTCGCCAAGTTGGCGCCCACGGTGATCGAGTCCGATGTGCGCGCCGCCGCCCGCGCCGAGGCGATTTTCGGCGCGGGCCGCAACGCCAAGGTTTTTCTCTATGTCTCCCTCGGCACAGGCATTGCCTCGTGCCTCGTCCTCGACGGGCAACCATTCGTCGGGGCACGCGGTGCCACCGGAACGATGGCGAGCGGACCGCTGCCGGGCTTCGACGAAGCCCGACCGCCGGCGTCATGGCCCACCTTGGAACAGATCGCCTCCGGTCCGGGGTTGGTGGCGCGCTTCAGCCGACTTCACGGCAACGCCGAATGCGGACAGGATGTCATGGCGGCCGCAGCGGCGGGCGATGAGCGAGCGGAGCGTGTCCTTCGCTCGGCTGCCGAGGCGCTGGGCGGAACCCTGGGGTTGCTCGTCAATGTTCTTGATCCCGAGTTGGTCGTCCTCGGAGGCGGGCTGGGCGCCAGCGTGGGAATCTATCGCGACACCCTGATCGACTCTGCGCGTCGCCACATCTGGTGGGACGGTCACCGAAATTTGCCGATCGTCCCCGCGATGACCGGCCGGAACGCCGGCCTGATCGGCGCCGCGGCGTCCGCCTGTGCGGCGAGTAAGGGACGCGCGCTTGCGGGTGATTTCGGTCCGGCCGATGAGCCGGCGTGAAAGGAAATGGTATGCCGAAAAAAATCCAATACGTGAAGGTAGCGCCGGCGGTTGATTGGGCCGACGCCGATCTGTCCAAGGGGCAACGCGCGTTCTTTCCCAATCTGAAGCCGACGCGCGAGGCGATTTCCCTGCGCGTACCGACCGTGACGCTCGACAAAGTCCGGCGCATGGCCAACCGCGCTGGTGTGCCCTCCTGCCCTCCCAAAGCCTCATTAACTCCTGGCTCACCGAACGCGCCGACGAGGAACTGGCGAAAACGCGGAGTTGAATTCAAACCGGCTCTAACGCAAAGGCGCGGAGACGCAAAGAAAACCGGGATCCACGCGGCTTCTGCCTCGCTACGTCGAACGTGGAGCGTCGAAAGACGAAACCGCTATCGGTTAAACCGGCGTTTTCTTGCTTCAACTATAAGCCTGTCTCTTCAGTCGTTCAGCATTTCGCTGTCGTCCGTTTCTTCCCGATGGTGCCGCGTTTCCGCACCTTGCGGATGTAGTCCGGGGCGAAGGGAACCTGACGCAATTTGTTGCCTATTTCCGCCGTCACTGCCCCGCGGCTTGATTCTTCCAAGGATTTCTCATGCTGTCACAATTACTCTCCGACAACAGCCTCAGGACTCCTGAACTCGTGGAATCTAAGTGACCCCTCTCCCGGCCTCTGCGGCCACCCTGCCCATGAACCGAAATCACTGAGTTAGTGGTGTAAGGGTGAAACCGTGGCGGGCGGCAAGATTCCGGAGCGCCTTCTGTTGCGCTTGGAGTTGTTGTGTTTCATAGACTTTGAGGCCTCGCCCGACATAGTCCATCTGCCTTTGCGTTTGCCGCTCTGATTGCTCCCTGGCGCTAAACCCAGCCAGGCAGTGAAGTGCTTATCGCTCGGACAGCATCCCATGTCCAAGCCCACTTCCCCCACCAGTTGACTGATCAAAGAATCGGTCAATCCAGGAATCTGGGTTGCATCGTGCCCACCACAGATGCGCCACATCAGAGCGGCCAGATTCGGGACAGCCACACTGTTGGGACCGCTTTTCTTGGCCGGCTTGGTCGGCGGGCTCCCCGAAGCTCCTTTCCCAGGCGTTGGATCTCGTGGAGTACTATCGGCCAGGGCTTTCAACACGACTTCGATCTCCCGATCCACCTCGTCAATCAGGCCTTGGTAATGATCCCAGGCTGCCAGAGCCTGGCGGAGGGCAAACAGTTGAGTCGGATTCATAACCATCCGGTCATTACTGCCACAGCATCAACTGGTTAGAAGGAGGTATAGGAATATTTCGGGA
>CAMDJH010000094.1 GCA_945900455.1 Akkermansia muciniphila
CGAAACGGCTACTGGCAGCAGTTATTCCCACACGCGCAGTTCTCCGTCCAGCCTTCTGGCTGACCACAATCTCTTCGCAATCTCAGCGCATTTTTTATCTCATCTTACTGTCACTCGAGAAAACCACCCTTTCCGTGAGATGCACCCTAAAGTTGGCGGGCTACGCGTTAACCCTTGAAAGATTGAATCGAATTGATATGAAAACGACCACGACACTCAGACGTTGCGGCGTAACCGTGCTTTCGGCACTCGTTATGCTGGCAGCGGGCTGCGCCCATCGGCAGGCCTCCCCACCGGCTCCTTCGGAACCAGTCGCCGGTAGCGTCCCGTACGTCCATCAGGGCACCACGGGCCGCCCGGTCGGTCCAGATCCTGATTTTGTCCATACGGGCAGCCCGGAAGTGAAACCACCCCCGGTGGCGCCGGCTCCCAAGGTGGAAACCACCCCCGTGAGGCCACCCGTGGCAACGACGAGATCGGATAGTCGCTTCCGTACATCCACCGCGGCGTTCCCGACCGGAAACCGTCAGACGAGCGCCCTGCTCGTCGAGAAAACGGTGCCGACTGAAGTGTTGGTCGGTCAGCCTTTCGACATCGTCTACAAGGTCACTAACCTAACCGACTTGGTTCTTCAGGATGTGACGCTCACGGACGACACGGCGAACAACTTTAGGGCCGAACAATCGACTCCGAAAGCAGATCGGACGGGCCCTGGCGGCGCGACTTGGATCATTGGGGAGCTCGCTCCCAGGCAGTCCAAAGAGATTCGCGTCCGAGGCACTGCCCTCGCCGAAGGCTTCATTACCGGCTGCGGCACCGCCACTTTCCGGCCCACCGTCTGCGAGACGATCAAGGTCGTGAAACCGGCCATCCAGCTCGTGAAGATGATGCCCGCCCAGGTAACTCAGTGCGACCCGATCCCGGTCAAGCTGACTGTCAAGAACAACGGCAGCAGCGAGCTGACCAACGTGCGTGTCACGGACAGCCTGCCGGCGGGGCTCCTGACCGACGCGGGTCAAAGCAGCGCCGCGTTTGACGCCGGCACCCTCGCACCTGGACAATCCAAGGATTTTGCCTTCACCGCCAAGGCGGCGAGGACGGGCAAGTTCCTGAACCCTGCCAAGGCCACCAGCGCGCAGGGAGTTGAGGCGGTTGCCGATGCATCCGTCACCGTCGTGAAGCCGGTATTGTCCGTTGTCTGTGCCGTTCCCGCCGAGAAGGAAATCGCCGGCGCGAAGTTCACTGAGTTCATTGGCCGTGCGTTCCAGGTTTGCTGGGAAGTGAAGAATTCGGGCGACTCCGCGGCGGCCAACTCCGTCCTGACAGTGGCTGTCCCGGCAGGATTGACCTTCAGCTCCGGAACCGACGGCGCCACCGCATCGGGCGCGAACGTTTCGTGGAACCTGGGCTCCTTGGCCCCGGGCGCGAGCAAGCGCGTCTGTGGGACCTTCAGCGGCCCGAGCGCCGGTTCATACGCCTTCAACGCTACGACCCGCGGTGCCTGTGCGGAACCGGCGAGCACCAGTTGCAGCGTGATCATCCAGGGCATCAACGCGATCCTCGTGGAGGTGGTTGACGATCCTGACCCGATTCAAGTCGGTGAGCAAACGACGTACACCATCAAGGTTACCAACCAGGGCGGCGGGATCGATCTCCGCGACCTCGTGGTCAAGGCCTTCTTCCCCCCGGAACTGGAACCGATGAGCGCCTCGAACAACGCCCAGGTCAGTGGGAAGAGTGTGGTGTGGCCGACGGTCGCTTCGGTGCCGCTGAAACAGACGGTTACCTACACCGTGAAGGGCAAAGCCATCGCTGCGGGTGATGCGCGCTTGAAGGTGGAAGTGACAACCCGAGCTCGTCAGGTGCCGATCACCGAGATCGAATCCACGACGACCTACTAACTTCGGTTTCAAGTATCTACGAAGGGCTGGCCGCAAGGTCAGCCCTTCGGCTTTTAAAGACCCCGATCCCATTGCTTTGCGTTATGCTTCTGAAAAATCGGGCCCGCACCCGCGTACTCCGGCATCTCAGCCTCCGCTGGTTGACGTTCTGTTCGGTAAGTATGCTCGCAGCCGCGACGCCGGCCCTCGCCTTTTGGCCGACAAGTCTCTACACCTCCGCCTATCCCGGTGGAGCGGCTGTCTCACACGAGAAGATGACCTTAGACGCCATCGGCGCCGATGAAGCGACCATTGGTTCGAGTTTAAACAACGAGTTTTTTGGTGCCACTCGCCTAAAGAAAGGTCTGAAAGATGCGGCGGAGGAGATTGCCGATGCGAACGCGGCAACGGACGAGGATCAGAGTCCTCATTTACACTTTGATGCCGAAAATTTTGGGCCTGCTTTGGACCATATAAAAGACATGGTGTCTGGGATCGTCCTTGGACTGGCCCAAAGCGACGTTCATGCGCCCCGTACTATGCTCGGGCGAGCTTTGCATACCCTTCAAGATTTTTTCGCTCACAGCAATTGGATCGAGTTGCACGGCAATAGGGCCGTCAGTTGTCCGGCGTTGATTCCTCCGTTCTCAACGCCGTTTGCACCGTCGCCGGTGGGCAACACGGTCCCGGTGTGCACACTTCCCGCGCTGACCAGCGGCTACTACGGAGACTCCGGCGCCCCGCTCATCCTCGAAAAATTTATCCATGGCGGCGTTTCAGATTCGTTGGCCGGAGGACCGACTGTCTATTGCGAATGGTTGAACAAGGATTCGGATCATTCCGGAGTTTTTGGTGCGGGTGCCTGGACACACTTCCCGGCCCTCCACCCGGTGGCCGCCGAAGCGGCCGCAATCGCCACCCGTGAGTTCATTCGCGGGATAAGGGATGCCTTGGTTCAAAAATACGGCAGTGATGACGGGGATGACAAGTTGCGCAAACTGTTCGGGGCCGATTCTAGCTTGCGCGTGACCAATGACAATCTTCGATCGGCGGTTGATTTCCTGATCACCTTGGATGGCCGGGAACTCGATAAAATCGTTAATTTGCTTTCGAAGCGGACCTCCAGCATTTTCATGCCGGACTTGACCGGTGCCGCCTCGCACGTGCTGATCATAAAGGCTACGGCCTCCGAAAGCGTGACGGGAATAGCGGCCTACACATTGGTCCTGCCGCATCAGTATCAGTTCGACAGCGTGGAATCGGATCTGACCCCGGGTGTTTCGGTCGCGATCGGCGGGCAAACCCACTCCACTTCATTCCTCATTAAACCGCTTGGAGGAATCCCTCATCGCCAGAATAAGTACCGGATTTCACGGGTTCCGGTGCCGTTCCTGCCCGCCGGTGCCGCCGCCGTGGCCGCCAGTCAGGTCGATTCCGTTGATTTGCTATCGATCGAAGACACAGCCCTGGGAACCTCGAAATTATATCTGGTTCCGGTGGATGCAACCCTGACCGACCTCGCCCTCTCGTTTAACGGAACCAACGGACTTTCCTTAAAGCGTCCGGATGGAACAGCGGTTCAGGCTGCCGACACGGGTGTGCTCATCCAGACCGACGGTCTTAGACAATCCATTTCCGTCTTAAGTCCGACTGCCGGGAAGTGGACGGTCCTTGTGTCGGAGGGAGGTTCGTTTGATCTTCAGATCGCGGGACGCAGCCCGCTGGCTCTGCGCCAATTCAACTTTGTCAAACAGGGTGGGCGGGGGGGCCACGAGGGCTTCTTCAAGATGGGCGGGGAACCGGTCGCCGGCCAAACCAATAACGCGCGCGCCGAACTGAGCGAAGGCTTTGCCACGGCCCAATTTGAGTTGAGAAACCGAGAAGGCAAGGTGCTGCAGGTCCTGCCCATGGACCCCGCCCCAGCGGGTCCGACCAACCGCTTTTTCGGCAAGGGCCTGCTCCCAACGGAACCGTTCGTCGTTTACGTGACTGGCAAGGACAAGCAAGGGAAGAGCTATCAGCGGGTCCAGGCCGGCGCGATAAAGGCCCAGACTGTGTTCATCGAAGCACCGCCTTTCCCGAAGCTGCTGGCAGGTAAGGCAACGACGCTGACCTTCAAACTCACCAACGTGGGTGATCCCGACGTTTTCTCCGTTTCGACCACCGGCGATCGCGGCTATGTAAAGTCGATCACACCGGCCAACCTGACGCTAGGTCTCGGCCAGACCAAGGATGTGGTCCTAGAGATTCAGCCTCCGGCGAACGAGCCGCCCGGCACACCATTCACCCTGCGGCTGATCAGCCAGAGTTCCACCCACCCGGAGACCCGGAATAGTACCGTGCTCATCGGAGCGGTTTTCGAAGCTCCGCCTGCGAACATCATTCAACTGAGCTTGGATCGGGCGGGAAGCGACATCTTGCTCTATTGGACCGGCACCGGAGTGCTGCAGGCGGCGGATGCTCTCGGCGGTTCCTGGCAGGATCTGACTGGGGAAGAAAGCCCCTATCTGATTCCTCAGAACGGCAAACAGCGATTTTATCGAGTCTTTCAGAAGTAATCGCCTTTGAGAATCGTCGCCGATGGGCAAAACGAGAATGCCCTGAACTCGCGCTCGCACTAAACCGTCGGATGAACTGCGCCACCGTCGTCAGTCGCGCTTGGGATCCACCGGGTGGGCTCGCCACCAATTTGCCAAGGTCGACGCCGTGATGTTCATGACCGGCCCGAACACGATCGGGGCGAGGCCCAACGTCGCGACTTTATTGAGGGATGCGGCGACGGCCGAGGCCATGCCGGCATTCTGCATTCCGACTTCGAAAGCAATGGTCCGGCAGGCACTCGAGTTCATTCGCAAGCAGCGGCACACGAAATAGCCCAGGAGGTAGCCAGCCGTACTATGAAGGAAACATACAACGATGAGAATTGCCCCCAACCGCAGCAGGTTGTCGCGCCCGATCGCGATGGTGAGCAACGTCATGGTGATGATCCCCACCATGGAAAAATAGGGCATGATGAGGGACAACCACTTCGCCCGGTCGCGCATCCAGTGATGCCAAGCGAGACCGGCCAGGACCGGAAGCACCGTCATCTTTGTCAGATCCCACGTTAACTTCCCTGCGTTAATCTCGATCATTTCTCCCGCCAGCCATTGCATCATGAAGGGAGTAATGATCGGAGCCAGTAACGAGGTCATGGCCGTTAGGGTGACAGACAGCGCGACATCCGCGCGGGCGATAAAGACCATCACCGTCGAGGCCAGACCGCTTGGCACACAACCGACGAGGACGATCCCGGCACCGATTTCGGGCGGGAACCCGAAGGCTTTCGCGAGGCCATAACCGAGAAACGGCATGATCGTGAACTGGCAGACGATTCCCGCCACAACGCCGCCCGGCATGCGAATCACGCGCGCAAAATCCGCCACACTCAACGTGGTGCCCATGCAAAACATGATGAGTTGAAGAATGGGCATGAACATCCGGGTGAATTTGAAATCACCCACACCGATAAACCACCCCGGGAATGTCATTCCGATTACGATGGCCGTGGACAACCAGATCAGGAACGCCCAATTACGGAAGGCCGGGAAACCTCCCGACGCCAGTGCCAGGCAAAACATCGCACCGCTCACCATCGGCATCACCAGGGTGAGCTGCCCACGGAGGAGCATCACAGCGCCCGCGGCCAAGAAGCCAATCGAGAACAGGATGAGCCCCTGATAGGCCCAGGGCAGAATTCGTTTCATTCAGTTGGTTTGACAGAACATGGGATTGCCGGATTCGCCACGCGGTCCTCGGTTCCGTCACATTCCTTGATCAATCTGTATCACGCCGTAGGGCGGCAAAAGAACTGGGAGCTCCATCGCCACCGGATCCCCGGATTTCACGACGAAGGCATCGGCCGATTGACCGGGCGACAATGTGTTGCGCGCATCCAGTTGCCGGACTTCGACCGCACCACCCAACCCTCGGATGGCGGCGGGTTGCTCACGATTCGTGAGGTTCGCGACCAACAAACGCAGGCGGTTTCCCTTCCTGAGCGCGAGTCCCGCGACCGAAAGGGTATCCGACGAATCCACGTGTTGCACGGCTCCGCCGGCGAACTCACTGAGCTGATGCAGCACATGATAGATCGGGAAAACGGCCCCGGGTTGGGAGGGAAACTTGTCCGGCAGGGCCGTCCCCGCTGCCGATTCCATGATGCCCTTCCACCCAACCGTTTCGTAGTAAGTGGCACTCTGAACGCCCGCCTCCGCCAGGTACTTGATGCTGCCGAGCGTCCACGCGGCGGCGAAGAGCGTCGGTTGCCGGACATCCACGCTGGAGGGCAGCTCACCCGGAAGCGGTGCCAGCGCGACCGATTGCAACCGCAGAGTCACCGGCGTGATCAGGAGCGGGCTGGCACCGATGAATTGCCGGGCGCTGCGGACGGTGTCCCCCTGGATCGCCAGAGTCTCCACGATCGATAGATTGTCGAACGCGTGAATCTGAGGGATGACACCGTAGGCTGCGACCTCGAGCATGTCTGCCGTGGGCCGGATGCGATTCAGCTGCGTGAAGTTGATGTCGTCGTGCTCTGCGCCGACAAGAACCTTTGGGTCGAGAGCCTTCAGGTGTGGGCGGGCGAGTTGGTAGAGCGTGGGATCCGCTCCGAGGATCAACCAGACGGAGACCGGCGGGCGGAGTGACCGGACTTCCTCCGCCAACCGTTGCAGCGTTCGCGCCGGCTCTGGGCCCAGGCGGAGGCCGACGTGCAAGTTCACGCCGAGCGATCGGGCCTGCACGGTGGCCTGGCGCAATTGAAGGAGGGAATGATCATTCGTTAAGGCCAAATCCACTCGAAGATGGTCCAGATTCAACGCCTTGAGCCGTTTCACCTCGATGTCGGAAAGCTCCCCGGTTTGGGTGGAGACCTGGAGGCCAAGGCGGGGAAGCGGATTTTGCCGCCCGGTCACCGTGAGGAAAAGGTGATCCGTGGCGGGGTGGCTCGAAGGGTCGATCTTCGGAACAGAACCTTCCAACCGGATGGAGACCTTCTGCACCACCCGGGCGCCCGCAGCCACTCGCACGGGGTAAGGAATCTCGAGGGGAGTGCAATACGTCTTGAAGGACGCGTCGGTCCAGTTGCGTTGATCCTCCATCTCAAACGTGTCGCCCTCCATTCGCACATGCGCCCAAAGGCCCGGGGTCAATTCGTGCGCAATCTCTCGAATCTCCTTGGCCGGCTGATGGGGCGCAATGAAGTCGGGAAATCGGCCCTTCGACTTCTCTCCGCGAACGTTCTCGATCATCCACGGCTTGCCTGCCGCCGACGGTCCATGGAGCACGCAAAAGCCGATCCGATTCCGCTGAAACGTGGAACGGGCCGTCCCATCGAATGTGAACTCGATCTCGCCGCCCGCGCTGCCCCGGATCGTGCCGTGCCAAAGGAAATCGATTTCCCGCTCGCGGCACAGAGCTTCAAACTTGAGCGTGAAATGGTCCCCCTTGTCGTCCAGTTCCACGTTCGACACCACCGGCAGGACGGTGCCCCAAAACGAGTTGCGCACCGGCGCTGTGATCCCTCGGAGAATCTCGTGCGAGCCGACCTTTACGTAGCGCAAAGACGCGTTGTCCGGTTCGAAGAACAAGGTCACCGGACCCGCGCGCAGTGGGATTGGCGCGGCGGCGGGGGAGTTCACAGTGGAGAACAGTGCCCACAGAAACAGTAGTAGGGGCCAGGGGAAATTTTGGGAGTGAGTTTTCATTGGGCGAGGGAGATTTCGAGGGGCGGTGGCGGCGGTGTCCTCAGCATTCGGGTCGGATGAATCAATAAGAATCGGCGATTCGCGTGATATTGTTGCCCTGCTTCGAGCTGGTGGACCTAGATAGCCGCACCGATAGCCGAATGACTCAGCGAGTCAGCCTTGTCGAAGAGAGGGGACACGTGGGACCATTGAACAGAAGGAAAGGAAGCAAACGAAGCCAATTTTTCGACGGATCATCCTTCGCTTTCATCGTTCGCTTCTGTTGGAGGCTGCTTCGGATTCCAAGTGAAATTCCGGGAATAAAAAGCGGCAGAGCCAGCAAAGACGGCTTTTCCGCAGTGTCATTTCTCGTTCCGTTTTGGAGACTTCCAGGATCACGAGCCCCAGGACTTCGACCACGCTCGTGGCCCAAGACGACGCAACCGGCGTGTTGACTGGAGCAGCCTGGTTCGGCCTCCGGACCTCGAAGAACCCCAGCGTCAATCGGCTCAGGCATTCGTGTGATTGGTGTGATTCGTGGGCAAAAGAAAATGCGGGTGTGCCCACGAATGACACGAATGGCATGAATGAAAACCTGGTGCTCATGTGGAACGTGGAGATTGGCCCGGCCGAACCGCGAAATAAATCCAGCGGTCACATCCTTGCCCGAAATCAGCCACTCTCCGCTCGACCTATTCCGTTTCGGTGTTTGTGATCGCCCGCCGCTAATTGCGGGTGATGGTCTCGTGCAAGTTCAGTAGAGCGCGTGTAACGCTCGTCATCGCGGCCAGATCAACGGCGGGAAGATCCCGGGGCACACGGGCTGTGCCGGCCTCAATGAGCTGCGCTGCGGCCGCCGGGTCCTGGCTGAACTCCTGTTGTTGACGGGTGTGAAGTTCACGGAGGACCGCGAGTTCGGAAGCCTCGGGCGGCCGTCCGAGCGCCCGGAGCCAAGCCCAGCGCAAACGTGCATCCAAATTGCGTCCACCGTGTCGGAGGGTCTTTTCGGCAAACACCCGGGCGGCCTCGGTGAAGTTTGGGTCGTTCAGGAGCACGAGCGCCTGGAGCGGCGTATTCGAGTTAATCCGATTCACGGTGCATTCCTCACGCCCGGGCGCATCGAATGCGAGCAGGCTCGGATGCAAAAAGGTGCGCTGCCAATGAGTATATAATCCGCGCCGATAGAGGTTTTCCGACCGGTCGGTGACATATTCACGCTTGGGGAAATTCAGCGACGCCCAGTAGCCGTCCGGCTGGTAGGGGCGAACGCTGGGGCCGCCAAACTTTCCGGAAAGGAGACCTGAAATGGCGAGGGCATTGTCACGGACGAATTCCGCCTCAATTCGGAAGCGGCTTTGACGGGCAAGCAGGCGATTGAAGGGATCCCGTTCGTCAAGTTCCGGCCGACTCACCGAGCGCTGCCGGTAGGTGGCACTGGTCACGATGAGTCGAATCGCGTGTTTAACATCCCACGGGTGGGGCTCCTGCCGTCCCACTTCCTCGGGCATGCGATGGTTGGGTTGGCGAAATTCGGCCGCCAGCCAATCGAGCAACTCGGGGTGCGTCGGCCATTCGCCCTGGCTGCCGAGGTCGTCCAACGTCTTGCTCAGGCCGGTGCCAAAAAATTGTTTCCACAAGCGGTTGACGAAGGCGCGGGAGGTGAGGGGATTTTCGCTCCCCGTGAGCCAGTTTGCGAGATCGAGGCGGGTGGCGCGTCGGTTGCCGGTGTCCAGAACTCCGAGGAACGCAGGAATGCCCGGATCCACGACCTCGCCGCTTTCATCCATCCAGTTTCCGCGGGGCAACACACGAGTGGTTCGCGGTGTTATCGGCAGGCTAATCAAGGTGCTCGGAATACTGGCAGCCAGCTGGCTGCGCTGGGCTTTCAACTTCGCCATCTGCCGCGCGAACGGGATTCCTTCCGGAGCCATCTTCCGGTACGTCGCGTTG
This sequence comes from Akkermansia muciniphila, assembly GCA_945900455.1. Taxonomy (GTDB): domain Bacteria; phylum Verrucomicrobiota; class Verrucomicrobiia; order Limisphaerales; family UBA9464; genus SIBK01. The sequence continues at coordinate 9,557 of CAMDJH010000094.1, forward strand.
ATCGCCGCGCGCTCCGCTTCGGATCGTTCCGCCGCCGGCTTCCGGATCGCCTTGAGGGTTTCCTCCGGCAACGTAAAACGATCCGGAAGCGGGTTTTCCCGATCGGTGCCAGACACCCGGAATTTTGCAATCGTACAGCGGCGCTGCGGAGAATCGTGATGCAGGCGAAGGATCAGCACGGTGCTGGCATCGGCCGAAAATGGCTGGGCGAGATGAAGCACCAACTGGCATTCGATGGACTGCCCCGAGGTGATTGCCCAGCCGGTCGACGGATTGTGGTCCATCGCGGCGAGAGCCGGGAAACCATCGCCGTCCTGGTTTGCGACCAGGTGTGCTATACGCAGCGGCCGATCCCCGCGAGCTCCCCGGGCGTCGCGGACAGCCAGATCAACTTCGGTGAGCACAAAGGAAATGCCGCCCCGGCCGATGCGATTGCCCGGAAACGATTCATCGGATCCGGTCTCGATCCGAAACGCCGTGAACCGGCCGATGCCCGGTCGAAACGTAACCTCGTAGGTCTCGGAATCAGGATTGGTTCCTTCCGCGGTCATCCAGCCATTCGTTCCGATCGAGAGCGATGCTCCGTTCCGGGTCGAGGCTGACACCGGGGTCTGGACGAGCCATTCGAGTCGTTTTTCGTGATCCAGAACCTTGATGGACTCTTCCCATCGAGTGCGGGCCAATTCGAAACGGGTCGTATTGGTAACGGCTGATTCCAGTTGATTTGTGGCGCGCTGCATCTGCTGGTTCAATCGTTCCAGTTGGAGTTCCTGCTCCCGGGTGGCCAATGAAAGTCGTGGGCCCCAGTCGCCGGAGGCAAACCCATTGCCATAAAACCCTTTCTCCTTTAAGTCTGAAAAAAACGCCTCAAATCGGTAGAAATCACGGGTCGTGAAGGGGTCAAACTTGTGATCGTGGCACTCCGCGCACCCCAAGGTCGAGCCCAGCCAAACCGCCGAGGTGGTCCGAACTCGATCTGCGGCATACTTCGCGAGATACTCCTTGTCCTGGGCTCCGCCTTCGTTGCTGATGCGGAGGAGGCGGTTGTAGCCCGAGGCGATTTTCTGACGCTCGGTCGCACCCGGCAGCAGATCGCCCGCCAGCTGTTCCCGGGTGAATTGATCAAACGGGAGATTCTCTTGAAACGCACGCAGGACGTAGTCGCGATACGGCCACAGGCTGATCGGACAATCGCCGTGGTACCCGATCGAGTCCGCATAACGCACCAGATCCAACCACTGAACGGTCATGCGCTCGGCATACCGGGGTGAGGCGAGAAAGTCTTCCACCAGTTTTTCATAGGCCCGCGAATCCCGGGATTTCACGAATCGCTCGACCTGCTCCGGTCGGGGCGGCACCCCGTGCAGATCCAACGCCAGGCGGCGGATCAACGTCCGGCGGTCCGCTTCGGGGGATGGCTCGATCCCGGCAGTCTCCGCGCGGCTTCGCACAAATCGGTCGACGGGATGTTCGGTCGGTGCCGGGCCACGCGCGGTCCCTTTCGCCAGACCGGGAGACGGTGACGGTGGCAACGGAAGGTAGGCCCAGTGAGCTTCGTAGCGGGCACCCTCCTCGATCCATCGTTCGAGCAGCGTCTTCTCTTCCGAAGTCAGCGACTTCCCCGTTTCCGGCGGCGGCATGACTTCGTGGGGATCCGGATTTTGGATCCGTTGGACGAGTCTGCTCTGGGCAGGTTGGGACGGGACGATAGCCGCCCCCTCTTTCCGCAATGCGGTCGCCTCCTCGAATCCATCGAGGCGAAGTCCGGCCTTGCGCGCAGTACGATCCAATCCGTGGCAACGAAAACATTTGTCCGAAAGAATCGGCCGGATATCGCGATTAAATTCCACTGCGCCGAAAGCTGAAACCGTCCCGCTGATCAAGCTGGCCAACAGGACGACGGCGAGCGCGCGGCGGGGCGCAACACCGGGAGGGAGCAGTGGAAACCTCATGGCGGATTGCAGCGGCTACTTGTCCAGTAGGACGTGGCAGTTGTAGCCGCTGGGATTCTTGATGAGATACTTTTGGTGATAGTCCTCGGCGGAATAGAAGGGAGCCGACTTAGAAATCTCGGTCACGATCGGCCGTTTGAATCGGCCGGACTTGTCGACGTCCGCTTTGACCCGTTCGGCGGTCTGCATCTGCGCATCGGTGGTGTAGAAAATCGCCGACCGATACTGCGTCCCGACGTCGTTGTGCTGTTGGTTCTTCGTCGTGGGATCGTGCATCCGAAAGAAATAGCCGAGCAACTGCTCGTAACTCAGCTGGGTCGGGTCAAAGACAATCTGGATTGCCTCCGCGTGGCCGGTGAGTCCGGTACAGACCTGCTTGTAAGTCGGGTTGGGAACGGTGCCGCCGCAGTAACCCACCGTCGAGTCGATCACACCGGGAATCTTTCGCAGAATCTCCTCCATACCCCAAAAACAACCGCCGGCTAGAATGGCGGTTTCGCGATTCGTCGTCGCCGCCGCTGGGGCCGTCGCCGCCATCGCACCCACGCTCGCCTTGATCAAGCCCGCCTTCACGAAAGGTTCCAACTGCGCGCCGTACCCGGCCGTTTCCAGTTGTTCCACGGGGATGAATCGGAGCGATGCGGAATTGATGCAGTACCGCATCTGAGAGGGTGCCGGCCCGTCGTTGAACACGTGGCCAAGGTGCGAATCGGCCTGCTTCGAGCGCACCTCCGTTCGCACCATGCCGTGGTTGGTGTCCTTCTTTTCAATGATCCCAGTGCCCGCGACCGGACGTGTGAAACTGGGCCAGCCACTGCCCGAATCGAATTTATCCAGCGAACTGAACAGGGGCTCGCCCGATACAACGTCCACGTAGAGGCCAGGCTTGTGGTTGTCCCAATAGGCGTTGCGGAACGCCGGCTCCGTGCCGCACTGCTGCGTGATGGCGAATTGTTCCGGGGTCAGTTTTTTCTTCAATTCCGCCGGGTCGGGTTTCTGGAAATCTTTCATGGGGGGTGATGGATGGGTGGAAACTTGTGGTAACTCGGTCGGACTGGCTTGGCGCACCGAGGCAAAGATCCCGGCCGCCAGGACGGCGAAGACGCCGATTCCGAGAAAGGTCATCCAGGGCATGTTTTTCATAAACTCAGAGCTGCCGAATTGTTTTCCGGACTATACCTAAGTCGGATCGGCCGTCGATTCCTTACCGATCCGGAGTCGTCACGCACCCAACAAGGCATATTCCAGGCTGTCGACCAGGGCTTCCAGGCTGGCGGTGATGATATTCTCGCTGACACCCACCGTTCCCCAATCGCGCCGGCCATCGCTGGACTGCATCAGCACTCGAATCTTCGCTGCCGTTCCGGCGACACCGTCGAGAATGCGAACTTTATAGTCAATCAGGCGTACCGACCGAATCCGCGGGAAGGATTTTGCCAAGGCGGCCCGCAATGCCGAATCCATGGCATTCACCGGACCATCGCCATCCGCCACCGTATGATGCACCACGTCACCGACCCGAACCTTGACAGTGGCTTCGCAGACGGCTCCCTCCCGGTTGCCGCGCACGGAAACGTGATACCCGTCCACCGAGAAGAGCAGTTCGGGATTGTGATCGAGAACACCACGGATCATCAACGCCAGGGATGCCTCCGCCGCCTCGTATTCGTAGCCGGCATTCTCGCGCTCCTTCACTTTCGCCGTGATCGTCCGCGTCTCCGGTTGGTCCGCCGCCAGCTTGAATCCAAGCTCGGCCGCCTTCACCAGGATATTGGTGCGTCCCGACATGTCGCTCACCAGCACCCGCCGATGATTGCCGATTTTCTCCGGTTCAATGTGCTCGTAGCTCCGTGCCACGCGCTCGATGGCATGCACATGGATGCCCCCCTTGTGGGCGAATGCTGTCTGCCCAACCCAGGGTTGCCGGGTATCGTGACGTATGTTGGCGATCTCGTTCACAAACTCGGACAATTCCTTCAACTTCGGCAGTGATTTCACGGGTACTCCCGTCCGGCCCATCTTGAAGTGAAGCGTTGGGATGAGCGTGATGAGATTGCAGTTCCCGGTTCGTTCCCCGTAGCCGTTGATCGTTCCCTGGACATGAACGGCCCCGGCTTCCAGGGCGGCCACCGCATTCGCCGCGGCAAATCCCGCGTCGTTGTGCGTGTGAATCCCGAGGCGGGCGTTCAGACGGCCCCGTGCATGGGTGGTAATGCGTGAAATCTCCGAGGGCAGTCGGCCCCCGTTGGTATCGCAGAGGCAAACGCAGTCCGCCCCGGCCTTCTCGGCCGCCTGCCACGTGGCCAGCGCATACTCGGATTCGTCCAAAAATCCGTCAAACGCGTGCTCGGCATCGTACACCACCGTCCGACCGTGGTCCTTCAAATAGCGGATTGTATCGCCAATCATTGCCAGATTTTCATCGGGCTTGACCCGCAGCACCTCATGGACGTGCAGCAGCCACGATTTTCCCACGATGGTAATCACCGGAGTTTCCGCATCCAGCAACATGCGGATCTGATCGTCGTTCTCGACCGGCACGGCTTTCCGACGGGTAAACCCAAAGGCGGAAATTCGCGCGGATTTCCAGCGTCGCTTGCGGGCTTGGGCGAAAAACTCCATGTCCTTGGGATTGGACCCCGGCCATCCACCCTCGATGGTGTGCACCCCGAACTGGTCGAGCCGATCGGCAATGCGCAGCTTATCCGTGAGCGAAAAATTAATGCCTTCCCCCTGGGAACCGTCCCTCAGGGTGGTGTCGTATATTTCAACTGGAGGTGCTTTCATGGGAAAAATAGAAAACCCCGTTCCGCCCTCGCGGAACGGGGTTTTTTGAAAAAACTCGCTCAGCGAAGGATCCGATATCCACGAATCCATTCAATTCGGGCAATCATGGACACAGAAACGCAACCCTTCAACCGGGCACACAAGCCATCGGCAACAGGCAACGTCTTCAAATTGGCTGCAAAAGCCTGATCCACGGATCGAGAGAGTAGGAACATGAAACCCGCCGGACAAGAAAATCCGGAACATGTGTTGCATAACCGCGCAGCGTCAAAAACCGGCTTCCTATCAATGTGAATGACTGATTCCAGTTTCACGTTGAGAGGCTACCCTGACTTCCGATCTCCAGCAAGGCGCACGGGACTCCGACCAAGTCTGCCGCAGGTTTCCAAACTTCATTCGGAAGTTTTACCTACTTGGAACGGCAGTATTACGGCGAAAGTAGATCCTTTGCCCAGCTCGCTGGTTACGGCCAGATCGCCCCCCATCAGACGGCAAAACTGCCGGCTGATCGCCAGCCCGAGCCCGGTGCCGCCATACTGCTGGGCCGTGGTATCCGTCGCCTGCTGATACGGCTGGAACAGGCGCTGCATCTGGTCACCGGTCATACCAATCCCGGTGTCGGTAACCGCGATCTCAAACCGTTTCACATCGCCGTCGGCAGGTTCCCGAAAAGAGAGGGTGATGGCACCATTCTGGGTGAACTTCCCGGCGTTGCTGATCAGGTTCATCAGGATCTGCTTTAGTTTCGTCGCGTCGGCGCGGACGATTCCGATCTCGTCATTGGATTGCACCGTCAGCTTATTTCCATTGCGCCGGACCAGTGGTTCCACGTCCTTGCCCAGTTCGACCACCAACGGGATGAGCGCGAACTCCTCGAGGTTGAGCGGCATTTTACCCGCTTCGATCTTCGAAAGGTCCAGCAAGTTGTTAATCAAGCCGAGAAGATGCCCGCCCGCGCTGCGGATGCGCGTGGCGTCATCGCGGCTTTGCGCCAGCGTCTCATCCGTCAAGCCGTCGACCAGTTCCTCGCTGAAGCCGATGATGGCATTGAGCGGCGACCGCATCTCATGGCTGATGAACGAAAGAAACCGGCTCTTCGCTTCGTTGGCTTCGTTCGCTTTTGCCTCGGCTTGTTTGCGTCGCTCGACCTCCGTCAGCAGTTCGGAATTCTTAAGCGCCAGCTCCTGGTTGCTGCTCTCCACGGCGCTGGTCAACGTGTGGATTCTCACGTGCGTCTCCACCCGCATCAGGACTTCCTCCGCCTTGAATGGCTTCGTGATGTAATCCACTCCGCCCGCTTGGAACCCTTTGACCAGGCTGTCCGGATCGTCATTGGCCGTGATGAAAATGACCGGAATCTCGGCAAGGCCGGGCATGCCTTTCAGTTGGCGACACGCTTCGTAACCGTCCATCTCCGGCATATTAACATCCATGAGGATCAGGTTTGGCCGCGCGCGTGCGGCCACTTTCAGCGCCGCAGCGCCGTTCGAGGCCAGCAGCACTTCGTAGCCTTTCGGTTCAAGCGTCGCGCCCAGCAAGTTGCGATTGGCCGCGATGTCATCCACCACCAAAATGGAACAGCTCACACCACACCGCCTTTCTCTTTTACTTGTTCGAGGAACGCACTGACCCGATCCAGATCCCCCTCATGCACCAGTCGCTTCAGTTCGGTCGCAGCTTGCCGGCCAGCTTCCCCATTCTGCTCCAACGGCTCCATCGCTTTCTTCAGTCCCGTCAGACTGTAACGATCCGCCGCTTCCTTCAGCGTCTCCCACACCGCCAGCGGGATCGAACACGTCGACGCATCCAGCCCTTTCCCTGCTGCGCCGTCGCCGCCGGGCTCATCCGCGTAGTCAAAGTCCACCTGGAGCAACTGCTTAAGGCTCGCGCACACGTCCGGAAACCGAAACGGCTTCGAAAGAAAGTTGTGGAACCCGGCCGCCATGTGCCCGGCCTTCTCGTGCTCCAGCACCGATGCTGTGATCGCCACGATCTTGATCTTGTCCGGGCCGTGCTCGGCAATGATCTTGCGCGTCGCGTCCGCCCCGTTCATGCCCGGCATCCGGATGTCCATGAAGATGATGTCGGGCAGTTCCTCCTTCACCCGGTCAAACGCTTGCAAGGCGCTCTCGGCCAGGCGCACCTGACAGCCGATGCCCAGCAGCAACTGCGAGAGCACGTCGCGGTTGTTCTGATTGTCATCCACCACCAGCGCGTTGACCCGGCTGCCAGCGGCTAGCCGCACCACGTCACGGGCCTCCGTGACCCGATGCTTCTCCAACTGACCTTGCGCGGCCGGCAGTTCGATCTCGAAATAAAACCGGCTGCCCTTCCCCAGGGTGGATTCCAGTTTCACGTCGCCGCCCATCAATTCCACCTGCCGCCGCGAGATCGCCAGGCCCAGTCCGGTGCCGCCTTTCTTCAAACCGGCTTCGGATTGCTGGAACGGCTGGAAGATTTCCTTCTGATCCGCCTCGGAAATGCCCGGCCCGGTGTCAATGACGTCGAAGCGATACACGCTAGCGCCGCGTTGCGGCAGCGCATCCCTAACCACCTGATTCACCGGTCGGATCTTCAACGTGATCTCGCCCTGGTCGCTGAACTTCACCGCGTTGCCCAACAGGTTGATCAACACCTGGCGCAGTTTGCCTTCATCGCCTCGCACCGGGATCGGGCCATCGGCGAACGCCACCACGTTGAGTCGGAGTTCCTTCTCCTCGCAACGCATCTTGAACATCGCTGCAATGCCCGCGATCAGGTCATTCAAATCGAAATCCGACGGCTGCAATTCCATCCGGCCCGCCTCGATCTTCGAGAGGTCAAGGATGTCGTTGATCATGCCCAGCAAGTGGTCGCCGCTCTTCTCGATGGTCTCGACCGACTGCCGATGCTTCGCGGGCAGGTCCTTGTCGCGCTTGAGAATCTGCGAGTAACCCAGGATCGCGTTCATCGGCGTGCGAATCTCGTGGCTCATGTTCGCCAGAAACAGGCTCTTGGCTTTGTTGGCCGCGTCCGCCGCCTCCTTCGCCGACTGTAGTTGCAAGTTGGACTCGGCGAGTTGAGCGGCCTTGGCTTCGACCGCTTCGCGCGCGTGTTGCGCCTGTTCGAGCATCTGCTCCCGCAACTGTTCGGACTCACGCTTGCGGCGGATGACCAGCGACCGGGCGACAAACGCCCAGCCAATCAAACCCAGCAACGCGCCCCCCGACGGCACCATGATGAAGGCATTGGCAAACCACGGGGGCACGACCTGCAACACCACGCGCGCCGGTGCGGAGTAGTTCAGGTCGCGATCAATCGCCTGGACGAAAAACGTCCACGCTCCGGCGCTCGCCGCTGTCCACGGGAACTGAACATTCCGCGAAGGCTCGCTCCATTTCGCGTCGGTCTTCGCCGGCGCGCTGGCCACATCCCCCGGCAGGAGCGTCCAGCGGAACTGCTGATTCTCGGGGCGGGTGCGGTAATCAATGCTGGAGAACTTGATCGTGACCAAACGGCCGGCCGTGATGGAGGGCAGATTGGTAAGCGCTTCGTAAAGCCGGTCGGTCTGGACGTTCACTCGCGGAGACTTCAACTCCAGTTTGCGCGGTTGAAACTTCACGAGGCCATTGTCCGTTGACAGCCACATCGCACCACCTTCCGCTTTTTCGAACTGCCGCACGGCGTGGTTGGGCAACCCATCGCGTTCATCCAGCGAGGACCAAGCGATGCCATCGTAGCGGGTGAAGCCGCGTTCCGTCGCAAACCACAGCAACCCCGCTTCGTCGCGAAACATCTGGCGGACGTTGTTCTGGGCGAGCCGGCCCCGCGCGGTGGTGAAAGGCTCGAACTTCCGCGTCTGCGGGTCGTAGCGGCAAACGCCGTTATCGGCCATGATAAACCAGGTGATGCCGTCGGGCTCGCAAAAGACACCCGCAACTTTGTTATCCGGCAGGCCGTTCGCGGTCGTCAAGGTCTGGAATGTTTTCCCGTCATAATGGCTGACGCCAAAGGAATTCGTCGCTTCCCAGCCGTAACGGAGCCATACGCCTCCGTCCGGCGCTGGTATGATCTCGTCGAGGAAGCGTCCGGCCAGGCCGTTGGTGACACTGAAGTTGGCAAACGTCTTCCCATCATAGCGCGTCAGGACGTCGTTCCGATCGCCTTTCCAGGCGGTGATGAACCAGAGCGTGCCATCTGATGACCTAGCCATTGAACGGGGGCGCTCCGCACCCAAACCGTCGCTCGAAGTAAACAGCCGGAAACTCCGGCCGTCGTAGCGAACAAATCCAAGGTTGCGGTCGGCGAGATACCAAAGTGACCCATCGTCCGTCGGCGTGAGGTCTCTGACCCATCCAAGGGCGACCCCAATCTCGTTCGCCGTGAAACTGTGGAACGGCCGGCCACCTGGTTTATCGGCGGCCGGGTCATAACGTGCCAGGCCATCATCGCCTGAGGCCCAGATCGCGCCGTCGGCGGCCTTCGCAACTTCCAGACGTCGCTCGCTCGCCAGCCCGTCATTCCGGGTGAACCGCCGGAGTCCATTGCTCTCCTGTAGATAAAGACCAAATTCGTGACTGCCGATCCAGAGCTTCCCGTCTCCAAAACTCTTGATCTGACGAATCTGATTTCCCACCAGACCATCCTCGGCGCCAATTCGGAGGAACGTCTGCGGGTCGTGGCGCGAGACGCCTCCCTCGCCGCCCACCCAGAGCGCGCCATCGGGAGCATTCTGGAAGCTGGCCCCGCGACTCAGCAGCCCATCCCCCTTGGCAAAATACAAAAAACTTTTCCCATCGTAGCGCCAGATGCCATCGTACCATTGACTGCCGAACCACAGCATCCCATCGGCATCGCGGTGGATCGCAGTGACCTCATCGGTCAACCATTCCTTTGGCCCGAAGACTTTGAAGGCGTGCCCGGATGACGGGTCATAACGCGTCACGCCGCCCCAGCCGCCGAACCACAGCACGCCGTCGGCATCTCGATGAATCGCGCGTACTGAATCTCCCGGGCGTCTTTCCCAGCTCCCGTATTGGACGAAATTGGTTCCCTCCATGCGAACCAGACATCCCCCGACCTTTACGGACATCCAGCCGCCGAACCAAACGACGCCGGTGGGTTCACGCAGGATCGCCAAGACAGTCGTCAGCCGCAGTCCGTTGGTTTCCGTCAGCCAGGACCAGGCCTTGCCGCCGTTGCGTTCAGCGGAGGGGTCGTAGCGGGAGACCCCGCCATCACCACCAAACCACATCACGCCGTCCGGTTCGCGATAGATCGTGAAAACATTATTATTCAACAACCCGTTGGCCGTGGTGAAGTGTTCCCATTTCCGGCCGCCATTGCGCTCGGCGGCCGGATCGTAGCGCGAAACGCCCGCTCCCCAAGTGGCGAACCACATCACGCCATTGGCGTCGGCGCAGACGGCTTCAATACTGTTGACCGGCAGGCCATCTTCCTTGGTGAAGTTGACAAACTCGCGCCCGTCATAACGCGAGACGCCGCCCCGCGTGGCCAACCACATCACGCCGTCGGAATCGAACGTCATCTGCCGGACGTCATTATGCACCAGGCCTTGCTGGTAATCGTAAGTCTTCCAGCTTCCCTTCTTGAACGGTGCGATTTGAAATTGAATTGGCTCTGGACTGGCCTCGGCAGTGCCCTCCGAGCCCGCCACGATGACCAGATTCGTATGATCGACATAGCCGCCCGGCACATGGCAGCGGACTTGGTAAACGCCGGGATTGAGATTCCGGAACGTGAACACTCCGTTGTTGGAGCCCACGGTCACCAGGGGCGGGACGCGGACTTCAGCCCGCTTTCGCGTGGTATCGAGCGCGGCGGACTCAAGTCCGCGCTCCGTTTGAGCCGATGCGGGCGTGTCCATCCGAGCCGGGACGGCTTCCACGACGACGCCGTTGAGCGGCCGATTCGTGTCCAGCGAGAGCACGATGCCCGTGATGCTTACCTTGTTTCTCAAGACCCAGTTGATTTCCCGGTGCTCGCCCGGCTGCAGCTTGATCCCCAGTTTCCAATCGAAGAGATCGCCGTTGCCATCGTCGGATCGCGCCTCGATATCAAAAGGTTTGTCCGGAGAATTCACGGCGAACGAATACAGGCCGGTCTGGTACCCGGCGGACACCTGCATGAGCTCCTTTCCCTCCTGCTCCAAGCGCAGGTACACGACCCGAAATGGTTTGCCGGTTCCATCGGTAACTTTTCCGAAAACAATGGACGGCATGACAGCCTGGGCCGAGCTGGGAAGCTGCATGGGCACGGCGCGCGCGTTGCCTCGAAAAACGCCAGGGTGGCCGTTGGTGGTCGCGTCAAGGACCGTGCCGTTATTGAAATTCCAGAGACCGGCCAGGCCGGGTTCTTTTCCAGTCAACGCTTGAAACATGCTCGCGCGAATTTGCTCGGCCGTTCGCCGGACCTTCCACACACGCACCTCGTCCAATTGCCCATGAAAAAGCGGGAAACCCCGAGGATCTGTTTTCGCAGAAGTATTGCGGCCCAGAAAATGATTCTTGCCCTTGGGAGTAAACGCAAAACTGGCGGGCATGTCGTTGGTCGCCACCGCCACGCCGTTGAAATACAGAATCATCCCGCCAGGTCCCGTTACGGCCGCGATGTGACACCAGTCTTTCAGGCGGAGTATATTTCCAACATGCATAATTGCTCCCTGACCCGATGGACGTTCGACTTTAAAGCGCAAATTGGGCCCGCCCCCGACTTGTACAATGTTCATCTCGATCCCATCTTCGCCATAATCGAAGAGGGTGCTCGAGGGTCCCATCTCCTCCCACCGGGCCCACATTTCGACGGTCGCTTCCGTCAGCTCATCGAAAATGCCGGCCGGCAAATCGACGTAGCTGTCCTTGCCGTCGAGTTCGAGGACGCGGTTGGTGAAGGCGGGTTGGGCGTCGAGGCCCCAGACCGAAAGCAAGACCAGGAAAGCGGTGAACAGACATAATCCCCACTGATTTCGTTTCGTTGGCTGCACGGGCTGGATTGAATCTTAAGGCGGGCGCGGCGGAAAGCAGCAAACGAAAAAGTGACGAAAAGTGACAGGTTCAATCTCTCGTAGTCTCGCTCCATGGCAAAAGAGGAAGCCCAGCGTTTTGGAGTGCGGCGAGAATCCCGTCGCGGGAGCCACGCCGCTTTGGATCGGTCTGGACGGGCCTGCTACGGACTGGCGTTGGCGATCCGAGGGGCGTGAATCCAAAGCGCCGTCGCCGCTGCGCTTTGCCCTCACTCTTCCCCGAAAAAAGCCCTGCGCCGCATAGAGATTTCTTCGGCTGATTGAGCGTCATGTAGGTTTCCGTCTCTTCGGCGGCGTCGAGGCCACTTGGGCGCTGTGGACTTGATACCAGACCATCGCCCGTAACTCCCTCAAGCCTTCGGCCAGGATTTGCGCGCCGGGATGTCCGTCACTGGGCCGGGCCCAGAAGCCCGCCATCATCGCCACCAGGATATTGGCCTGGATAAGAGTGATTTTGGTGTCCGTGGCGAAGT
>CAMDJH010000095.1 GCA_945900455.1 Akkermansia muciniphila
CGTTCACCTCGCTCGTCGAACTCGAGGATTGCCGGGGGCGAAACCGGCCCCTATGGGGCGACCGAGAGCCGTTCCTCGGCGATTTCAGGCTTCATCAGCACCCCCTGCTCCTTGTAGGCGCGGAGGACAAAATGAGTTGCGGTCGAAAGCACCCCCTGCAGCGTCGAAAGCCTTTCGGACACGAACGTCGCCACCTCCCGCAGGTTTCCTCCCTCCACCTCCACCAGCAGATCGTACCCGCCCGACATCAAGTGGCACGATCGCACCTCGGAATGCTTGGCGATTCGTTCCGCAAGTTTGTCGAAACCGCCGCCCCGCTCGGGTGTGATTTTAACCTCAATCATGGCGCGGACGCGGTCGCTGCCAATCTGGTCTTCGTTCATCACCGCTCGATACCCAAGGATTTGGCGGGAGGATTCTAATTCACGAATTCGGCTCCGAACTTCGGCTTCGCTCCAGCCCAGCAGACTGGCCATTTCCGCCGGGGTGTTGGCCGCGCTACTCCGCAATAAATTCAGCAATGCATCCATCCCGCGAGGAAACCGGAACTCGTCTCGTCAATCAACTCCCGAACGGTATCCGCCGACAATATCGCCCACTGCCTTCAGGAGAGCGTCTGCCTCCCGGTCGGTTCCGACGGTAATTCTGAGAAATCGAGCGAGTTTGGGAAGTCGGAACCAGCGCACCAAAATGCGACGGTCTCGCAAGGCGGACAGCCACTTCTCGGCGGTTGGACCCGGTGGCTTGCAGAACAAGAAGTTGGTCTGACTGGGCACAACCTCGAACCCAAGCCCGGTGAGTTCCCGCCGCAATCGTTCGCGGGTTGCTAGAATGATGGAAAAATGGCGGTCGTAATAGGCGAGGTCGTCGAGTGTGGCTTGAGCCGCCACCTGCCCGAGGCCATTGACGTTGTAGCTATCGCGTATTGAATGAAGGGCAGAAATGAGTTCTTCGTGGCCGATAAAATACCCGATCCGCTGGAAGCAGAGAGAATAGGCTTTGCTGAATGTGCGCGAGATCAGTACGTGCGGGTGCTTCTTCGTCAACGCGAGGGCATTGCCGGCGGCAAAATCCACGTACGCCTCGTCCAACACCACAACCCCCTTTTGTGCCCGACAGAGTTCATCCAATTGTGATACGGAATAGCCGCGCCCCGAGGGCGCATTGGGCGTCGTGATAAAGGTCAAAGCCGCCCGGAAATCCCAGCCGCCTTCCCGTCGCAATGTCGATACCGATGGCAGATCATAATTCTCCTTCAAAGGAACCGCCTGGGTCCGGGCCCCGTGAGCTTCGGCGAGCACCGGATACAGCGAATAACAGGGCCACGGATACTGGACTGTGGCACGGCTGCGAGCCGCTGCCGTCTGACGGACTCGCGTCGGCTCCACGAACGCCCGGACGGCGAGCGCGAGCAATTCATCCGATCCATTCCCCACGATTACCTGCGACGGCCGGCAGCCGTGCATTCGCGCCAGTTTTTCCCGCAATTGTTCCGCAGTGGGATCGGGATAGAGTCGCAGCCGTTCATCAACTGCCTGTCGGACGGCCCGGAGTACACCGGGCGATGGCGGATAGGGATTTTCGTTCGTGTTGAGTTTGATCAGGTTCGGAATCTTGGGTTGTTCTCCCGGCACATACGCATGGAGGGAACGCACCAGGGGACGGATCAGGGAACGTGGACTCTTCATCGCGGCAATGCTTCGGCGTCTAAGCGTGCATGCGGATTTCCGCGGAATGCCCGTGGGCATCCAGCCCTTCGAGGGCGGCGAACTTAGCTACGGTCTTGAGCGCCTTGCGGAGAGCGGGCTTCCCATATTCGACCACGCTCGTCCGACGCTGAAACTGGTCCACGGTCAACCCGGCAAAGCTCGCGCCGGCACCCCCAGTCGGCAGCGTGTGGCTTGGCCCGGCCACGTAGTCTCCCAGAACGGTCGGAGAATAGTTACCCAGGAACAGGGCGCCCGCCGTCACGATTTGAACCGAAATCTTGCCAGCATCCTTGACCATCAATTCGCAATGCTCGGGCGCAAGTCGATTCACCAACTCAATGCCGCCGGCGAGATCACGCACCTGGATCAACCAGCCGTTCGTGTCCAGCACCCGGCGAATGAACTCCCGGCGTGCCAGTTTCGGGAGCTGTCGTTGAATTTCCGCCTCAACCGCCTTAAGGATGCGTGCGGATGGGGTGACCAACCAGACTCGTTCGTGGCCGGACCCATGCTCCGCTTGGGCCAGGAGGTCGGCCGCCGCAAAGCGTGGATCCGCGGAGTCGTCCGCCAACACGCAAACTTCACTTGGGCCGGGTAGCAGATCCACCGCCACGTGACCAAAGAGCAGCCTTTTGGCGGCCACCACGTAGGTGTTGCCAGGGCCAAAAACCTTTTGAACCCGGCGAATTGTCGGAGTTCCCAGCGCCAGCGCAGCGATGGCCTGCGCACCACCGGCCCGGTAGATCTCGGTGGCACCCGCCACACGTGCCGCGAAGAGCAGGCCGGGATTAATGGTACCGTCTCGCCCGCATGGCGTGCAGACGACGATCTCGCGGCATCCCGCCGCCTGAGCGAGCGTGACGGTCATCAGGGCCGTGGAGACGAGAGGGGCCGTACCGCCAGGTATATAAATGCCCACCCGTTGAAATGGATCGAACTTTTCGGCGACTGTCGCCCGGTGAGAATTGGTGGTCCGCCAACCTTTGCGCAGGGATTTCCGGGCAAACATTGCGATATTCTTGTGGGCGTCCCGTACCGCTGCCCGCAGGGACTCGTCGGCCTTCAGCGACGCATTCATCAATTCCGCGGCCGTCACCGCCAGTTGTTCTGCGGAAAGATCTGCCCCATCGAATCGGAGAGTCATTTCCAGCAGGGCGGCGTCACCACGATCCCGGATTGCTTCCACGATTTCCCGCGTTCGCTGCTCAATCAGGGGATCGAACAAGCTACTCGTTGATGACGCCTCGGCGAGTCGTGCGGCGTAGTTGGAATCCCGGGGGCGGACAATGTGCATGCGGCAGGCTAAACAGCCTCACCCGGTTGTCAAAATTCCGGCAGTGGGTGGCGAGTAGAACGGACGGGGATCGGGACGGAGGACCACAAGTGGAGCGCGGACTTTAGTCCGCCGGATAGTTCAACGGCAGGACAAGCCGAGGCGATTCCTTCGCTCGACGGCATGGAGACAGTCTTGCCGGAAAGATCCTGCGCCTCCGGAGACCGGTTCAAGGCGAACGAATTCCCCCCCCTGTCAATGGGGCAGGACGGCCCGCGCACTGTCGCCCAAGGCGGTGGAAATTCCCGGACGAGTGTTGGGCGCACAGAAGATCAGCACTCGCCAGCTTCTACGAGGTAATCCTGCGGGGGGCTCTTGATTTGGACTCTCCCTTGACACCTTCAATTTCCAGCAGGTAGTCCGATGCGCCGCCTTTGGCACTCTTCTTCGGTTTGAGGTCCTTGGTGATCGATTTCTTGGAGGCGGTCTTTTTGGCACTCATTTTATGGTTTGGATTTTTTCAGATAGAAAACTCGATTTACAGCGAAGCAACTCTGCACACGTTACGGGGAAATCTTCAGGCGAAAATATTCATGGAGCGTCTATTTATCAAGAAAATGTTGTTTCCGTTTAAATGGGAAGACTTCGAGTTGGTAGTGTGGCATCGCTCCATGCCCAAGGCCTGATCCGGACATTCACATTGCGCTAAGCTTGGATTGGGCACCCCTATCCGGGCAGCGGGAACTAGCGCCGTAACACATCCCATAGCAGTTTCGCTGTCAGCACCATCACGACGGTGAGAAACACCGGCCGGATGAGTTCGGCTCCCCGTCGGATTACAAGGCCCGAGCCCAGTCGGGCGCCGATCAACTGGCCTGCGGCCATGATCAATCCAATCCGAATATCAACGAATCCCGTCAATAGGAACAGCACGAGGGAACCCAGATTGCTGGCGAGATTGAGCGCCTTGGTCGTGCCTGTCGCCGAGGGAAGGTCCAGGCCGAATCCCACCACCAGAGCGAGGGTCCAGAAGGATCCGGTCCCCGGCCCCAGGAAGCCGTCGTAAAATCCGAGCAGCCCCGCTGCCCCCATCAATCCCACGGTCCATGACCACTTCGCGGGTCGGGCAACACGTCCCAGCGTGGGTTGCTTCCAGGTGTAAACAGCCACGGATCCTAAAAGAATGGGAATGCAGAGTCGAAGAAAGTCCCGAGGCACCTGTGAGACCGCCCAACTGCCCGCCATCGCCGATGCGAATGCAAAGACCATCGGAATGCGGAGCCTCTTCCAGGAGATGAGTCCTGCTCGGGAATAGTTCCAAATGGCGACGGTCGTGCCACACGAGGATTGAAGTTTGTTGGTACCCAACGCCAGAGCCGGCGGTAGCCCGGTCCAGAGAAGCACTGGCACCGTAATCAAGCCACCACCGCCGGCGATGGCGTCCACGAAACCCGCCGTGAGTCCGGCTCCAAACAGCATTCCGGAGATGAGCAGTGGTTCCATATACGCCGTCAGGGTTGGGTCGACGGTTTCATGGGTGGCGAATACTTCCAAGAGTGGACGTGCATTCGGCCTATGAACCTGCGAGCGCCACCTCACCCGGCCTTCGGGGACCCTGCCCCACTCGGAGTGGCGGAGAGGGTGAAGCAACGAACCGAACAGGGATCGCCGTGTCCTTCGCTCGCTTGCTCTAAACGCGTGGCCGAGGTCGCTTGGCACCACCGGGGTGACGCTTCCCCGGTTCCGCATACGGGTGCTTCCGTGGCCGACGGATCGTCTTAATGGTCTTCGGACGCGGCTTCGGCACCAGTACCACCGGGCATCCTTCGTAGCCAAACGCCTTACGCATCGCACCCGAGAGGTACTTTGTATAAGGTTCCGATAAATCGTCGTCCCGATTGACGAATAGCAGAAAAGTGGGTGGAGCCAGTCTCACTTGAGTTGCGTAGTAAAACGTCAACCGCCGTCCGGAGCTACTGACAGGCTGCCGCCGTTCAATGGCGTCATTCAATGTGCGGTTTAGGATAGCGGTGGGCACTTTCTGCTTTAGCTGGGCAGCCACGTAACGCACGGCCTCCAGCAGGCGATCCAATTGGAATCCATCTTTCGCCGAAGTGAAAATGACCGGGGCATAGTCCAGGAAGAAAAGCTTCGACTGTACCCATTCTCCGAATTCGGCCAGGGTGGTGAGCCGCTCCTCACGGTCGTCGCGATCGCGCGTTTTCTCGCTCCGGGCGGTCAGTTCAATCTCCCGCTTCTTGCGGACCTCTTCCGCCACCAAATCCCACTTGTTCACCACCACGATGCAAGCCCGACGATTTTCCGTGATTATATCCGCGATCTTCTTGTCTTGTTCGGTGATGCCGGCTTCGGCATCGAGCACCAGGATGGCGAGGTCACACCGGGCAATCGCCTCTCGAGTTCGTTCGACCGTGAAGTACTCCAGGGTGGTGTCAACCCGACGCGCCTTGCGTACCCCCGCTGTATCAATCAAGACATAATTCTCTAATTGCCCCTCGGTGGTCACTTCGAAGGGGACATCAATGGCATCGCGGGTGGTTCCGGGAATCGGGCTCACCACAACTCGCTCGGATCCAGTCAGGGCGTTGATAATGGACGATTTCCCCACATTGGGGCGGCCTACGATCGCGAGCTTTAATCCCGCTTGGAGCGAGGCGGACCGGGATGGGTTGGCGCCGCCCTTGTTACGTCGAGACCGTCGTTTCGTCCCGGGTTCCTCTTCCTCCGTTGCAAGGTCTGGATCTTCAACCGGTTCCGCGCTGGGTTGCGGAAGCAAGGCGATCACGGCATCGAGCAATGCTTGAATCCCGTCGCCGTGAATCGCCGTCACCGGAAAAATTCGATCAAAACCGAGGGCGGTAAACTCCGGGATGCCCGGAGTAGCCTTGGCGCTATCGACCTTATTCACCACCACCAGAACCGGTTTTCGGAGGGAACGCAGCTTGCGTGCGACCTCTTGATCCAGGGGGACAATCCCTTCCTGGACGTTGACCACCAGCAACAAAACATCGGCGGCATCGATCGCAATCTCGGCTTGTTGAAGTGCGGCGGCGGTGATGACGTCCTCGGTTTTTTCTCCCCGCAACAGGCCGATGCCCCCGGTGTCGATCAGACTGAACGGATGCCCCCGGTACTCCGCGGTCGCGATGACACGGTCGCGGGTGACGCCTGGTTGATCGTGCACAATGGCCACACGACGGCCGACGATGCGGTTAAAAAGGGCGGATTTTCCGACGTTGGGTCGGCCAACAATGGCCACGGTGCCTGACATGGGGGACACGATGGCAGGAAACGACCGCGAGCGCCACCGGATCAACCGGCAATAAGCCGCGACGGCGGAACGCGTGGAAAAAGGGCGATTTGATCTCGTGAACTGGGCAGTACCTCGCCGAGGCTCGCCGGCTCCGCTTCGTGATTTAGTAGAGCAAGGACGTTCCGTTACTGAACGAGCAAAACACCCGTGACGGTGGCACCGCCCTCGGGGCTGGTTTTAAGGGGGACTTGAACCTTGCCCGCCTTGAGGTGGACTAATTCCAAGACGTAGTCACCGGCGGTGAGGCCGGCGGGGAGTTCAAAGTTTCCATCCTTGTCAGTGATTGCGAAGAACGGGTGGGCGACCACACCGATGAATACGAACATCCACGGATGGACGTTGCACTGCATCTTGGCGAAGATCTCCGGTTTGGTGAACGTCTTGGTGTTCACCATGCCGGCAGACCCTTGAGCGAAGTTAAAGGTCTGGTTGCCGGCGATGGATGCCGCGAAGTTCACGTTGTGCATGAAATTATCGCTGTTCTTGATATCCACGGGCTGCCCGGCGATCACCCCGCTAACGTAAGGTTCGTAGAGACACCCCTTCTGATCAATTACGGCCGCGGCTCCGGGGAGCGGGAACGTCTTCCCCTCCAAGCCGGATTTTATGTAGACCAAGACATTGGCGAGTCCGTTGTTCGAACCAATAAGGTAGTTGCGAGTCATCACCGGGCCGGAATGCAGTGGCCCACAATTGGGATCCTTCGTGATCGGGGTGATTTGTTTTTCCACGGGCGGCGTTCCTGCCAAGGTCACCGATCCCTTTACACGGTTTCCACCCGGGACCGCTTCTCCGCCGGATTTTTCGGTCGCCACAGCGGCCGCCGGAGTCGCCGTTGCAGTCCCTTGAGCAGCGATCGGAGCGGTCGCCGCAGCCGTGGGCGTATGCGCTGACGCCCCTGAGCCCGTGGAAGCCGTGTTCCCGTGACCGCCGCCGGCTCCAAGGTGAGCTGCCGGCGCCGTGCCCGATCCGGTGGGCGTCGTACTGGTCGTGGGCGTTGGCTTATCCGTAAGCCCAAACTTCCAGGCTAAGAAAAGGTTGAGAAGAATGATGCCGGTAACCATCCAAAGGATGACCCGGTGGCCCGAAGCAGATTCTGCGGATGGATTCGACATGGGCGACATGCCAAGCGAGGTCGCGGGAAGATACAAGTTTCAAGTTTGCCGAGAGGGGCTGTCCCATCCGTTGGTTCTCAGCTCGCAGACTCGGGATTGCCTGCATCTTCCTCGCGGATCGGCTTCGAAATCGGCTCCAGCGATCGTCGGCTGCACTTTTCACTGTGCCCCGTTCCGTTTCAATGCGCCTTCTCCTTTGGGGTACTCTGAAAGGGCCTCGTCCAAACGTATTTTTCGGAGACCACGCCCCCTCTTTCAGTGATCGTCCGCTTCGTCACGCATCCGATGGAGCCCAAGACCGTCACCCCGCAGAGGACGCTGAGGCCGAATCTTTGTAGTTTGGTCATCGCTCCCCATTGTTGGCGGCCTTAGGGAAATGAGTCAACACCGGCAAGAGCGGTGACACCTTGTCGTCCATCGGGTTTGTGAGTAGGGTAGAGTCGTGAATTTTTCACCCGCTCGCAGGCTGGTCGGCATCTTTTTCGTCTTTCTAATGGCGTCGTTTGCGGCGCGATCTGATGACGCTCGATACATCCGGCTTCGCAACGAGACGATCGCCACACCGCCGGTGAATCCGGCGCGGGCTCGATTACAGACGGCGGTGCCGGAGACGGCGGTATCCGGACTTTTTATCGTTCAATTTACCGATCGGATTCAGTCGGAGTGGCGCGATGCATTGCGAAGTCGCGGCGTCGATCTACTCCGATTCGTGCCGGACGATGCCTTCGTGGTGGAGGTCGTTTCTAACCGTCTCGGTGAGCTCCGCTCGCTGCCGTTTGTCCGATGGCTCGGGCCGTATGAGCCGAGACATAAGCTCCATTCACGATTGATGCGGCAGTTGGCGACCAACGCTCTCGGGAATTCCATCGAGGTTAAGATTCTCGCCAATCCGCGGGCGGGAGTCGCGGGCCTTTCTGTGCTGTCGCGGGCGTTTGAGCCGGGGGCACGTCATCATTTGAACGCCACATTCGGGGCGGTCATCACGGGCCGAATTCTTCCCGCGCGGCTTCTCAGTCTGGTCCGCTCGCCGCTGGTGCTCTGGGTGGAGTTGGCGCCACGAATGAAACTGGTCGATGAGGTTGCCACCCTGATTGTCATGGGTGAGGGCTCAGGAGCCCCGCCGCGCCCGCGCGTGCATGAATTGGGATTTGACGGGAGTGGCGTCACCGTTTCGATTGCGGATTCCGGGATCGATCTGGGGGAGCCGGACGGATTGCACCCGGATCTGGCCGGACGGGTGGATGCATTCTTTGCGTACGGGGGGCTTCCGGATGCCGGCGATGAACACAGCCACGGCACGCATTGCGCCGGCATTGTCGCTGGAAATGGAGCGACCGGTGAAACCGATGACGATGGAAATCTCTGGGGACTGGGCGTCGCTCCGGGAGCGCATTTGGTTGCTCAGCGGATCTTCGACGGTGCGGGTGGCTACTTTCCGCCGCCGACCTACGAGACTCTGACCCGCGATGCGGTTCGCAGCGGTGCGTACGTGGGATCGAATTCCTGGGGTGACGATACCCAGGGACAATACGACATTAGTGCGGCGGAATTTGACGCCCTCGTGCGGGATGCCGATGGCCTGACCCCTGGTGAGCAGCAGTACGTCTTGGAGTTCAGTGCAGGAAATGCCGGGCCTGGCGGTCAAACCATTGGCAGCCCGGCAGTGGCGAAGAATGTGATCGCAACGGGTGCCGTGGAAAACAACCGGTTTGGTTTCGGCATTTACGACAGCGGCCAAGAGGTGATGGCGGATTTCTCCAGCCGCGGCCCCTGCGAGGACGGCCGGATTAAACCGGATATCACGGCTCCCGGTACGTGGATTGCCTCCGTCAAATCGCAACTCGCCGGGGAAGAAAACGCCTGGTCCCCCATCAATGCGAACTACCTCTACCAGGGCGGCACGTCCCAGGCCGGTCCGCATGCGAGCGGCGCGGCGGCAGTCATCGTCCAGTGGTACCGGCAAAACCACGCAGGCGCCAATCCATCGCCGGCACTCGTAAAGGCGGCGCTCATTAACTCGGCGGACGACATGGGGACGGCAGTCATTCCGGACGGCTCGGAAGATGGAACCGGTGATGGCGGTATTGTGGTGGGAGACACCGCGCCGGTGCCGAATGCCGATGAAGGCTGGGGACGGATCAACCTCGAAAATTTGATCGACCCGGTCGGGGTGCGGTTCGACTTCACCGACCAGGGGATCGGGTTGGCAACTGGGAAGATTGCGGAAAAGCGTATCATTGCGGGCCCGGAGGAGGCCCTCAAAATTACTCTCGTCTATACCGATGTTCCCGGATTGCCCGCAGCAATCCCCGCACTCGTTAATGATCTCGATCTTGAAGTGGTGTCACCCGATGGATTGCTATACAGAGGCAATGCGTTTGCGGACGGTCAAGCGGTCGCCGGAACCCCGGAAGGAGATCGGATTAATAACGTCGAAGCGGTTCATATTGTTGCTCCTCAGGCAGGTGAATGGATTGTCCGCGTCCGGGCTCAAAACATCGTCCAAGATGTACACCACCGCACCAATGGAGCACCCGAGCAGGATTTCGCTTTGGTGATTTCCGGACGCCTCCCCCTACCGGGTGAGGGTGTCATATCGTGGGGGCGCGACGCCTACCGCGCGCCAACCAATGCCACGATTCGTCTCGTGGATGGTCAACTCGCCGGCCAATCGACGGTTGTCGTAACCGTGCGGAGCACAACCGAACCCGCCGGCTTCCCCCTGACGCTCTTCCGGAGCAATGCCGGGGGCACATTTACCGGCAAGGTTGACTTGGCCACCGGACCGGTGAATGCCAGCGATGCCGTATTGCAGGTCAGCGACAAGGATGAGCTGACTGTGACCTATGTCGACGCCAGTCCAGCCGGGGAACGGGTCGCAACGGCGCTGGTAGATTTGACGCCGCCGATCATCGCGGCGGTGGCTACAATCGCTGAATTTGGCCATGTCTCCGTGCAATGGATCACCGATGAACCCGCCAATTCTTTTGTCTACTTTGGTGTCACGAATGCCGTGACCAATCTCGTCAGCGACCTCGGATTTCGGGAAATACATCGCCTGAACCTACCGGAGCTCGATGCCGGAACGAACTATTACTACTTCGTCGTTTCAACCGACAAGGCAGGCAATGTGACGACGAATACGATCGATGGACGCTATTACCGCTTCGTCGGACCGAAAGTGGCCGCGGCCTTACTGGTGTATTCGCCGGAATCTACCTTTGGCCCGGAGGGCCTGTTGAGCGAAACGCCTTATCCGGGGATCGAAACATGGACCGGCACACTCGATTCGATCGGGCTGGAATATGAAGTCTGGGATACCAGCCGGAAGCCCGTTCCCTCGGGTAACGATTTGCGTCCGTACCGTCTCGTACTTTGGCGGCCCGAAGAACTCGTGAAACCAGCGCCAGGATTGCTCACCGCCCTCGGCGCGTACGTTGGGCAGGGCGGTGCCTTGTTCGTTAGTTCCTTTGACCTTCTCACCCGCCTTCGGGAGCTCAATGATACAAATTTCCCATCGACTACGCTGCATCTTGCCGGATTTGATGAAGATCGGGGTGCAACTCACGTAAAGGGACTCAGCGGAGATCCGGTGGGCGCTGATATCGATTTGGATCTCAATTACGATGCCTTTCCCAGCGGGTTTATCATCGATTTGCTTGGAATCGTTTGGCCCGATGGTCCCGACCATCTTCGGGTCGCTTCGGAGGGATCTGTGATATTCCAACAGGAGGATGGTCGGCCCGTCGGCGTGCGTTATCCGCGCACCGGGCAGGATAGCAAAGGACGCGTCGTGTTCTGCTCGTTCGCGTTGGAATCGGTGCCGGGCGATAACCCGGCCCCCAATAACCGGGCCACGATACTCGGCAAAGCGCTTAATTTCCTTGTCCCTAATCTGCGGGACAGTTCGGGAATCGCCTTTGATCAGGGCGCCTATACGTTGCCAAGTTCCGTCGTCGCGGAAGTGATCGACAGTCGCCGATCTGGCTCCGGTTCGGTCGCGGCAACCCTGACCGTGGGCGGGCGCCCGCCGCGTACGGTGAACCTCGTCGAAACCGTCCAGAAGGGAGTTTTCCGCACTCGCTTGACGCTGACGGGCGCTGCGGGCAATCCGGAACAGTTGATCGGTGTGGGTGGAGAAACCATTCTCGCCTCGTACGTGGATGCCGTATCGCGCGAGACCTCCGCGACCGCATTGATCGACACCATTCGACCCAAGATTTCCGGAGTGGAAACGGATCCTGCCTACAATGAGGTGACCGTTCTATGGGACACCGACAAGGAGACCGATGCGACGATCCGTTTCGGGGAATCCGGCGGGGACGATTCATTTCTGACCCGCTCGGCGTATAGTGCCGAGCTCGCCATTTCGCACGAAGTGATCCTCCGAGGCCTTCTGCCCGATCGAGACTATTTTTTCCAGGTGGTCAGCCGCGATGCCGCCGGTAATAGCACAACCGATAATAACGGCGGCAAACTTTATGTGGTTCGCACGTTGAAACCGGTCCTCCCGCCTTGGGAAGACAGACTCGAGGAAGGCCGAACCGGTTGGGTTGTCTTCGAGGATGCTTCGGTGTTCGGGGGAGACATTGGCGACGGCGAGGACGGCGGATTTGGGTTCAGCAGCGTTGGCTGGCAGTTCGGGACACCGCAGAACAATCATCAAGTGGAAGCCCATAGTGGTACCAACTGTTGGGCGACAAACCTCAAGGGCGAGCCGGTGGATTTTGCCTCGACCGACCTGATTAGCCCTGCGGTGAGTCTGATTGGTGGCAACCAGGCAACATTGAAATTCTGGCATAATTATGACTTTCAGGACGTCGGCACCGGGGGAGGAGAGGATGACGGTGGATTTGGAGACATTCATATCGAGGCGGCTCAAATTGCGCTGTCGACCAACAACGGCGGAACGTGGAACGACATCTATTCGAATCAGGATGAAAGTAGCTTCGGTTGGGAGGAAATCCGCGTCGATATCTCGAAATACGTGGGGCAGGTTGTTCGATTCCGGTTCAACTACCAGATGTTTAGTTTCAATACGACGGATCGGCTCGGCTGGCTGGTTGATGATGTGGCGGTCGAAATGAATTCGGTTGCGGAGACGCTCATCCGCGTGACCAACAATCTGGCATCAGCCCGATTCGTGATCACCGGTTCGAATAACATCGCGGGCGAAGGCCGCGATTTTCGGACTAATGTCACGGTGGGCACCTACGCCATTTCCTGGTCGCCCGTGCCCTACTATGTGACGCCTTCCCCTCAAACCAACGTGCTGACGACCAACGGGCCGTTGGTGTTCGTTGGAACCTATGCGTTTCCGGATATCAATCATAACGGAATTTCGGATCTATGGGAGCAGCAGTACTTTGGCCGAGTGGATGCAGTTCATCCCGCGACGACGGACACGGATCGGGACGGGGCCACCGATTTTGGCGAATTCCTCGCCGGGACCGACCCGGTGCGGCCTGAATCCGTGCTGCATATCATAGGCCCGCTATTGCAGCCCAACCGGACGGTGCATTTCGAGTGGTTGGGAGTCACGGGCCACGAGTATCGGTTGGAGATCAGCAACAATCTGGAGCATTGGGTGACCGGTAGCGATGCGATTCGAGGGCGGGGAGACACCGCGGTTGTGAGTCTGCCATCACTCGATTCCCGGTTGGAGTACTATTTTCGGCTGCGGGTCACTCCCTAGGTGTTGGGTGAAAAGGACTCGTTTGGTGACGGCTAAGCGGTG
Source organism: Akkermansia muciniphila (assembly GCA_945900455.1). GTDB lineage: Bacteria > Verrucomicrobiota > Verrucomicrobiia > Limisphaerales > UBA9464 > SIBK01. The sequence goes on from CAMDJH010000095.1 coordinate 13,169, forward strand.
ACACCGGTCGGTAGAAAATGGCCAAACTCCCGGGGGGCGCTCCGCACCTTAAGAGTGCAGGTTTACCAACAGCTTCGGGATGTATGCGTCGAAACATAAAAACTCCTGCTTGCAATCTTCGCCCGTATCGCCATTTTGTTGGCCGTTACTTGGGAGCGAGCGTAGCTCAGCCTGGTAGAGCGTCACCTTGCCAAGGTGAATGTCGAGGGTTCGAATCCCTTCGCTCGCTCCAATTTTCTTTCGCCGATTTCCCCAACGAAATCGGCTTTTTTATCAGCAAAGGCGGCGGTTTTCCCGTTCCCATCCCTTGGTTTTTCCGCGACTGGAACCGCTGAGAGTGGAATGGGGTCAAACCTGCACTGTTGACAATTTGGCCACGAGAGCCTTTTCAAAGGCCTGCATTTCGGGGCGATGCGGCGTCACTTGCCAGAACCGCCGAATGCCTTGTGCGGCCGCTGAATAGCCGAGTCCAGGTACGCGCTGAACCACCTCGACCAGTCGCCACCCCAGATGTCGCGTGGCCACCGCCAGAAGTCCGTTGCGACCCCAATCTCCATGCATCTCCATCATTTCCGCCCAGCGTCGCCCCTGAATCTTTTCCGCAGCCTCCACCATGGCGTCCCACGTTGGTCGGGTCATTCCCGCATTCTGGTGCACGGTCGTTAGCCCCTTCGAGTCGCCCCGCACCGGCTTCAACGCCTGCTGAGCCTCCATCTCGTCCCCGAGAATGAACCCAGCTACCAAACTCTCCCACGGGCTCTCCAACACCCCCTCTCGAATGGGCCCTTCCGTAAAGGCAGTTAGCGCCCGCCGCTGTTCCTTCAGGGTCCGGCCGCCACAACCTCCTTGGATACGTTCGCGACATAACCACGGCAACTGCGGATCCACTCCGCTGTACACTCGCCACGAGCTCCATGGGTGGTTTCGCAAGGTTGCAATTCGCCGTGACACCAATTCCCTTCCCGGATTCTCACATCCGATTACTCGCGCGCGCCGCTGATCCTTCTTGCTCAGCCCAAGCCCATCGATCCGAACCGGGTTCAAGTGAAGATAGCGTCCGACCTTATCCAGACTTCCGTCATCCAAGATCAGAACCGCCTTGAATCTGCCTTGAAACACATGGCCCCTGCGACGATGCGCCCAGTTGAAACGGCTCGCGTGACAAGTGTGGAGCCAGCGAATTGCATGGCTGAGATTGGCCTCCCGTGTGCGAATCAACAGATGGTAGTGGTTGTCCATCAGCACAAAGGCGTGGACTTCCAAGGAAAAGCGTTCTGGCAGTTCGCCCAGCCACCCAAGGAATCGGTGACGATCGACGTCGTTGCGAAATATGGCATCACCCCCGTTTCCTCGACTCATGACGTGATACCATGCTCCGGCCAAGTTGATTCGCAGCGGTCTTGCCATATCCTTACGAAATCTCGGCATTCTCAATATGTCAATAGTGCAGGTTTGACCCCATTTTTCAGTGCAGGTTTGACCCCATTTTCCTTTCCGGCTCAATTGTGGGCCTGACATTCCGAAGCAGTTTGATACCCATGTGAATCAGGCTGAAAGCGACTAGAGAGTGGGGTCAAACCTGAACTATTGACAACTTGGCCACGAGAGCCTTTTCAAAGGCCTGAAGGGGCTGCCGGGGCACGAGGAGGTTGCGCGCCCGCCCGCCCAAGCCCCGTTGGCTAATCAGCCGGCGGTCCTGAACGATATCTTGCCCACCATTTCAGAACCCACGGCATGCTGAACTCGTTCAATGATTTCTGCTCGCCGATAGCGGACGATTTCACTGAGCCATACGCTGCTGTCGACTTCGACAAACAAGGTGCCCCGAACCAAACCCACGGGCCGAGAGTGCGCGGCAATAACCGGGTCCATGATTTTGTGCCAGAGTTGCAGGAGTTGAGACTCCGCGACCCGTTGTTCAAGTCGGAGGTGTGTGAGGACGTGTGGCACGAGCTCGGATGCGGGCAACGCCGCGGGTTTCCACGCCTTTTCAAGACCCGTCCAGTCCACTCGCCTCCACGCCTGCAGCGCCCGACTCCGAGCGGCGTCGGTGCGCATCTCGTCGCGGGTGGGCCGTTTTGGCATGGCAAGACGATGCCGCCGGGGAGGGGGCGAGGCAACGGGGAACACTGCGATTGTGGCCGTTCTCATTTTGCCACCGGTGGGGAAAGTCATCGGCCTGCCCGTTGCAGAAGTCTCGGACTCCGCGAACACAGTGCAAAGCAGGAGCAGGAAAACGTGGCGGCAGAGCAGCCCCGAACTGTCAGGCCGGCGACCTGACCCACGAGTTGGACCAATCTGTAATCTGGGATTCCATTTGCAGTCTGATCTGAGATGCTCCCGGGCTGTGTTTGCCGGTGAACTTGAAGCCCTCATTTCCCCATTGGGCCTGGTATGGATCTTCCTGCTGGGCGTGGGGATTCGAGATTCGTTGTTCAAGAGAGCCCGGGGGATGGCTGTGCTGGAGCTGGGTTTTGCCGCGATTCTTTGGGCGGTCGGTGCCACGCCTTTGCCCTGCTGGCTATTGGCTAGGATCGAGCAGCCGTATGCGATGAGCGCGGAGTCCCCTCCGGCGGCAGATGCCGTGGTGATGTTGGGAGGCACCCATGATTTTACGACGCGCGGCCTTCTCCGGTTCAATATGGGCGACGGTGGGAACCGCGTGCTGACAGCGATTGAATTGATGCGAACCGGGAAGGCCCCCGCTCTGGTCCTGGGAGGGGCCTACTACCGGATAAATGGAGTGCAGCGTCCTGACGCCGAATTGCTCGAAGCGTGGTTTCGGGCCTGGCATCTTCCGACCGGCCGGCTGTACCCGTTGGGGATGTGTGCGGATACGCGGGACGAGGCGAAGCGGACCGCGGCACTCGCGACGGAACGGAAGTGGAAACGGCTTCTGGTCGTATCGACTGCGAGCCATCTCCGCCGCGCGGAGGCGGTGTTTCGGAAGGTCGGTCTCGATGTAGTCCCCGTCGGGTGTAATTTCGTCGGGCTGGACGGACTCGAGGCGAGCGGCCAATGGCATTGGGTGCCGCGCCTTCGAGGATTTTCAGATCTGCACCGTTGGAGTCACGAAGAGATCGGCTGGTGGTGGTACCGGTGGCAGGGTTGGATTTGAGAGGTGTGCCGATCACCGCGACTTGGCGAAAACAACCACGGACATCGGGGGCAGCGAGAGGAGAACCGAGGCAGGTTGACCGTGAAATGGCGCGGGTAAGGCGTCGATGCCGGCGGCATTTCCCTGACCGCTCCCTCCGTATGGGGTGGCATCACTATTGAGGATTTCGCGCCAAGGGCCGGTAACTGGAAAACCGACCCGGTAGCCGGTGCGGGGGACGGGGGTCAGATTGAAGACAATCACCAATTCTCCGGAATCGGTTGCGCCGCGGGTGTCCGGAGTTTGCCCCGGACGTCGGATGAAGCTCAGGACACTGTTCGCTTCATCCGCGCAGTCGATCCACTGGAAACCATCCGGCTCAAAGTCGCCGGCCCATAACGCGGCCTGTTTCCGATAGACCGCATTCAGGTCCGTCACCCAGGATTGGATCCCGGCGTGAAACGGGCCGCATTCGCGGAGCCACCAGTCGAGCTCGCCGTTTTCGCTCCACTCCGACGCCTGCCCGAACTCGCATCCCATGAAAAGCAGTTTCTTCCCTGGGAACAACCATTGATATCCCAAGAGGGTGCGGAGGTTGGCGAATGCCTGCCAGTCGTCGCCCGGCATTCTTCGCCGGAGGGAACCCTTCCCGTGCACGACTTCGTCATGGGAGAGCGGGAGGACAAAGTTCTCGTTGTGATGATACAGCATCGCGAACGTGAGCTCATTTTGGTGGTGTTTGCGATGGACGGGGTCGCGCTTGAAGTAGCCCAGGGTGTCGTGCATCCAGCCCATGTTCCATTTCAAGCTGAAGCCGAGGCCGCCGCTTTCCGGCGGACGGCTGACCTGGGGCCACGCGGTGCTTTCCTCGGCGATGGTGAGTACGCCGGGGTGTTCGGTGTGGACCACGTGATTGACGTGACGTAGGAAATCGACGGCGTCGAGATTTTCTCGTCCGCCATACCGATTTGGAACCCACTCCCCGGGGGACCGGGAGTAATCCAGGTACAGCATGGACGCCACGGCGTCGACTCGCAGTCCGTCGATATGAAAGCGTTCACACCAAAAGAGCGCATTGGCGGTAAGAAAATTCCGGACTTCGTGGCGGCCGAAATTGAAGATCAATGTTCCCCAGTCCTGATGCGCCCCCTGCCGCGGATCTGCGTGCTCAAAAAGGGCGGTGCCGTCAAAATTGGCCAATGCCCAGGTATCGCGTGGGAAATGCGCAGGGACCCAGTCGATGATTACGCCAATGCCGGCTTCGTGGAGCGCGTTGATGAGAAATTGAAAATCATCCGGAGTCCCAAAACGGCTGGTGGGTGCAAAAAAGCCCGTAACCTGATAGCCCCAACTCGGATAGTAGGCATGCTCCGCCGGCGGCAAAAATTCCACATGAGTAAAGCCGAGTTGAGTCACATGCTGGATCAGCGGGCCGGCAACTTCAGAATAACTGAGGGATTCCGATGCCGATTTTTTCCGCCAGGACCCCAGGTGCACTTCGTAAATACTGACCGGCCGTCGAAGGAGATTCTCGCTTTGTCGCCGGGCCATCCAGGCGTCGTCCGTCCACTGGAACTTCCGATTGTCCCAGACAATGGCGGCATGTTTGGGGGCTCGTTCGAAAAAACCGGCGAAGGGATCGGTCTTCACGGCGATGACTCCCTGGGCGTCGACGATTTCGAATTGGTAAAGAGTCCCTTCACCGACTCCGGGAATGAACAATTCCCAGACCCCGGAAGATCCCAGCATCCGCATCGAATGAATGCGACCGTCCCATTGGTTCCAGGTGCCGACGACGGATACGCGCCGCGCATTGGGTGCCCAGACGGCGAAGCGGGTCCCGGCGACGCCATCGATGACGTGGCGGTGTGCTCCCAGGCAATCGTGCAGGCGGCGATGGTTTCCTTCGCCGAACAGGTGAAGATCCACGTCCCCAACGGTGGGGCCAAACGAGTAGGGATCGCGACCTTGCCGTCGGTGGCCGGCTTCGTCTTGGATGACGAGGTCGTAGGCGTAGACTTCGTGAGCGGCGGCGGTGCGTCCTTCAAACACGCAGGAGTCTCCGAGTCGGTGCAAAGGAAACGTCGGCTTCGATCGATCGTGTACGGGCTTGACCTCAATCCGGGTGGCTCCGGGCACGAGGGCACGAACGACGAGACCCTGGCGGCCGCCGAGCGGGTGCATGCCGAGCAGCGAATGTGGATCCCGGTGTTGCACCTGCGACACCGCCTCGAACTCGGCGGGAGAAAGAAGCATCGGGTCTATTCAACCCCGATCTTCGATAGAAGGAAAGGGCTTCGAGCGATGAATTCCGAGATCGGACGAATCGCATCCGGGGAAATCGGGACTTGAAAGGAGTCTTCCGCTCCGGCGAAATGGCCGAGCCCTTCACGTGGCCCTCAGCGTCCGATATGAATCTTGGTGACATTCTTTCGTCCAGCCAGCTCGTTCCCGAGCTTCGTGCTTCCACGCGTTGGGAGGCCATCGATGAACTGATCGGCCAGCTCGTGCATGCGGGGCGGGTTAAGCCCGAAGACCGTGAAGCCGTTACGGCGGCGGTTAAGAAGCGCGAAACATCGATGAGCACTGGGATTGGATTCGGAATCGGGATTCCTCACGCCTCGACGGATCTGATCCCCGAGGTCACTGGGGCGTTCGCCCGTTCCGCGCGCGGCCTGCAATTCGATTCCCTCGATAACCAACCCGTGCACCTCGTGATGCTGTTCCTGGTGCCTCAGGGCCAGTTCCAGAAACACCTCCACACCCTGGCACACATCGCCAAAGTATTGCGAAACGACGCATTCCACAAAGCCATCCTTGGGGCGACCGATGCGGTCGCAATGATGCAGATCATTCGCGAATTCTCCGCCAACGTGCGCTGATCCGATTTTGGAGTGGGGTCCCGCGTTCGATCTTCCGGAATGGTGCTTCCCCTGCGGACCTCGGTCCCTCTCATCTTTGGTTTTTCCCGCCGCGTTCCTCCGTTACCCTCCCGTCCCTGTGCTCCACGCAATTCTGGAAAAACGACTCCAACTCGCGGTCCGATCTGTTTGCCCAGACGCGGACATTGCCTCGGTACTGGTACGTCCGGCCGTCGACCCGCAGTTCGGCGACTACCAGAGCAATGCCCTCATGGCGATAGGCAAGACAGCAAAGACCAACCCGCGACAACTGGCGGTCCGGGTGGTTGCCGCGTTGGAAATCAGTGACCTCTGCGAGCCGATCGAAATCGCCGGCCCGGGGTTTCTTAATTTTCGTCTGCGCCCTGCCGCTATCGCCGACGTCCTCGCCGATGCGGCCGCCGGTCGCCATCTGTTTTTCACGACGACCGCCCGGCCGCGGACAATCGTCATTGATTTCAGCGCGCCCAACGTTGCCAAGCCCATGCACGTCGGCCATATCCGTTCGACGGGGATTGGCGATGCGATCGCACGAACGCTGCGGTTACTCGGCCACCGGGTCATCACCGACAACCACATCGGCGATTGGGGAACACAGTTTGGGATGCTCCTGCTGGGATGGAAAACCGAACTCGATGCCACCGCTCTCAAGAAGGATGCGATCGCCGAATTGGAACGTTTGTATCGCCTGATCAGCGCACGGTGCAAGGAACAGCCGAACCAACAAGAAGCGGCCCGCGCCGAACTGGTCCTTTTGCAGCGTGGGGACCCAGAAAACCTCGCGTTATGGAAGGAGATGATCCGACTGTCGCAGGTCCAATTTGATGCGATCTACGGACGACTGGACATCCATTTCGATTACATGCTGGGGGAGAGCTTCTACAACCCGTGGCTGGCGGCGACGGTTGCGGACCTGATGACCCGCGGAATTGCCCGGGAATCGGAAGGGGCGGTTGGCATTTTTAGCGATGGTTCTTTGCCGCCGAAGGAAGACCCCTTCCTGGTCAACAAAGATGGCGAATGGCAGGCGGATCCAGCGCTCATTCGGAAGAGCGATGGTGGGTTCAACTACATGACCACCGATCTGGCGACGATTGATTACCGGCTGAAGACCTGGTCGCCCGACCAGGTGCTGTACGTGGTGGATGATCGTCAGGCTCCCCATTTCAGGAAGCTGTTTCTCGCCTTTGCCCGATGGCAGCCGGAGGCGAACCGCCGAGTACAATTGCGTCACATCGGATTCGGGAAAATCCTCGGTGATGACGGGAAGCCGTTCAAGACGCGAAGTGGCGACACGGTGAAGCTGGCGGATTTGCTGGATGAAGCGGAGGAACGGGCCTTTGCGGTGGTGACGGGAAAGCGACCGGAGTTGCCCGAGGAGGAGCGCCGGATCATCGCGGGGATCGTCGCGATCGGATCGGTGAAGTACCAGGATCTCCTGCCCAACCGGCAGAGCGATTACGTGTTCAATTGGGACAAGATGCTGGCGTTGACCGGCAACACAGCACCCTACGTGCAGTACCAGTACACGCGGGCTTCCAAGGTCGTCCGTGACGCCGGTCCGCTCCCGGCTGCGGGGGCGCTCCCGGCACTGCATCTGACCGATCCCGCCGAGCTGAGCTTGGCCCGGCAATTGATGGATTTTGGAATTGCGCTGGAGGCGACCGGTGAGGAGTGCCGGCCGAACTACCTTTGTAATTATTTGTCCGACCTCGCCGGCCGGTACTCGCGATTTTATGAAGCGTGTCCGGTGCTCAAGGCAGAGGAACCGCAACGCCATACTCGGTTGACCCTTTGCGATCTGACCGCCCAGGTGTTGAAACAGGGGCTGACGTGTCTGGGGATCGGGACGAGCGACGTGATGTAGCTATCGCCGCGTAGCGACCGACGGTGTCCGCGCAAAGGCTGCCAATTCCACAGAGACCACGATCGGAAACTACTCCAGAGACGCAGGGAGATGCAAGTGCGGTACGGGCTCCCAAATCCGCGGATAAGGAAGCCGCGAAGAAGAACCGCGGATGAACTCGGATAGACGCGGATAGAAAAGGCCTGAAATCTGCGTCGATCGGCATCAGCTACCTTTACCGGTTCGCGGTAGTGCCGATGCACCACCACTGCGCTGTTGCCGAGTTCGCCCGCCACCCGCCCGGCGTCGTTGGTTTGGCCGAAGCGGTCGCTGGCATAGGAGTGGCTTAGGGCGTTGGCCTTCCACTTTACCCCAGCAAGGATGGCGGTCGTCTGCTGTGCATCGTAGAACGCTTCGTGGTTTCCCTCCCAGATCGGCCCGACTTGCGGAGGCCGGGACCTAAACCGTGCAAAACGACCGGTCTGAAAACCGCACAGTTTTCTTGATGGATTTTCTTCAAACATTTCAACAGATCTCTTCTTCCTTCTTC
>CAMDJH010000096.1 GCA_945900455.1 Akkermansia muciniphila
CGTCGCCATCGACGGACGAAGGACGAAGGACGAGGACGAGGGCGAAAGCGCCGCAATGGGGTCCTTCAAATCGTCCTCGTCCGTCGCGCTCGTTCTTCGTCCTCGAATTGGGAAATGGAGTCGGTTCATGGGCAGGAAAGTTTTCCAAAGAATGGACATGAATTGTGACCATGAACAAGAGCACCTCCTCTCCCGGCCAGCGGCCACCCTCTCCCCCGCCCGGAGCGGGGGAGAGGGCAGGGAGAGGGGGCGGTTCATGGGCAGGGATGTCTCAAAGCAATCGCCCGTGCATCCCGAAGTTGTTGGAGACGGTAGCGGACGCCGCGCTGCGGCCCTGTCCGCCCGCTGTACGCGGGCGGGGTTGTCGCAGCGCGACAACCCCTGCCAACAACTTCCGTATGTGCCCAGCAATCGCCACTTTTTAATTATTTCCTTTCCGCCATCTTTCGAACGCTATGAGATTGGCGTGGCCGCCGCCAGCTATATACCAACAACGTCACCGATGAGAAAATCCAAGATCCTCGCAAAGATTCGTGCCGGCAAAGTTGCGCGCGTGTGTTCCGCCGGCTCGCCGATCGCCCTGTATCCGGCGCTCGCCGCTCACTTCCATTACGATGGCATCTGGGTCGATGCCGAGCATCGCGTTTGGGACCCGCGCGAAGCCGATGCCGCGCTCGCGCGGCATCATGCGGCGGACATCGATTGCCTCTGGCGACCGCCGACAAAGGAGAAGAATGCGCTCTACCGTCTGCTCGAGGATGGCGCCACCGGCCTCATGATTCCGCACGTCGCCACCGCGGAGCAAGCACGGGTACTGGTTCAGGCGATGAAGTTTCCACCGCTGGGTGATCGCGGGTTTTGCGGGGGCGGACGCGATGCAAATTTTTGGGTCGGCGCTCCGAAGGACTACACCACGCAGGCGAACCGTGAGACCTTCCTCACCGTGCAAATCGAGACGAAGGAAGCCCTCGACAACGTCGACGCCATTGCAGCCGTCGAGGGCGTTGACGTGCTCTTCCTCGGCCCCGGCGACATGTCGTTGCGGCTCGGTTGCACTGCCGGCGTGTCGGACCCGATCATGCTGGATGTGCAGCGGACAATTGCCACAGCCTGTCGCAAACACGGCAAGGCCTGGGGTCGCCCTGTTGGGACCATTGACGACGCGCGGATCCTCATCGAACTCGGCGGGCAATTGGTTGCGTTCGGCAGTGAGTTTGGGGGATTGCACAAGCACCTCTCCGAGTGCTCGGCGCAGTTTGATCAACTGCTCAACGAAGTCTCCGGCGCACCCGCGGCAACACCCACCGCCGGCAAGACCTACTGACCGCGATGACACGAGACGTTGACCCTCTGCCCTACACCGATACCAAGCCCGTCGGAGCCGCGGACTTTTATTTCGCCACCAATGCGACGTTTCGTTTCATTTTGAAGCGCTTTGGCATGAAAGGCTTGCGCCGCTACTGGGCGGACATCGGCATGACCTATTATAGGCCTGTGACGGAGCGCTGGCAACGTGGCGGCATGACCGGTGTTGCGAACTACTGGCGCGCGTTTTTTGCAGCGGAGCCGGGCGCGGAGGTGGAGATCCGTGAGACGGCCGATGCTGTGACGCTCGACGTCAGGACGTGTCCGGCGATCAAACACCTGCGGGACAACCATCGCGAGATCGTCCCGTGCTTCTGCCAACACTGCTACTTCGTCAGTGAAGCCATCGCCGAGCCGGCGGGCCTGACGGTGCGCGTCCGCGGCGGCAATGGCGCTTGCGTGCAACGTTTCATCAAACGCGAGGCCGGTGAGGAGTCTCAGGACATCCGGCACATCCTGGAGGCAGCATGATTGGATGCTATGACTTCTGCGGTCACTACGAGTGGACCTTTGAATGGTTCCGTCAGCAGGGCGGCGAACCCTTGGTGCGTGAGTATTGGGATGAGGCGATCCACCGGGATTCACAGATTCACGCGCGTGAGTTGATCGTTGGCGGTGGCATCGCCGGCATGAAAACATACTGGGCGCACACGCTCGATCACGAGGCCGCTGGCTTCGCCATCACGCACACCGACAATGTCATCCGCATCGACATGCACGCGTGCCCGTCGAAGGGCTTCCTCATCCGCAACGGACTCGCACAATATCGCGACTACTGCGACCACTGCGTCGGCTGGATCGGCCCGATGATGAAAGACGCAGGCTTTGTCATCGATCACGAGCACAACCACTGCGGACAGTGCTGGTGGGAGATGCGCAGCCAGGACGACTCCACGCCGCCGAGCGCCCCCGGTGGACTTAGCGGCAGGGAAGATGTACGATTGCGCGCCGATTGGGCGGCGACCGACGCGACGGATGTTTATCAACGCGCCACGGATCCGGATGACAAAACGACCTTAGTTCGCAAGTAGGTGATGCGAAACGGGATTGGCGGACTTGAACCACGGGAGTTGCAATTATGAGTGAAATGACACGGACCGACTTGGATCGGCGAATTTGGGACGAGGAATTGGCTGACTTTGTTCCGGCGAGAGTGATTGACGCCCATTCACACATCTACCGCTGGGCGTTTAATCTTGATCCGCAAAAAGAACGCGGGCCCTTCCACGATTCGATCGGTCGGCATTTTCCCGAAGTGACCTGGAAAGCAGCGGATGCGGTGGATGCGGTGCTCTTTCCCGGCCGCACCGTCCAGCGGCTGTCATTTCCCTTCCCATTTCCGCAGCCCTGCGACTTTGCCGCGTCCAATACGTATCTGGCGGGTGAAGTGGCGAACGACCCCGATTCGGCGGGCCTCATGCTGGTTCATCCCGGAATGGGGGCAGCGGAGATCGAGGCAACTCTGGACCAGACGCGTCTGATCGGTCTGAAACCTTACTTGTTCTATTCAAGAACGGGCAAGCCGATGGACAGTTCAATTACGGACTTTCTGCCGGAACATCAGATCGCCGTGGCCGATCGGCGCGGGCTGATAATCATGATGCACGTTTCCAAACGGGACGCCATCGCCGATGCAGACAACATTCGCGAGATGGTCCGCCTGAGCGGGAAGTATCCCAATGCCAAGTGGATTCTCGCGCACTGTGCGCGAAGTTATTCCGCCTGGGCGATCGAGAAAGCGGCCGCCCAATTGCGCGACCTGCCGAATGTGTGGTACGACACTTCGACCGTCTGCGAGTCGGATGCGCTGGACGCCCTCTATACGGGCGTCGGGTTGGATCGCATCATGTATGGCAGCGACGACATGATCGGCCCGATGCGGGGTAAGTATATTACGTTCGGACGCGCCTGGGCCTATCTGTCTCCCGAGAATCATCATTTGGGGCTGGCGCATTGCGACGACCGAATGACGTTTATCCGCTATGAGCAACTGCGAGCCATGAAGCGCGGCGCGCGCCATCTCGGCCTGACAGCGGCCCAACGGCAGGCACTCTTTCATGACACCGCCCGGAATCTCATCGACTCGGTCCGCCGGTGCATTGCGGAGCAGCGATAATCGTGAGGCATCGGACGCTCGGGCACTGCCGAGCAGCCCAACGAGTGTCCAGCCTGCGAGTCTCACGATCCCCTATTTCCGAGGCACGGCGGCTTGAATTTCCGCCAAAGAAACTCCCAGGGCAGCCCGCGCCATGGCATCCAAGGACTTTTCGGACCCACTCCAGTGAATCGTGCGATGCATGTGGGTCAAGCTCTGACCGGGTCGAAGCGCCGCCGCCGGGGAGGAGGATTCCAGTTCGTAGAAGGGCCCCAACGGTTTGGCCCCGGGCGAGGGCGGACCGTCGTTGTAGCTGTTCGCGGCGTCGCCACCAAACGGATGGTCCTGGATCTTCCACAACGAATTCACGTAATCGGTTACTCCCTGCGGTTGGGTGAACTGGACAATCGTCAAGACCTTGTTCGCGGCGTCATAGCTCCCCAGCACGGCTTTGCTGCGCTGCGGGTTGATGCCGATCTTGCTTCGATAATGGCCGTCGGCACTTAAGTATATTACGTTCTCTTTCACCACCAATCGATCCGCCGGGATGCTTCCGAAATAGTCGGACGTTACCTTCACACCCAATTCCGATTCCGATCCTGCCTTGATCGGAACCACAATCGTCGTGGCGGGGGAGGGATTGAACATCCCGAGTATCCAAACCGAAAGCAGGCCGGTCTTTTTCTCCCAGGGTTGTTTCCCGGCGTTGGTGATCTTGTTGATCGTTTCGTAGGCGACGACCTGGAGATCCTTCGCGGCCTTGACTCCCAATGTTGACGAAGCGCTCGTTGCCGTGAGTAATTTCACTTCGCGATTCACGCCCACGTCGAAACGCGTGCCCGAGTAATTCGTCACCGCAAATGCCGCACGAAAAGTCACGGAAGATGTCGACTGCTTGACCACATCGTACGGCATCGTGTCTATCGCTGCCGGCGTAAACCAGTCTTTGAGTTCGAACGGCGCACCCTTCGCAAAAAAGATGGAGAATTGCCCGCCTTCGGGTCCCAGCCAGAACCGATCCTCGCCGCCGAAGACGTTGATGTGCGGTTGGATTTGTCCCGATGCAATCAGTTCGCGATTGATCCAGCCAAAGCTCATGCCGTTGTCGCCCTGAGCGGTACTGGTCATGACGCGTCCCTGCCACGCGGGTGATACGGCCACCTTCGCGATGCCTGCACGATCGCTCAGCATTAGCAGTGGTGTATGCTTGCGGAGAAAGGCGACGTCCTCGCCAAAATTTGCAGCGTACACGGTGGGAGGGGAAGCGCTCGATGCAACCAGGGCCGAGGCCACCACGCCGGTGCGGAGGGAGTTCATAATTGTATCGCTCGTTCTCATGCAATGTCGGTGATTATGGTTAAATGAAATTTGAAAATGCCTGCGCCCGAGGAGCCGTCAGGAATCAGGCATCGATACGCCCCATCTGCATTCAGAGCAATGCGCAAACTGAGATCGATCCGATTCTTGTTTTACACCCCTGGACAGCCCGGGCACATTTATCCCCTTGTCACGCGGTTCTATTCAAAGCGATCCTGAGGCACGATGATTCACTCACGGACTTTTTTGGCTGTCTTTTTGATCCTGGCACTTGCCCATCAAACCCGCGCCGCTCATCCCGTGCGCGTCGTGGTTTGGGACGAGCAGCAACCGCAGCAACGCCTGGCGTACTCGAACTTTCTGGGCAATGAAATCGCCGCCTATCTCACCCGACAGCCGGGTTTGCAGGTGACTTCCAAACGCCTGAACGATCCCGGGCAGGGGTTGGGCGACGAGATCCTCGATTCGTGTGATGTGCTGATCTGGTGGGGACACCAACGCCAGAAGGAAGTCACGTCGGCCACGGGGCAAGCCATCGTACGCCGGATCAAGTCGGGCAAGTTGTCCTTGATCGCTCTTCATTCAGCCCACTGGTCCACGCCGTTCGTTGAAGCCATGAAAGAGCGAGCACGCGAGGATGCATTGCGACCGCTCAGCGCCGAGGAACGACGCCACGCGGTGCTGGTCGAAACAAACCGGTATGCTAATTTCTTCACCGCACCAAAATACGACGATTTTGTGACTCCCTTCGCCTGGTACCGAAAGCAGCCGGACGGCATGGTTCACGTTACTTTAGCCACTCCGAACTGCTGTTTTCCGGGGTACCGACCGGATGCCATGCCCAGCCACGTGCGCACGCTCCTCCCGAACCATCCGATCGCGCGCGGTATTCCAAGCGAGTTCACCATTCCGCAGACGGAAATGTATAATGAACCCTTTCACGTTCCGCCGCCGGACAGGGTGATCTTCGAGGAACGATGGCAGCCCGGTGAATGGTTTCGCAGTGGCAGTCTTTGGAAATTGGGCGACGGCAAGGTGTTTTACTTTCGGCCCGGGCACGAACTGTATCCGGTATTCAAGGAAAAGGTTTGCCTGCAGATTCTCGACAACGCCGTCCGGTGGCTGGCCGGGGGATCGACGCGTGACGAGTGAACAAGGAACCCCTGACGTGACCGAGCCCAGAGATATCAAGGAACGAACCTTTAAATTCGCGGTCCGGATCGTATTGCTTTGTCGAGACTTGGAAGAGTCGCCCGGTGTGTCGAGTTCGCTCGCCAATCAGCTCCTGCGGTCCGGAACGGCCATTGGGGCGACGGTGGACGAGGCGCACGGCAGCTACCATAAGCCGGATTTCATTGCCCGGATGTCTGTCGCCAGCAAGGAAGCGCGCGAAACGAATTATTGGCTGCGGCTTCTGGCTGCGGCCGAAGTGGTCGCGCCAGCGGGGTTGGCCGAACTCACGGATGAATCGAGTCAGCTGATCGCGATTCTGACCACCATTGTAAAACGGTCCCGGGAAAACCAGGGATGATTTCCTGTTTCGCCCGCCACTTCAGGCGTGCACTGGAATCCGCAAGACGCTATGCCACCAGCATGTTCACCCTATCATGGCGCCGACCGATCCGTAGTCTAGCGATGGTCGCCGCCGCCTGGACGTGCGGCAGCGAAGTTTCAGGTGCGGAGACGCCGGCACCGGTGGAAGCGATTGATCACGCGATTATTCTCCGTTCCTGGAATACCGAGACCTATGCGCGCGGGGAGAAACTCTACAACGGCATCTGCATCACCTGTCATGGGAATCTCACCCAGGCCGGCTCGCTACCGACGTCGCGTCCGTTCTGGAAGGAGCCGTTTAAAAATGGGAGCGATCCCTTCAGCATCTACAAAACCCTCACTCTGGGTCTCGGTCAGATGCCCGCCTGGACATTTCTTACCCCGGACCAGCGCTATGATGCCATTCATTACATTCGTGAGACGTTTGTAAAGCCCCACAACCCCACCGCGTACTTCAACGTGACGGCGGAATACCTCGACGCTCTGCCCAAAGGCATCGGCCGCGGTGTGAAGACTGCTGCGATGATTGAGTTCGAGAAAGGCCCGAAGTATCTCCACATGGATTTCGGTCCGGCGCTCTTCGGGACCTTGCAGGTCGAGACAAATAACATCGCCTACAAAGGCATCGCTGTTCGACTTGACGATGGCCCCGGCGGTGTCTCGAAAGGGCGTGCCTGGATGCTCTACGATCACGACACCCTCCGCGTGGCGGCAGCCTGGTCCGGTGATCAGTTCGTCGATTGGCGAGGCATCGCCTTCGATGGATCGCACGGGACGACGACCGGCATCGTGGGACAGAAGGCGTTTGTTAATCCTGTCGGGCCAGGTTGGGCGCATCCGCAGACGACCAGTTTTGTCGACCCGCGCTTTCACGGACGCGACGACAAACCCTACGGTCCGCTGCCGCGTGAATGGACCCATTTCCAAGGCACCTATTATCACAGCAACAAAGTCGTCATCGCCTACACGGTTGGCGACGCGCGCGTGCTCGAACTGCCTGGGTACGAGCGCAGCGGTGAAGCCATCGCATTCTCGCGCACACTTAATATCGGCAAGTCCTCGCGCGACCTGTTGATGCGGGTCGCCCCGGAGGCCATTTCTGTCGCGCTCGTCGGACCGAGTGCGGCAGAACTCATCGGCACGAATGGTTTCCAGGTTCTGCGCATTCCAGCCCTGGCGACTCCCTTGAAGGTCAAAGTGCTCATTGCGAATCCGGGGCCGGGCGTGGACGCCGGCACGTTGTTCGCGTTTGCACTGGTATCGGCGCCGGCGGCGGACCTGACGCCCTTCACTCATGGCGGGCCGCCGCGCTGGAACCCGCCGCTGGCCACGCGCGGCCAACGGGGTTCGGAGGAAGGTCCATTTGCCGTCGATCAACTCACGTCGCCGCCGGATTCCATGAATCCATGGCACACCTGGATGCGCTTCGGGGGATTCGATTTTTTCCAGGACGGTCAGCGTGCCGCGATTTGCACTTGGAACGGGGACGTGTGGATTGTCAGTGGTGTGGATGGCGATCTGGCGCAATTGACCTGGAAGCGAATCGCCTCGGGCCTCTTTCAACCCCTCGGCTTGAAGATCGTGGAGGAGACCCTCTACGTGACTTGCCGCGACCAGATTGCGCGACTGCGGGATTTGGACGGTGACGATGAAATTGACTTCATCGAAAACTTCAATAACGACCATCAGGTCACCGAGCATTTCCATGAATTCGCGATGGGCCTGCAGACCGATCGCGAGGGTAATTTCTATTACGCCAAGTCGGCCCGTCATGCATTGCCCGCGCTGGTGCCGCATCATGGCACGCTGCTCAAGGTCAGCAAAGATGGCGCGCGAACGGAGATTCTTGCGAACGGTTTTCGTGCCGCCAACGGCGTTTGTGTGAACGACGACGGCACCTTCTTTGTGACCGACCAGGAAGGGCATTGGACACCCAAGAACCGGATCAACTGGATTCACCCCGGCGGCTTTTACGGAAACATGTTTGGTTACCACGACCGAACCAGCAGTGCGGACCGTGATATGGAACAGCCGGTGGTCTGGATTACCAACGATATGGATCGTTCTCCTGGTGAATTGCTCTGGGTGACCAGTGATCATTGGGGACCGTTGAAAGGTTCACTGCTCAATCTCTCCTACGGCACCGGCCGCATCTTCGTCGTCCCGCACGAAAATATCGGCGGCCAGCTCCAGGGGGGAGTGGTGCAATTGCCGATTCCCGATTTTCCGACGGGCACGATGCGTGGGCGCTTCCATCCCCGCAATGGTCATCTCTATACGTGCGGACTGTATGCGTGGGCCGGAAACCGCCAGGGAGACGGCGGATTCTTTCGCGTGCGCGCCACCGGGCACCCGTCCTACCTGCCCGTGGGTCTGCAGGCTCGCACGCAGGGGATGGAGGTGCGATTTAGCGATGCCCTGGATCCGGTCTCGGCGGAGGTTCCAAAAAATTATGCGGTCAAAGCGTGGTCGCTGAACCGGAGCGCGAATTATGGATCAAAGCACATTGACGAACACAGCCTGCGGGTCGTCAAGGCGACACTCGCTGTGGACAAGAAGTCTGTTTTTCTAACGATTCCGGGACTGCAGCCGACGTGGTCCATGGAGATCCAATGCAGCGTGCGCGGAGCGGATGGCGCTCCGATCAAGCGGGTCGTGCATAATACGATTCATCAGCTTGGTTCGTCGGCATTCGATCCGTGAACACTCCCCCTGCTTTCGACTCGGACCGCAGGCGCGTCGAGCAGTTCCGGTTAGGCCCTTGAGATCACGCCGGATTGGGAATGAGGGATGGGCGAGATTCGGGTGTGAGATGTCGGTCCTGGGCGGAGGAGATACCGCCAATTTGATAAAGATTACTAAAATTATAAAACTGTTGTAATATCACTAAACATATCATAAATTGCGCCCATGGATCCGGTAAGAAACCCATTTGCGCCGGGTGCGGGCACCCCCCCTCCTGAGTTGGCTGGTCGCAATGAACTGCGCGAGACGGTTCGAATCGCGATGGAACGAACGCGACTTGGCCGGCCGACGAAGAGCATTCTGATGGTCGGTCTGCGGGGCGTAGGCAAGACGGTGTTGCTCGACCGAATGAGAGAAGATTCGGAAGCTGCGGGAATCCACACGTTGCGGGTGGAGGCCCCCGAGAGTCGGTCATTGCCGGCAATTTTGGCACCGCAACTTCGGCAGGCATTGCTACGATTATCGCGGAATGAAAAGGCGAAGGATCTTGCGCAGCGTGCCCTGCGCGGGTTGACGGGTTTCGCCAAGTCTCTGAAGATGAAGTACGAAGACATCGAAGTGGGTTTTGACTTCGAGCCGGAGCCGGGTTTGGCCGACAACGGCGATCTGGAGCACGATCTGCAGGCTCTGCTAGAGGCCTCGGGCGAGGCCGCGCAGAAAGCCGGCACAGCACTGGCGATGTTTGTCGATGAGCTGCAATACGTCGAAGAAGATGAACTGGCAGCGCTCATCACGGCATTGCATCGCGCCGCCCAGCGCCGCCTCCCGGTGGTGTTGGTCGGTGCAGGTTTGCCGCAGTTGAGGGGGCGGATGGGTCGAGCGAAATCCTATGCTGAGCGTCTTTTCGATTTTCCCGAGATCGGCCCGCTCCCTCCTCCGGCCGCGCGAACAGCGATTGCCAAGCCTGCGGAAGCGGAGGGCGTCAGGGTGAACGAAGATGCGTTGGAACGTATCGTCCAGAAAGCGCGCGGCTATCCATATTTCCTGCAGGAATGGGGCAAGCACGCGTGGGACACGGCATCGAAGTCTCCCATTACTCTGCAGGATGTTGAGGTGGCATCGATGTCAGCCATTGCGGCACTCGATGAAAGTTTCTTCCGCGTGCGATTCGATCGATTGACCCCATTGGAGAAACGCTATTTGCGGGCGATGGCCGAACTGGGCCCCGGCCCGCATCGCTCGGGTGACATTGCTGAACAATTGAATCGCGAAGTAACGGCCCTAGGACCGACTCGAAACCAGTTAATCGCTAAAGGGATGATTTGGAGTCCGAACCATGGTGACACCGCTTTTACGGTCCCGTTGTTCGATGAATTCATGCACCGAATCATGCCTGGAACGGATTGGAAGAAATAGTCACAAGAATCTTCACGAGTTCTGGCATCACCCCATTCTTTTCTGCACTGGCTGTTTTGGAGGAATTCAATATCATCGTCGCCATGAACTCCCTCCGATCTCGCCGCTCGTTCCTCGTCTCGACTGGGGCGACCGCCGCCCTGGCTTGGGTCCCGGTGCAAGCGGCGGAGCGCCGTCGTAAACGAATCGCACTCCTGGGCACGGAAGTGCGAATCCATTCGCATGCGCAGCATTTCATCGATCGGTTTCTGCTGGGCTACTCCTGGGCGGGTGGCTGGCGGCGGCCCGACGTGGATTTGGTGTCCCTTTACATCGATCAATTTCCGGAGGGCGATCTGGCCCGCGGCACCGCCAAGCGTCACGGCGTGCCGATTTACCCGACCATCGCCGAAGCTCTCACCCTCGGCACCTCGAAGTTGGCGGTGGACGGCGTGGTCATTATCGGCGAGCACGGCACGTATCCGCGGAATGAAAAGGGACAGACACTTTACCCGCGCTACAAGTTCTTCAAGGAAGTGGTGAAGGTTTTCGAATCGAGCGGGCGCAGTGTGCCGGTTTTCAACGACAAGCATCTCTCCACCGACTGGCGCGAATGCGTCGAGATGGTTGCGGATTCCAAGCGGCTTCAGTTTCCGTTCCTGGCGGGCTCCTCGCTACCGGTGACATGCCGACTCCCCTCCATCGATATGCCGTATGGAACGCCCCTGTCTGAAAGCGTCTGCGCGGGCTACGGCGGCATGGATAGCTACGATATTCACGGCATCGAAACCGCCCAATGCATGTCCGAGCGGCGAAGAGGCGGTGAAGTGGGCATCCGGCGCGTGCTGGCGTTGCGCGGGGCGAAGATGTGGGAACACGCCGCTGAGCGCGAGAGTACCCGCCGGCTTCTCGTCGCCGCGTTGACCCGCAGCCACAATCTGCCGGTCAAGGACGGTTTTCCGACGGACGCCGTGACGTTTGATTGGGCGCGGCGCACCTTCCCGGAAGGCTGGGCTTACTTCATTGATCATCGGGATGGTTTTCGCACCACGCTTTTTATGCTCGGGATCCACGATTTTAATTACGCCGGTTTGAACAGCCGGTCGGGCGAGATAATTTCCTGCCAGATGTATTTGCCCATGCCGACTCATGGCTCGACCACTGCGGACTTCTTCAATCCACTAATCCATCATATCGAACGGATGATCGTCGAGAATCGAGCTCCTTATCCGGTGGAGCGAACGCTGCTTACGTCCGGAATGACCCTGGCGGGCGTGGAATCGTTCCATCGCGGGCAATCGGTTGAAACGCCGGAGATGGCCGTCCGCTACACACCGCCGAGGGAATCCCTCTTCTGGCGCGATTAGTGGCGGGAATCCGTGCGCTGAGCCAATTTGTCGACCTCCGAAAGAACGAACGATCCCATTCAATAAACTCATGAAACCCCCAGTGCAACCGTTCCAAATCATCCTGGCGCTTGCGGTCACCGTTGTGATTGCGCCTCGCCTTGCCGCCGTGGAGAAGTTGTTTGTGGCGACCCCCCTCACTCAGGGTGAGTTCACCGATGGGATCGAAGGTCCCGCTTGCGACCGCGATGGGAATATCTACTGCGTCAGCTTTCGCCATGCGCGAAACATCGCGCGGGTCACGCCCGACGGGCGGGCGGAGTTGTTTGTGGAACTGCCAGAGAAAAGCGCGGGCAACGGCATTCGCTTTGATCGATCCGGCACCATGTTTGTCGCTGATTATACGGGACACAACGTGCTCCGCGTGGACATGGCGACGCGGGCGGTCACGGTCCTCGCCCATAACGACACCATGAACCAGCCGAACGATCTCGCGATCGCGTCCGACGGCACGCTCTATGCCAGTGATCCAAACTGGAAGAACGGCACCGGCCAGCTTTGGCGCATCACGCGTGACGGGAAGGCCCATCGCGAGGCGTCTGACATGGGCACATCCAATGGTGTTGAGGTCAGTCCGGACGGCCGGACGCTTTACGTGAACGAGAGTGTGCAGCGAAACGTGTGGACATTTGAGATTTCCGCGGATGGTTCGCTGAAAAACAAGCGGTTGCTGAAAAAGTTCGGCGATTATGGCTTCGACGGCATGCGCTGTGATGTGGATGGGAATCTTTACATTTCCCGACACGGCAAGGGCACCGTGGTGAAACTTTCGCCGAAGGGAGACATACTGCAGGAAATTGACGTGTTGGGCCCGAACCCGACCAACATCTGCTTTGGAGGCAAGGATGGGCGGACGGCCTACGTAACCGAGGCCAAGGAGAAGCGGCTCGTCCAATTTCGCGTGGATCGCCCGGGGTTGGAGTGGAAACGCCTCAACCCGGTGTCCCGCTAGGTTAACCGCCGAATCCGAACCTGGCGAAATTCGACAACTCCCGTGCGATGGTGTTGCTGCAGGAGGATGTATCCCCTCGTATAGCGATTCTGCGGATCGCGGCAATCCGCCGCCGGCTCGCCGTTCACCCAGCTTTGCAGATGCCCGTCGCGGGCCAGGATTCGGAGAGTGAACCACTCGCTGTCATGGGCACGAGGTTTCGGGGCGCTGGCACCCGGAACGCCGAGATTGTAAATGCTGCCGGAATAGTTTCGTCCGTCGTTGTGATCACACTGAACTTCATAGCCCGGAGGAAATTCCTGCTTTCGATCAACGTGCGGCTGACAGCGGATGTATATACCACTGTTGCCGCGCCCGCCCGCGGTGTCGAAGATGCGAACTTCGGCGAAGAGTTCGAAGTTATCGAATTCTTCGAGTGTCGCGAGGTAACCCTGTCCGCCGCGTGCACTCAGTACACCGTCCGTCACGGCCCACCTCGGCTCGTGAGCGAACCTGTTTTCGCGCCAGCCGTCGAGATTCTTGCCGTTGAACAATTCGACCCATCCTTCATGACGCGCATTGGTTGCCTCGGGATGTCGTCCCGCTCCGAGATTGTGGTCCGTCGGGCGGTAGGCGATTCGGAGGTCCGGCGTTTCGATCCGCCGATGCCCCTCGAACCGCGAGTCCATCGCCGTCGAAAGGATTCCAGTCGTTAGTACCGTACGTTCTACCGGGTACGGTGCCACGCCGGTTCGCACCATCGTCATAATGGCGTTGGCGAGATAATCAAAGTGTCCAAAGGTCGGCTCTTGCAGCCAGAATTGCGTCGAGACCGGCGACGTGTCGTCACGCAAGCGGGCGGCGAATAGAAATTGGCGCACCAAGCCATTCAACATGAGACAGGTCGCTCTAAAACCATCCGCGTATTCGATAAAAAAGGCGGCGGGCTTGGGGCAGCGTTGCTCAAAGTCACCCGCAATCGGAGGATCGTGCCGACTCAGAGCGGAGGCTAACAATTCGCGGGAAAACCGCCCCGAACGCATCGCATCCCACACGGCATCATTCTCAAGACATTGTACGGCAACCACGCCCGCTTCTCCGCCACGCCGGCGTTCGATCATGCACTGCAACGTCTCGAGCGCATGAAAACCGTAGGCTTCCAAACCGCCGTGCCCCACGGACAACGCCGCCTCCAGGGGTGTGTCGATGGGGATTTCAAGCCAGGGCTTCCGCCAGGCGAGGGGAAGCGACGAGCCGGCCATGAACGGAATCTTCATCGCTCGCGCCTGTTCATACATCCACTTCCCGTCCTCCCAGCGTGCCGCTAAATGTTTGTCGTTGAAGACTGGGACAACGCGTCCCGCCTTTTGAAATGCCTTCAGGGTCTCCTCGAAAAAGCGGCGCCGCGGGTACAATTGCTGACCTCGCTCATTCTCTGGATACTTTCCGTGCTCGCCGACGAGCACGACGCCATCCACCGCCAGTTGCCCCCGCTCATCCAGGATCGCTTCTTCGATCGAGCTCACGATTGGAAATCCATACTGACGAGAAAGAGAACGGCTCATGTCCGTCTCAGGAAACTGATCCACATACAGGGCGCGGAGAGGAATCGATGACCAATGAGGAGTTATATCCAATTTCAATCCCTGGATAAACTTTCCGACCAGGACATCGGCATGGGACCACGGACGGTATTCGGTCACGATGGCGGCAACTCGCAGTGGCCGCGGCTCGGCGCCAAACACCTGTTGTAGCCCATCCGTAGCCAATGCAGCCCCCGCGAGAGTGGACGCTCGCTTGACAAAATCACGACGGGAAATCATGACTAAACTTGGAGAATTCCCGCCGACGGGACCAGCTCAAAAAGGCACAGATCCGTGACCGCCTTGAGGAACGCCACGAGAGCTCGCCTGG
Source organism: Akkermansia muciniphila (assembly GCA_945900455.1). Classification (GTDB taxonomy): domain Bacteria; phylum Verrucomicrobiota; class Verrucomicrobiia; order Limisphaerales; family UBA9464; genus SIBK01. The sequence continues at coordinate 14,663 of CAMDJH010000096.1, forward strand.
CCGTCGATCTTGAGCCAATCTCCTTCTTCAGAGGATTGTGAACCCGTTCACGAGCGAGAAGGTCACGTCGCCCATGCCCGGGGGCCCAGGAAAGACGACGCTCACAGTCACCGCACCCGGGGCAGCGTCCGCGGGGATCGCAAACAACGCTGTTACGGTCGCACCGTTTCGGGTGAGATGGGTGCCAGAGGTGATCCCCAGGGTCGCTGAGCGCGGATTGACATCGGTCGGCGGAGCCATTCCGCCCAGCGTCATCATGAGCGTGACCGTGATTCCCCGGTTGCCACGATCGGGGTTCACTTCAGCCAATGCAGGGCCGCCCATGTTGCCGCCGCCACCGGGGCCACCACCGGTGGCTGCGCTATGGGTCACGGAATTAATCGCGGAGCGTCACAAAGCGAACTCCTGCTATGTAAGTGGTCAAGAATGTTTTTCTGATTTTCTCGATTTTATAGAGATCATTTTCCGCTCCGTTACCGGGATGTTGTCAGAAGCTGATTGCTATAGATGATGCGAACGAAGGAAACCGGGCGGCCTTAGCCGAGGCGGGGCTTCCTCGCTGCTTTCTGTAGGGGCTTGTCAATAATTCCCCCCTGATTCAATGGTCAATCGACCCATTACAGCCTGCCTCCTGAACTTCTATCAATAATTCCGTACCGCATCACCCGCCCCTCTTCATGTTATCTGAAAACTGCCGTCTTCAAATCCCGCAGCACATAAAGTTCCCCGTTCAGTCCCCGCACCCGCCGCGCCCCATCTTTTCGCGTCGCCCCAAATCTCTCCCGGGCACCTGCGAAGATCGAATCCACAAATCCCCGAGTCCCCAGGATCGCTCCGTCCGCAAAATACCGCACTCGAAGCCGCAGGAAATCCTCCAACCCCACTCGCCCCTTCTCCGACACCATCTTTAGGACGGCTTCCCGATCAAAGCCTCTCCTCAAGGGCACTCCCTCTGCCGTGTACCCATCCCGCTCTTCTCCTTCTCCATACACAAACAGCCGGTACTTTGACATCACTGCCTCCGCGGGCCGGTGCTTCGCACCGTGCCCCGCCTCCGGGTGCACGCGTTCCATCGCTGCAACTACTATTCTCAAGCCTTCCATCGCCCGGCGCCTGCCAACCGACGCCTCCGCATACCCGCACCACCGATAATCCCCCGGATCTTCCACTATCCCGGCGCGCACCGGATTCAAATCAATATATGCCGCCATCGTTGCCAGCGCTTCCCCGCACCCGTCTACCAAGACACTCTTGAAACGCTCCTCCCACAGTGTTCCCTTGCGACCTTTCAGTGAGTTATACCACTGGGTATAGCGTTGTTTCAGCAGCTTCATGAACGCGCTGACATCCCACATCCGCGCCCAGAAGCTTTCCAAGTACTCCTCCAACTCCTGGTGAGCCTTTGCCTTTTGGAACATTTCGATCCGTTGAACCACCGTCCCGACGCTCACATTCCCCGACAATCGGCCAAGCATTTTCACCAATTCATCCGGTGACGGCAGCACTTCAGGACGTTTGGGCACTTCTACCAGAATGTGGAAGTGATTGGACAGGATGCAGTAGGTGAGGATACGCACGCCGCAGAACGCTTCATACTCGCGCATGAACTGGACGAACTGTTCGCGTTCCAGGTCCCCGAACAAGAATTGGCGATCCACAATTCTTGAGATGCAGTGGTAGTAACCGACCGGATGGCTATCCGGTACCTTCATTCGAGCCTGTCGCATTCCAAGACCCAACCAGAATGGCCGAGCAGCGGCAAGCGTTATTTAACTAATGACCTGTCCCTTTATTTCGCTCGATTTGAAGCGTGAATCAGCGGCCACCCGTAAAATCTATGGCCTGGATAACCCCGTCACTGCGGGCTACGGGCTCCGTTGTTTGATGGCGCGTCGCCTGGTGGAATCCGGAGTTCGCTTCGTGCAAGTGTTTCCACCCGTCAAACCGCAATTCCAGCCCTGGGACTCGCATTCCAACGTCAAGACCGAGCTGGAAAGAATCTGTGCCGCCTGCGATCAACCGAGCGCCGCGTTGATCCAGGATCTGAAAGCCCGAGGATTGTTGGAGGAGACCATCGTGATATGGTCCGGCGAGTTTGGGAGGCTGCCGGTTTCGCAAAACGGTCTGGGCCGTGACCATAACCGGAACGCCTTCACGACATTGATCGCCGGCGGGGGGTTCCGGGCCGGACATGTTCACGGTTCGACGGATGAAGTCGGATATCGGGCCGTTGAAAAGCGAGTGAGTGTGCGCGATTTGCACGCGACTCTCCTGAACCAACTTGGCCTCGATCACGACCGTTTGACTTTTTCCCATCACGGGCGGGGAGAAACGCTGACCGACTCGAGTGTGACCCATGCCGATCGGGTTCCGGAACTGATCCGCGCGTGATCTCGCTCCCTGGGAGCGCTGGCATCCTGCCGGCGAGCCTGCAGAGGGGACCAACACTCGCCGGCAGGGATGGCGGCGCTCCCAGGTTCATGGAACCGCGGATGAACCCAGATAGACGCTGATTCCAGTCACTTGGGCAGCGCGTCCAGGCGCTCAATCCGAAGGTCAAAGGCACCGGCTTCATTTAATCCGCGTCCGTCCGAGTTCATCTGCGGTTCGTCCTCTCAGATTGATCAATTACCTGTCCCTTTATCTGTCCCTTTATCTGAACTCCTATCAATGGCGTGCGGGCCATGGGGAACCTGAGGAGAACGGGCCGCAAGCGCCCTCCCCCGGGTTGAAGGGTGCCGTTGCCCCCACCGATGTCAGCGTGCGGCCCAACCTGGCGAAAGCGAGAACAGACCCCTTCAACGTCGCTCACTTGGGGGCGGTCTCCTTGAAGGGCAAGGTCCAGAGATGGATGGTGTGGGGGCGCTTGTCCTCGTCGGATGCCTGCGTGAGGCTTTGGTCCGGTGGAATCCCGGGCAGGAGAAACTCGTGGGATACGACGCGGGTTCCGGGCTTCAAGGCGCGCAGCTTCGGGAGGAGGCGCTGGAGCACCGAGGGCGGGAGGAAGAGGGTCACGACGGTGGCGGGCCCGAGATCGGCGGCGAAGAAATTCTTCTCATCAATGGTGATCCGCTGCTCGAGACCGCGTCGCCGAACGTTTTCACGGGAAGCTGCGACCAATCGGGCATCCAGCTCGAGACCCACGGCGCGGCCATGGAACTCTTCGGCAGCGACGAGCAGGAATCGGGCGTCGCCGCTGCCCAGGTCGTAGACGACATCCGACTCGGTGACACGCGCGAGTTCGAGCATGCGGCGGACGACATCCATGGGGGTGGGGACGTAATAGGTATCAGGCGCCGTGTTCGCCGCGGTGGTGGCGGGGGGCGCGGGGGGCGCGGGCGCATTAGACGAGATGGCGAGGAGGTGCCCGGTCGTGTTGAGATAGAGCACCCCGTTGGCATAGACCGGGGAGGAGCCCATGAATTCGTTGAGCGGAATCTTGCGTCGCAGGCGATTCATTCGCTCCCCCGGGAGGCTGCGTGTCGATCCGTCCGGGAGTACGAGGAGATCCGCCTTTCCGAGGGTCAACGGCGTGCCGAGTTCGCGGTTGAGGCCGAGCAGTTCTGGCAGGTGGTAGAGGTGACAGTCGCCGTCGGTGTTGACCACGTACAAGTGGTCATCGACGACGAGCGGACTTCCCCAGATCGAAGCCTCCGTATCATGTCGCCAGAGCAGGGCGCCGGTTCTCTCCACGAAACAGTGCACGAATCCCGAGGAATCGGCGGCGTAAACGGATCCCCCCATGATGCAGACGTTGCCGATGGACCGGTGGATGACCTGATTCTGCCAGACGGCCTGGCCGGTCCGCGCGTCGACGCACGCGAGGTTTCTGGCGCCTTCGCCATGCTCCGGGTCCTGCCCGGTCGCGATGAAGATCCGGTCCTCGTGCAGCACCGGGGTGGCGAAGAATTCGCCGGGCCCGTCGGCGGACGGGTAGCGGATGGGGCGCCCGTCGCGTGTCCGATACGCCGGTGGATTGCAGTCGAAACTCCAGAGGATACGGCCGGTTTCCGCGTCGAAGGCGCGGAGGATGCCGTCCCCGAGGCCGGCGACCACACGTCCCCTGCCATCGAGTTCGAACACCAGCGGGCTCGACCATTGGGTGTGAAAGATGTTCGTGCCCGGTGAGGCGTCTTCCCAGACCCGCGCGCCGGTGTCCTTGTTCAGGCACACCAAACTGGGCGCGCGCGGGGCCGGAATGTGGACATGCGTGTGGTCCACGCCGTTGCCGGTGATCGCGTAGATGAGGTTCCGGTAGGGTTGTCCGACCGAGGCGGTCCCGCCCCAGCCCATCGGCGTTTCATGCGGATGGATCTCGAGCTGGGTGAGCATGTCGAGTCTCCAGGTTCGCCGCGGAAACCCGGTGCCCCGGATGAGCGGACCGATGTCGAGGCAGACGATTTCCTGGGCGGAAGTCACGTACCAGAGTTGGTCACCGGCGATGACCGGGGAGCACTTGATGCCGGCCCGCTGGCCGTCGAAGAGGAGGCCTTCGCGGTGGCGGGTCACGTCCTGCCAGAGGAACCGCCCGTCCGCCTCCCGCAGGCAAAGCAACACACCGGCGTCGCCGGGGGCGTCCGGGTCATGAGGGTATTCATTGTTCGTTCCGATCCAGACCAATCCCTGCGCGATGACCGGAGTGGCGAAACTCACGCTGCCGAGTGGCGCGGCCCATTTCAGGTTCGAACCCGTGGGCGATTGGCCGGGTTGGCCCGGCGGAACGATGCGCCAGTGAAGCGGTGGATTGCGCTCGGGGCTGACGGCATTCCGGGTGCCGTCACGGCCCCACATCGGCCAGTCCACGGCGGGGGCGGGAGGGGAGATCAGCGCGACGGCGAGGCCTGCGAGGAGCAGGTGGACCATCGGGCGGGGGACGCCGGAGGACATGCGGACGAGTGTGTCCTGTTCCCCGGTTCTGACAACCTCAAACCCGCATCCGGCACGGGGGTAAAACCATGGTCATGTCACGACCGGGCTCCGGCGGCTTGGTTATTTTGTCATGCGGTCGATACGGCGGCTGGCTCGGTACCGAACAGCGGCAGCCCTTGATGCAAATACCGAAAAGCCAATGGGGTCTAGAGTTATTTGGAAGCATTTGCTTGACGCTCCGCGGCTAGGGAGATTTGGTTTTTTGGCAAAATGGACTTCTGGGGCACGGTCCGCGCACTGAATTGGCCTGTCAATGTGCTTTCGGAGGGGGGGGCAAGCCCGTCGAGTGGGGCATTCGGGGACAACGGAGGCGAAATCGGAGGATTTGAGAGGTCTTGAGGCCGTTTTCGGACGCGAGAACCCGGTTCCAGGCGCAGCAAACCCAGTTAGTCGGTTATCACGTTCTCGTAATCAGGCATTGGGTCGGAGTCGATTAGGAATTGGGGCTCCGGCTCCGATTGACCGGTCGACGGGGGCGGACGGGCTGGAGCAAATTTTGCAGGCCCGCACCAAAGGTTCAGATGCCGGAGGATCTTCTCGGCGGCAAGGAACTTTGGGCGAGCGAAAGAATAACTTGAGCCGCCCTAATGACCTGTCCCTTTATCCCCGCGGTTGCTCCGGGCCGGAACTTGGTGGCGACACCGAACGTACTCTCGCAAATTGCCCAGGACGACATCACGTCGGCATTGCGGCGGCATCTTTCCGGTGACTGGGGCGAATTGGACTCCGAAGACCGGGATGCGAACGAACAAGCGTTGATTCACGGAACTCGTCTGCTGTCGGCGTATCACGATGCGAACGGAACCAAGTTCTGGATCATCACCGAGGCAGATCGCGCATCCACAACTCTGCTCATGCCCGAGGACTACTGATCCTCCGCCACCTCGCCCCTCCCCGGGGGAGGTTTTCATTCCCCGCTGCCTTCGCAGCCATCTCACCGCCGGAAAACCAAGTGCCGTCCACGCATCCGGCGAGGAGTAACCATACCCTATGCGACCTGCGCAAACTGCCAGACGGCAAGGAGTAAACAAATGGAACAGCTCGAATTGTTCGATGCAAAAATTCGCCGACGAAGGCGTCGATTCAAGTCGCCGCAAGAATTCAAGATCGTCGCCTTGCGAGACTGCCCAGTGGGCGACCGCCAGACGGTGTGCGACACACCAAAGCGCGCCGTGGATTATTGGCGGCACCATATTGAAACGGCAGCCGACTATCGGCCCGACCAGGAGTGCTTCGTGGTCTTGCTGCTCAACACGCGACTTCGCATCCTTGGTCATCATGTCGTCACGCTTGGACTGCTCGATGCCGTGCTTGTGCACCCAAGAGAAGTCTTCCGCACCGCAATTTTGGCCCGTGCGGCATGCGTGATTTGTATGCACAATCACCCGTCGGATGACGTAAGTCCTTCCACAGCAGACATTCAGGCGACTCGTGAATTGGTGCGAGCTAGCCAAATCATCAGAATTGTCATCAACGACCACATCATCGTAGGCCGTAGCCGCCATCAATCTATGCGCGAGCTTGGTCTTATAAACTGAACCAAACCCAACACCACCCCGTCCGGCAATGCCGAACGGGGTTTTTCGCGAACGCCTCCACCACCACTTCCCCATTTTGGCTCAGGTCTTGGGCTCCACATTCGAAGAGGTCATGCAGAATCCGTTGGGAAGCATTGGGCTTCGCCTGTTGGATCTACGCCGCGTCCAGCGTTCGATGGATCCAGACATGGTTCGGCTGAACCCAGAGGAAGAGCCGGCATCCGTCGGCTGGCTGGAGCGCTGATTCGGAGTCACCGCGGTTCATGCCGCAGGAGAGTGCGACCAGAAGCGGGTGCATCTCACGGAAACGGTGGTTTTCGAGTCAGCGATTGTTGAACGGAAGAATTCTTCATTTTTCCCGGGACTCTGATTTCGATTTCTGAAACGCTCCGCGGCCAATGGTGCTGCCGAGCAGAATGCAAGGGCGCG
>CAMDJH010000097.1 GCA_945900455.1 Akkermansia muciniphila
GTCAGCTGTGTTTCAGGTCAGCATTTTCCGACGTTCCGGCCCGCCTATCGCGATATCTATTACGCGCGGCACGAGTTGGGTGGTGGTGCCATTCAGGATGCGCTTACGCACACGGTGAATGCAACGGAGTGGATCATCGGCCCCTGCACGCGAGTCTTCTGCGATGTTGCACACCAGGCCCTGGAAGGGGTGACCGTTGAAGATACCGCGAATGTCACCGCACGCCATGGTTCAGTGTTGGTGAGCTATTCGATGAATCAGTTTCAGGCGCCCAATGAAACCACGTTGCTCATCCACGGTGACACGGGCAGCGTGAAAATAGAGGTTCATCAGCAACGATGGGGTGCTCTGCGGCACGGGGACAAGGATTGGACCTGGCGGCAAACGCCACCGCGGGAGCGGGATGACCTGTTCATCGCTCAGGCGAATGCCTTTCTCGATGGCGTGGAAGGAAATCTCACGCCCCTTTGCACCTTTGAAGAGGCCGTGCAAACGCTGAAGTTTAATCAAGCCGCACTGCGGTCCGCCGAGACGGGTCATCTCATCACCGTCCAATGAATACAGCACCCAAAGAAATTCGCCTGGCCATGCTGGGCATGATCGCGGGCAACGGCCATCCTTACTCCTGGAGCGGCATCGTGAATGGCTACAACCCCATTGAGATGGCAAAGGGGCCTTATCCAGGCATTACCGCCTATATGGGAAAACAGCCGCTCGAATCGGTGCGCATTCCCGGAGCCCGCGTCACCCACATCTGGACGGATGATCCAAGCGATGCGCCGAAAGTCGCCGCCGCGAGCCTGATCTCGAATATTGTTGGCGCGCCCGAGGATGTCATTGGTCAAGTGGATGCCGTCGTGATCGCCACGGATGATGGGGAGGATCACGTTCGTCGGGCGCGGCCTTTCATTGCGGCGCATTTGCCCCTGTTTATTGATAAGCCACTGGCCACGAATATCGCGGATCTCCACCAGTTTGTTCGCTGGCATCACGAGGGTCGGATCCTGCTCTCCACGAGCGGCATGCGGTATGCCCCCGAAATGCGGTTGAACGCCGAGCAGCGGGCGCATCTGGGGGATTTGCGCTGGATCACCAGCTTCACCTGCAAGACATGGGAGCGCTACGGCATTCACGCGTTGGAGGCGGTGGAACCACTGCTCGGCCCCGGTTTCATCGGTGTGCAGGCGCACAGTGATGCCGGAGGCGATGTCATGCACATCACCCATCGCAGCGGCGTCCGCCTCACGATCGGGGCGTTGCACGATGCCGTTGGCAGCTTTGGTGCCGTGCATCTCTACGGCACGAAAGGCGATCTCGCCCTAAAGCTCAGCGACACCTACAATGCCTTCCGATCTCAACTCGTTGCCTTCATCGATCTGCTGCACACGGGGGTTCGACCGCTCCCTTTTGAAGAAACCGTCGAACTTATGGCCGTTCTCATCGCGGGTATCCGCAGTCGCGAACAGGGGGGGCGCCAAATCCGGGTCGCGGATATTCTCGATCAACTCGTTCCCTGACCCGACGGTCGCCTTTTTCCCCACGGCCTCCCCTGGATTACCTCCTCTCTGAATCATGATCACCGCCGGCCTTCTCCATGAACTCCGTGAGTTCGATACGCCGCTGCTGGCCAATACCATTGGCTATATCAGTTCGACTCCGCCGGAGGAGTATTACCTGAGTGGCGATATCCAGTCCGTGACACCCCCGCTGGGGCCCACCGTGGGGATCGCTTTCACGGCCGAGGTTGATAGCAGCACGCCGGGCGGTGCGGGTGACACGGATCTCTATTGGGAGCAACTGGAGGCCATGCACCAGTGTTCGCTGCCCATCGTGTGGGTCGTAAAGGCGGTGGGTTCACGCCCGGAGCACGAATGCATGATTGGCGATGGTATGGCGAAGACCCTTTATTCCGTAGGCTGTGTCGGCCTCGTCAGCGATAGTCGGGTGCGCGACGTGCCAGGACTCATCACCACGCCCTTTGCCGCCTACTGTCGGGGACGCGCCGTGCATCATGGGGCGTTGCGTTTTCGTGCGACCCGCCGGCCGGTGGACATCGGCGGTGTCACCATTCACCCGGGTGATGTGATTCACGCCAACCAGGATGGAGTCATTCGGATCCCATCGGATTGCATTGCCGATTTGCCCGCGTTCGCGGTCAAGAATCGCGCGTTTGAGCACGAGGCGCACATGTTTCTGCGACGGACCGATCGCACTCCTGCGGACAAGCGCGCGCAGGTGCTGGCGTTGATCCAGCAGTACGGATTCAACGACTGTGTTAGTGGGAGCGCTCGTCTGGCTCATCTTCCCACTCAATGCTGAATTATTCTAGATAGATGCCGCATGAGTATTTTGACCGTACGGTCCGACAGGCTGCCAGGGCGCCCGAACAAATCGACGAATCCAAGGAACATCGATTCCGTTTGAAGCCGGGATGGGTTTGGGGCAACATGGCCTCAAGATTCCCCGTCCAAAGATCCTCGCATCCAAGTCTCATTCCCAACGTTGTCCCATGAAATCCGCCTTCCGCCTTTGCCTGATCTTCAGTCTGATCGTCAGGCTCGCGCCCACCTTCGGTGCCGGGCCCGACACGGTCGCCCCCCTGCTCCAGCCGTTCATCGACCGGCACGAGCTCGCCGGCGCGGTGACCTTGGTCGCGGACCGTGACCGGGTGTTGTCGGTGGAGACGGTCGGGTTCGCGGACCGATCGTCCGGGAAATGGATGCAACCCGACAACGTTTTCTGGATTGCCTCGCAGACGAAGCCGATGACCGCGGTGGCGGTGATGATGCTGGTCGATGAAGGTAAGATTTCCCTGGATGATCCGGTGGAGAAATACCTGCCCGAGTTTCGGGGCCAGATGGTGATCGCGGAGAAGGACAACGACCAAGCCCTGCTCCGGAAGCCGATTCACCCGATCACGATCCGCGAGACACTGAACCACATGAGCGGATTGCCCTTCCATTCCGTGGTGGAGGGACCGACCTACGACGGAGTTCCCCTGGGCACCCTCGTCCGGATCTACGCGACGAGCCCGCTGCAAAGCGAGCCGGGCACCCGTTATCAATACTCGACGGCCGGCATCAACACGGCAGGACGGGTCATGGAGGTGGTGACCGGAATGAAGTACGAGGAGTTCATGCAACGACGGCTGTTCGACCCGCTGGGGATGAAGGACACGACGTTCTGGCCCGATGAAAGCCAGCTGCGGCGGCTGCCCAGGTCCTCCCGGCCGGATACCACCAAGACAAACCTTGAGGAATTCCAGCTCACCCAGCTCACCCATCCGCTCTCAGACCGGTCCGGCCGCCATCCCATTCCCGGCGGCGGCCTGTTCTCGAGCGCCCAAGACACGGCGCGCTTCTGCCGGATGCTGCTCAACGGCGGGGAGCTTGACGGCCGTCGGTATTTGAGCGCTGCCGCCTTCCGGGAACTCACCCGGCGGCAGACGCCGGCATCGGTGAAGGACAATTACGGGCTGGGGATGGCGCTTGGCACTGACTGGTTCGGCCACGGGGGGGCGCAGGCGACCAAGATGGAAATCCTGCCTGACAAGGGCCTTGTGATCGTTTGGATGGTGCAGCATGCCGGGTATCCGGGGAATGGGGCACAGGCGCAGGGAGTCTTCCGAGAGTGGGCGGTCGGCCGGTTCGGTCACTAAGCCCAGGGAACGGTGTCCAAGATTCGATTGGGACGCACCTAAGCTCCGCAGCCCCAGTGCAAATCCCTTGCTACTTCGGCAGATAAAGGGACAGGTCGTTAGCCCTGCTTTCTATCCGCGTCAATCCGTGTTCATCCGCGGTTCTCCTCTCCTTTATCCGCGGATTTGGGATCACGGTCACAGGTTGGTCGGAAGGTGCGTCGACGAACGTTGTCAGCTCGATCTGGGTTGTGCCGGAGCCCGGGACGAATCATGTCCTCTACGCGGTCGCTGACTCGTCTGATGCGATCACCGAGTTCGACGAAGGGAACAACACGCAGTTTGTGAGCGTCGGCGGGGCGGACTTAGTCGTGTCGTTGATCAACCACAACGTGCAGACCAACGGCGCGATGCGGGTAATAGTTTTGTAGCGAGTCTCTTTTTGGACGGCGATGGCGATGGAATTCCGGATCAATGGGAGCGGGACAATCACCTCGATCCTTCGAGTCCCAACGACGCGCCGGTAGACACGGACGGCGACGGCGTCAGTAACCTTGCCGAATACCGCGCTGGAACCGACCCACGCAATCCCGATTCGTATCTGCGGATGGAGGCACCGGCACCGGCGAACGACGTGGGAGGAGTTCGGATCACGTGGGGATCCGTGCCGAATAGACTCTATACACTCCTGCGGTCAACCGAGGTAAACGCCGGTTGGATTCCCATTGCGGAACACCTCCTTTCGACACCGCCGGCAGCCGTTTTCCTGGACAATTCGGCCACAAACGCGCCCCAGTACTTCTACCGGCTGAGGGTCGAATAGATTATCCCCTTTGACTAGGCTTCGACTTTTTCTGAGGATCGGGAGCATGTTCTGTCCATCAATGCATCGCTTCGCATGGGCACTGGCTGCCGCGGGTCTGTTGAGTTCTCGGGCGGCGGATGGGCCGGCCGCCGGCCCGGTTTTGCTCGATGATCGGTTTGAATTGCCCGCAGGATTCCACGTCTACCGCGCCGCGAGTTCGGAACTCACGGGTGGCAGCTACGACATCACGTTCGATGGGGAGGGCCGGTTGCTGGTGGGCGATGGCAATGCAATTCGCAGACTGCGGGATACGAACAACGATGGAGTTTACGACGAATTCGAGGGGATTGCTTCGGGGTTAGGTTGGCGCGGACCGCAGGGATTGCTGGTCCAGGGTGACCGTCTCTACGCGGTTGGGGGGGACGGTCTTCAGCTCTACGAGGGTTACAAGTCGGGCCGAATTGTTCATCGGGGCCGGCTTGGAGAAGTGTTCAAAACGGGGGGCGATCACGATTTACACACGATTCTTCGGGGTCACGATGGCTGGCTCTACCTGATGGCTGGAAATGGCGCAGGGATTGAGGGTCGTCGGCACATCACCGAATCGAATTCACCCATGCTCTGGGAGCGTGAGGCCTCGGTGTTCCGTCTTGATCCGGATGGGAAACACTGGGAATGCATTGCCGCGGGTGGGCGCAATCCTCCGGGACTGGGGCTAAACTACCTGGGCGAGCTGTTCAGCTTCGACAGCGATATGGAATGGCACGTTGGATTGCCGTGGTACAAACCCGTTCGATTGAGCCATTGGGCTGTCGGGTCGGATCACGGCTGGCAGGAGGTCGGTGCGTACCCAAATTATTTCATTGATTGCGTGGAGCCTGTAATGGAAGCGGGTCGGGGCTCGCCCAACTGGGGAGTTTTTTACGAGCACGACCAGTATCCAGAGAAGTATCGCAATGCCTTTCTCGTTTGCGATTATCGGTCGAAGCGGGAATCGAACGATCAATACGCAACGACCGGCCGGTTGGTGGCCTTCTTTCTGGAGCGTTATGGCGCAAGCTGGAAGGCGCGCATGGAAGTTCTGGCACGCCCCAAACCGGGGGCACGCGATGCTCAGGGCAGGCCGATTAATTTTGCGCTCGTGGATGTGGAAGTGGCACCGGATGGGAGCCTTCTCCTCTCGGATCACAACCAGGGTTTATGGCGCATTTTCTATGACCCCAAGTCGGCGCAGCCTCCCGTGCCCCGATTGGTTCCAAATTGGCCTCTGCACTCGAAGGAAAAGCCCAAATTGATGGAAGAGCTTCTCGAATTGCCGCAACCGCTTGCCGAATGGAGCCGGGTTCGTGAAGAAGCGATCCGCGTGAGCTACGGCCATTCGATGGAGTCTGATTTAAAGAGTGTTTCGCTCAATCACGAGTTGGCTTTGAGCCGGCGGCTGAGGGCGATTCAACTGCTGGCTCGCGAGTTTTCGCGGCCGGACGAGCCGTGGCTGCGAACGTTGGCGGGCGACACCGAACCGGAGATTCGAGCTCAGGCAGTCTGGTTGCTCGGATTGTCGAGCAGCGAGGAACGACTTCCGCTTCTGTTGAGTCTCTTCGACGACAAGGATCCCTTTGTCCGTCGGCGCGTGGCCGAAAGCCTGACGCGTTTCAAATCGGCGGATTTGATCTCCCCGCTGATTGATCACCTCGGAGACTCGAATCGGTTGACGCGGTTCATCTGCATGAATGCACTCGCGCATCATCCGACCCGCGAATGGTTCGAGAAAGCGATCTCGAAACCGAATTCACAGATCCGGATGCGAGCACTGGTGGCCAGCTTGTTCCGGCAGGAACCTCCTGCACCGGAGGCGACCCGCCGCCTGATTCGAGCGCTGATGGATTCGGTGACGGCCGCGGGATCGATTGAGGACCGTTTGGATCTGCTTCGAGTGCTGGCTTTGGTTCAGAAAACGCTTGAATCGAATCTGGATTCGAGGACAGCCGTCGCGGCGTTCTTGCTCGCTGGATTTCCCGCCGAGGATCGCCATGTCCGCTGGGAGCAGGTCAGACTTCTGGGGCTCTTCGGAATTGAGCAGAGCTTTCGACAACTGCTCGAACTGGTGAAGACGGAACCCGACCCGGTGACACAATTTCACATTGGGCAGTCCCTGGCGCGAATGACCGGCGGTTGGACCGATTCTGAGGAAGAATCGGCGATGATCTGGTTCGAAAGCACGCAGCGGGGATGGTTCGCGGATTTCGGTACCAAAGGGGTCGAATTTCCGGAATCTTGGGCGACGGTCCTATCCGACTTTGCCATGCGACATCGTGAGGCGGTCATGCGGCATGCGGAGGCGATTCAAGTGCAGAGTTCGCTCGGGAGCGCTTTGATTGATCTCCTGATCGCGCGGGATCCCACCGGTCAGGCACTCATTGGGTATTACTCGAAGCAGACGCGTCCGGAAGATCAGGCGAAAGTCGGTCTCACGTTCCGAAATGTGCCCCATCCCGCGATCAGTAAGTTCCTCCGCGAGGATTTGACCCGGACGAAGGATGCCTCGGTGCGCGCTGCGTTGTTGCAGGGTTTGGCCGGTCAGCCGAAAGAGGAAGCGAATCTGCCGTTCTTGATCGACGGATTGGGTCACGCCGAAGTCGACACCGCTCGAGCCTGCGCAGTGGCTGTGTTGAGAAACAAGCCGAGTCTTACCGTAGCTTTGATCGACGTCTGTATGGAGCGTCTGCTCCAGAGCGCCCGACTGTTCCATCATGTCGAGAAACTGCTCGTGACGCTGAGCGGCACGCAGCGCACCGGCTTCCGGGCGGATCTTGAATTGAATCGTCGAGTGGATGACGCGGTTCGACTGGCGGGAATTGCATTTTGGAAAAATTGGTATGGGGAACATTTCGGACGCCCGTTTGTCTCGAAATCCCGTTCATTGTCACCGGAGAAACCCGATGAGGACGTGCTTCGTTTCATCCTCACCGATGCGTCGCGCAACGGCAACGCCGGCCGCGGGTCCGCCATCTACGAGCGGCTGCAATGTCACACCTGTCATGGCGGTGGTACCGCTCCAGGACGCGAAGGGCACATCTTTGGGGCGGATCTCGCGGGCGTCACCCGACGGTTGTCACGGGCGGAGTTGGCCGACGCGCTGACCTACCCTTCGAAACAGGTGGCCGATCGGTATAAGGCCTTCGAGCTCGAGAAAAAGGACGGCACGGTGCTGGTGGGATTCGTCACGGAAAGGAATGACGAAGCCGTAACGTTCGTGGACTCGCAGCAAGTGCATCGTGTTGCCCGATCAGAAATTGTTCGGCTCGCCCCACAGGCGGGATCCCTCATGCCCGATCGATTGCTGAACACGTTGACCGACGAGGAGGCGCGCGATCTCTTAGCTTTCCTGGATAACATCGGCGTGTCGCCACAAAGACCCTGACTTCCCCGTTTCGCAAACAACCAACAAGAAACACAGATGAAAGAACAGCTACACCAGTATCCCTCTCGAACCCAATCCTGGAAGAGGCAAGACGTCAGAATATCCGGCTTCACTCTGATCGAACTGTTGGTTGTGATCGCGATCATTGCCATCCTGGCGGGGATGCTGCTTCCTTCGCTGGGCAAAGCCAAGGGCAAGGCGCAACAGACGGCGTGCCTGAATAATCTCAAGCAGATCGGGTTGTTCTTGCAGTTCTACACCGATGACTACAACGACACGTTTCCGGGGCATCGCCTCATGATGCCGAATCAGTTGCCGGCCAAAGATGACTGGTGGGGCAATTACCTCGGACCCTACTCGCGCGGAAACTCCAATTTGTTTCATTGTCCTGTGCTCCAGGGAGTCCGGAGCCAGTATTTTCCAAAATTTCAGTGGAGCTGGAGTCCGAAAGACAATCCCGGCGACCGGGTCGGGTACGGATGTAACACTTTCTTTCTGTTTTCCGAGCCACCCTACGCACGCGGAGTGGCTTCAGGTCCTGCCGGGTATATAAACCCTGGACGGTTCAAGCGCAGCGCGGTCAAGCAACCGACGCAGACGCTCTGCATTGGCGACAGTGAGGGGTATTATAGTATGAGTCTCTGGTGGCCAAACGCGGTCATGGACGGGTCGAACCAGGCATTTGAAGGAATTGCCACGCGGCACGGCAGCACCAAAGACCGAGGGAAGAACGCGTTGAACACGCGGGGGGTGGTTGTATTCGTGGACGGTCACTCTGAAGCACGCAAGGATCGGGATATCAATCCCCCGGCGGCGAACAGTCTCGTCAATGTGAAATACTGGGATCCTGAACTGAAGTTCGATCAATGACGGCGGTCGAGCGATCGCGACTGAACATTCGAATCGCGCCCGCCCCAAAATTCCCTACAGTCCCCTGCATGGCCGACGACCTATCCCCTCCGAGCCCGCTACCGCCCGATCCGAGCGGACCGCCGACTGAGACTGTCCTTTGGGAAGGATCCCCCTCTTCCTGGCAGAATTTCTGGTGGTGGCTTTCCATCGTCGGCATTCCCGTCGCGATCTGGAAGCACATCATTCTGAGGACAACCCGGGTCACACTGACCTCCCAGCGGCTGAAGATCCGCTCGGGCTTCTTCAATCGGGTCACGGAGGAGATCGAGCTGTATCGCGTAAAGGACTGGACCAGCTCCGAGCCGCTCTTCCAACGGATGCTCGGCTTTGGCTCCGTCACCGTCGTCACTTCGGACCGTACCACGCCCGAGATCACCTACCGCTGGCTCAAGGACGCGCGGGGTTTTACCGAAAGGCTCCGGGATGCCGTCGAAGCCGTTCGCGACCGCAAGCGTGTCCGCACCTTCGAGGTCGATGAACAGGGCGACAGCGACCACCATCACTAGAATCGAGTTGGATGCCAGGAACTCGGAAAAATCGAATCCTCTCCCTCGGAATGGGAAAAATCAACTCGCAGCGAGTGGGCCTGCTGGTGAATGCTCGGATCGACCGATTTGTGCCCACAATGCAAACCACTGTTACCCGATTGCTGCTCGCCGCTGCGCTAACATCCGCTGGCTGCGGTAAGAAAGGTGACGGTGTTAGCGGAGCAGCCGCACCGCCGCCGGTACAGGTGGTTGCGATTGAGGTCCGCAGTCAACCCGTGGTGGAGACGGTGATGCTGGTCGGTTCGGTCGCGGCCAACGAAATGATCGAAGTAAAGTCCGAGATTGATGGGGTCATCGAGACGATCGCCTTCGAAGAAGGCAAGCGGGTGGAGAAAGGGCAGTTACTGGTAGGTTTGGACGAATCGAAGCATCGGACGGCGGTACAGGAAGCCGAAGCCAACTTCAAACTGAGTCAGACGACCTACGACCGGCTGCAACAATTGCTCCGGGACAAGCTCATCTCGCAGCAAGACTTCGATCAGGCGGCCGCCGTACGTTCCATGACCGAGGCGGGACTCGAGCTGAAGAAGAGGATGCTGAAGGACTCTCGGATCGTTGCGCCATTCGCGGGAATCGTTGGATCGAGGCAGATCAGTCCCGGGCAGGTAATCTCGCGCAACACGACGCTGACTTGGCTGGTGGATCTGGATCCGGTGAAGATCGAAGTGCAGGTTCCGGAGCGATTCCTTGGTCAGATTCACATCGGCCAGAAGATTCACTTCGGCGTCGCTGCCTATCCCAACGACATGTTCGAAGGGGAGATTTATGTCATTTCCCCACAAATTCAGCCGGAAACCCGAACCGCGCTGGTGAAGGCGCGCGTGCCGAACCCTGGGCAGAAGCTCAAAGGCGGCATGTTTGCCAAGGCGGATCTGACGCTTCGCATCAAGGATGCGGCGCTGCTAGTTCCGGAGCCCGCGCTGGTCAATAACGGCGATTTGGTCACTGTTTTCTCCGTGGATGCGAGTGGCAACGCTGTGGTCAAACCGGTAACGGTTGGAATGCGCCTGTCAGGAAAGGCTGAGATCCTGAGCGGGTTGACCGTCGGCGAAAAAATTGTCGTCGAAGGTGTTCAAAAGCTTCGCCCGGGAGGGGCTGTCCGCTTCGCTCCACCCGAGGCCGCCGCGCCCTACTTAAAATAAATCAAGACAACACACGCCGGATCCCAGCATTCCGTCGAGCCTCTTCTCCATGTTCCTTTCCCGAATCAGCATCAAACGGCCGATCCTGGCAACCATGATGAATCTGGCCCTGGTGCTTTTTGGCGCCATCGGCCTCTCGCGGCTCCCGGTTCGGGAATTGCCGGACATTGATCCTCCGATCATCAGTATCGGGACCGTCTATCCGGGAGCAAATGCGCAGGTGGTTGAAACCGAAATCACGGAACGGTTGGAAGAGGCCGTCAACAACATCGAGGGCATCAAGACGCTGCGCAGCGAAAGTCGGGAAGGGTCGAGTAGCATCACCATCGAGTTTGATCTATCCCGAGATATCAATGTTGCCGCCCAGGATGTGCGGGACCGGGTGTCGCGGATCCGGGGAGCACTGCCGCAGGATATCCGGGAACCGGTCATTTCCAAACAGGATGCGGATGCCCAACCGATCCTGTGGTTGACCCTCAATAGCGAGCGATATAGTCCTCTCGAATTGACCCAACTGGCGGAGCGGCAACTGAAGCCACGGCTCCAGGGTATCTCGGGCGTTTCGTCCATAACCATCGGCGGCGAAAAGCGCTATGCGATGCGATTATGGCTCGATTCGAGCAAGATGGCGGCGCATCAGGTCACCGTTCTCGACGTCGCTCGATCCCTTCGGCAGCAAAACATCGAGTTGCCCTCGGGGCGGGTCGAAAATCTCGATCGGGAAATGACCATTCAGACCCGGGGTGAACTCAAGACACCCGCGGAATTCAATGAACTCGTGATTCGAACGGACGGCGCGACACTCGTGCGTCTTCGCGATATTGGCCGGGCGGAGGAAGGGGCCGAAGACTACCGGACGGTGGCTCGCGCGATGGGCAAACCGTGCATTTTTCTCGGAATGGTCAAGCAGGCGAAGGCCAACACCGTAACGGTTGCGCAGGCAATAAAACGGGAAATGGAGCTGATCCGACCCACCCTGCCTCCGGGATGCGAACTTTACGTGGGATATGATGCCAGCACGTTCGTCGAATTGGCGATCGGTGAGGTCTGGGAAACGCTTGGCATGGCCTTCGTGCTCGTCGTCTTGATCATCTTCGTCTTTCTCAGAGATTTCCGGTCCACCTTCATTCCGGCCGTTGCCATTCCCGTCTCCTTAATCGGAACGTTTGCCATTCTCTATGCCCTCGGTTATTCGGTGAATATCCTCACAATGCTTGCTCTGGTTCTGAGCATTGGAGTCGTCGTCGACGACGCGATCGTTGTGCTGGAAGCCATTTACCGGCATATCGAAGAGGGCATGAAGCCGCTGGAAGCCGCGTATAAGGCGATGGAGGAAATTAGCTTTGCAGTGATCGCGATCACGGTGTCATTGGTCGCTGTTTTTGCCCCCCTCGCATTTCAAAAGAGTAGCACGGGACGCCTCTTCATCGAGTTCGCTGTCGCGGTGGCTGGTTCCGTGATCATCTCCGCATTTGTGGCCCTGACCCTGTCGCCCGCCATGGCCGCGCGGATCCTCCGGCCGATCCAGACCCACCGGCCTCGCGGCATTTTCTATGTCTTCGAGGCAGTGCTCGGGGCGGTGAGCCAGTTCTACGAACGGTCCCTGGCCTGGTCCCTGCGCCACCGCGGAATCGTTGGTATTGCAACGCTGATCACCCTCGCTGTCATGGTTGTGGCTTATCGTGGGTTGGAGCAGGACTTTCTGCCGCAGGAGGATAAAAGCCGGATGTTCTGCATGGTCGTGACGCCCAACGGCTCGACCAGCGAGTACACGGATAGACAATTGCGCAAGGCGGAAAAGATTGTCGCCGCTTCGCCCGATGTGAAGTCCTACGGGGCGATGGTGGCACCCGGATTCAGTGGGCCGGGTCAGGCGAGTTTTGGGATCGTATTTGTGACGTTTAAGGATCGCTCCCAGCGAACCCGGACCGTGCAGGAAATTGTCAACGGCCCGGGCGGAATCAGTCAGGAATTTTTCGAGAAAGTGGAAGGGGGATTCGCGATGGCCAGTCTGCCCAAAGCCATCGAGGTGAGTTTCCGCGATTCACCGTTCGAGCTGATCCTGCAAAGCCAGGACCTGGTACAACTCGACAAGGTGGCCAATGATTTCGCGAATAAAATTCGTGGGATGAACACGTTGAAAAATGTTCGCGTGTCCTATGAAGTGAACAAACCTGAACTGCGGGTCAGCATCGACCGCTCCCGCGCCGCATCCCTCGGCGTGAGCATTGAGGACATTTCCCGAACCATGCAGATCATGTTTGGCGGACTGGACCTCAGCCGGATCAAGGTGGCCGGGAAGGAATACCTGGTCATGGCGCAACTGGAACGGCAGTCGCGTCTCACCCCGCAGGATCTCGACAAGATCTTTGTCCGGAACAGCCGCGGAGAGCTGATCCAATTGAGCAGTTTGGTCAATCGGACCCAGGGTGCCGCTCCCAACGCGATCAATCACTTCGGACGACTTCGGTGCGCGAGCATCACCGCGTCGCCCGGCAATGTGCCGATCGGCACCGTCGTTAAGCAGGTCCAGGAACTGGTTAAGAACGATCTGCCTCCCGGATTCCTCTATTCCTGGGGTGGCGATGCCCGAAACCTACAGGATACAAGCTCCGAAATCTGGTGGATGCTCGGGTTGGCGATGGTGATCGTGTATATGACCCTGGCAGCGCAGTTTGAGAGTCTGGTGCATCCCATCACCGTCATGCTGGCGCTGCCGCTCGCGGCGGTGGGCGCGTTCGGACTACTGTGGCTACTCGCCTGGATGGGGCATGTCGGGATCATCCGGCCGCTTCCGGCGATGAACATCAATCTGTTCAGTCAGATCGGCCTTGTCCTTCTGGTCGGACTCGTCACGAAAAATTCGATCCTGCTTGTCGATTACGCCACGCAGCAGACGCGCAGGGGGATTGATTCTCGCAAGGCAATGATCGAGGCCGGTCGTGTCCGCCTGCGGCCTATTCTCATGACGGCGTTCTCCACCATTGCGGGAATCCTCCCAATCGCGATTGGTTTCGGCGCGGGCGCGGAAAGCCGTCGCCCGATGGGTGTCGCCGTCGTGGGAGGAATGTTAACAAGCACCTTTCTCACGCTTTACGTTATCCCCACTGTCTACACGTTCTTGAGTGATATTGCGATCTGGGTGCACGCGCACGGGCACCGTCGTTCCGCGGCAGAACCGACGACGTTGTCGGAGGTCCCTTCAAAGTAGGGCCGGATTTTCATGGCGGAGGGGTAATGCGGAGGATTTGCGCTACGTGGTTATTTTCCTACTGTGACGCGCCATGACGTTTGAATGGATCACCAGTGCGGACGCGTGGGTGAGTTTGTTTACCCTGACGTTTCTCGAGATCGTGTTGGGGATCGACAATCTCATCTTCATCGCGATTCTCGCCGGCAAGCTTCCCGAGGCGCAACGGGCTAAAGCCCGCCAGGTGGGGCTCGCCCTCGCGCTGGTTACCCGAGTCCTCCTGCTGTGTTCCCTCGCATGGGTGATGCGTCTGGATCAACCGCTCTGGAATTTAAATTTGTTTGGACTCCATCTGCCCGGGTCCGGCAGGGAATTGATCCTATTCTTTGGAGGATTATTTCTACTGGGCAAGAGTGTGTGGGAAATTCATGAGAAAATTGATGGCCATCATGAGGGAGCGAGATCGCCGGTGGCCGCGAGCTTCGCCAGCATCGTCGTTCAGATCATCCTTCTCGACATCATCTTTTCACTGGATTCGGTGATCACCGCCGTCGGGATGGCTTCGCAACTGGCAATCATGATCATTGCTGTCATCGTTGCCGTCCTTATCATGCTCGCCTTCGTCAACGCCATTTCGTCGTTCGTTGATCGACATCCCACGATCAAGATGCTGGCTCTGAGCTTCCTCATTTTAATCGGGACGTTGCTCATCGCGGAATCGTTTCATCAGCATATTCCAAAGGGATATGTTTACTTTGCGATGGCCTTCTCGTTCGGAGTGGAGTGTCTGAACATTCGCGTCCGCGGACATAGATCTTGAATCCGAACCAAACCGTTGGAATTGAGTTCATAGTCCAGCCGAGCTTATCAACTCGGTTCAATGATCAGCGGGTATCTGACCGTATCGTATATTGTGGGGGTATTTAGCAAATCCTTTAACTTTGACCGTCATTTAACTGTAATCGCCGCGTTAAAAACCAGTCCGCTGATTGACATTTACCTGCCCTGCTGTGGTGAGGATATCACGATAATTCGGAATACGTATGAATGGGTTTCTAAACTCAAGTACGCCAACCTAAACATCTATGTTTTGGATGACGGTGGATCCAGTGAAGTCAGGGCCGCCGCCGAACTCTACCAATTTACATATATTTGCCGGCCGAACCGGGGTGAACTGAAAAAAGCGGGCAATTTGCGTTACGCCTTCGCCATCACGCGAGGTGATTATATAGCCATATTCGATGCTGATTTCTGCCCCAGAGCGGACTTTATCCAGGAGACTTTGCCGTATTTCCATCATGACCCCAATATAGCAATCGTACAGACGCCCCAGTATTTCCAGATAAAAGACGGGCAATCGTGGGTTCGCAAGGGTGCTGCCTATATCCAGGAATTATTTTACAGGTTGATTCAGGTGAATCGGGACTATTTTGACGGCAGCATTTGCGTCGGTAGTAATGCAATGTATCGAAGAAAGGCCCTGGAACCGTTCGGAGGTACCGCGGCAATTGATTATAGTGAGGATGTGCACACGGGGTTTAATGTCACCAGGAATGGTCAGAAAGTAAGATATCTTCCGATTGTTCTGGCCAAGGGGCTTTGCCCGGATTCTCTGCCGGGTTATTTCATTCAACAGTATCGTTGGGCGATGGGGTCGATATCATTGTTGTCGAGTCACGCCTTTTGGAAGGCTCCCTTAACGCGGATGCAGAGAGTGTGCTATTTATCGGGAATGTTATATTATATTTCGACCGGCATTGGCATATTCTTAACGCCCCTGCCTTCCATGCTTCTCGTGTGGTTTGCTCCGCAGCACGTGTTCTGGTACAATGCATTCTTTTCTTTGCTTCTTTTAATTACATAATATCGATGAGTGTGCTGAAGGATCAGATTGAATAATGGGTGACGTCCCTGCCAGAATGCCCGACTTTGATGAGTGACTTTGAATTGAGCGATTTGCTGCTGGCCAAGGCGGCTGGTTGGGAGGTGATGAAGCATGCCCGCGCCTTTTTGGCCGACGGGCGGGTTTTGTCTTCCGCCTGGAAACCTCCCCTGCTGCAGGGTGTGATTCGTTCCGACGAGAGCAGCATGCGGACCGGATTGATTATTCGAAATGCCATTGACATTGAAAACCTGTGCCCGTGCCGGCAAAGCCGTGAAGCGGGTGTGATCTGCGCTCACGCGGTCGCGGTCGCATTGCATGCGTTGAAGCCCCCGTCGGGGTTGGCGCCGTCAGGCCGCACTACGTCGGTTAATTCCGAGCCACGTGTCGTGACGCGGGATCCAGTTCGGTTATTGAGGACGCCCGAGGGTGAGGGCCTTCTCGTGCACGTCCTGTTGCCGCCAAATCTTCCGGAGGGATTTGCCAGGGGACGCGTGATGTTGGTATTCGAGGGCGAGACTGCTCGGACTCGGGCTCCATTGAACAGTTTTGTGAAGGCAGGGACGTTCCATGTCTCCGCGGAAGATGAGCGGCTGCTGGATGCCGTGGAGCGGCTGGCTGGCGGTGACACTCCTGGAATGATCCAACTTGCCGGGGAGGATTTCCTGGGAATTCTCCCGCTGTTGGCGGGACACTCGCGGATCTCCATCGGACGCAAGACGGCGGTGCAGGTTCGATCGACCCCCTGGGCTCCGCCGATGCGCGCCACGCTCGCGCCGGACGGTACCATCGAATTGTGTGTCCAGGCGGGCAATTCCTTGCCGCCGATTCTAGCGGGTCGTTCCGCGGTGTGGGTGTGGCGGAACAACGAGCTTCTCCCGCTGGCGGGAGGGGCGTGGATGCAGGAGGCGGTGATCAAACCTCGGCGAGTTTTGCGGCACGAGGTTCCAGTTTTTCTCAGCCGCGACTGGCCACGACTTCTCGAGGCACTGCCGGCAGTGGGGGAACCAGGATCCAAGTCCGCTGCCTTCGACTGCAACTTCCGCTTGGAGGATTTCGAACTGAACCCGGAGCCGCCGCGGTTTGTCCTGAATCTGGCGGGGGGCTTGGCTCAATTGACGGCTACGCTGCAGTGCCGTTACGGCAGCCGGGTAATGACTCTTGGTGTCACATCGAATGACGAGACAGTCTGGCTGCCGGATCCCACCCATCCTCGGCGCTATTCGACCCGGGATCTGGCGGCAGAGCAAGGGGCGATTCAGCGCTTGAGACGGAATGGATTCGGCGGACCGGACTCCCAGGGGCGCTGGCAACTGGCAGGACAGGATCGGGTGATAGCATTTTTTGCCCGTGAACATCCCCGCCTGGAGCGCGAGTGGGAAGTGACACTTGAGGAGCGGCTGGATCGCAGCGCACGAAATACGTTTGAACGGGTGACACCTCAGCTCCGCGTGTCATCCAGTGGCGAGCAGTGGTTTGATCTCGAAGTTCGCTATACCGGGACCGGCGGCGAGCAGTTTTCTGCGGCCGACATCCAGCGCCTGGTCTTGGGAAGCGGCTCCGCTCGGTTGAAGAGCGGCAAGATTGCGTTGATTGATGGCGGGGCGGTTGAGGAATTGCAGGAAGTGCTGCTGGATTGCGCTCCGCAGCAGCAGGTATCCACCGAAGGAACTCGCTATCGCATGGGTCCGGAGCAGGCAGGATTTTTGGAGGCGAGCCTCGGGGCGCAGGGCTTGACGTTGGCGGCCCCGCCGGCGTGGCGCGCAAAGGCGGCCCGTCAAACCGGAGAGGCAACGTTGACATGCCCGCCTCTGGGACCTCTCGAGGACGTATTACGGCCCTATCAAAAGCATGGCGTCGCCTGGTTGCGGTTTTTGCGGGAATCCGGTTTTTGTGGCGTGCTCGCAGACGAGATGGGTCTGGGAAAAACGCTGCAAGTGCTGGCCCACCTTGCGGTCCTTCGGCGGGAGTCGGGCTCAACCATCCGGAAGCCTCAGCTCGTCGTGTGCCCAACGACGCTGGTCTTCAACTGGGTGGCAGAGGCGACTCGATTTGTGCCGGACCTAAGCGTTTTGGTTCTCGGTGGCGCGGGTCGGGAGAGTCGATTTGACGGGATCGCCACGGCAGATCTCGTGGTGACCAGTTATGCGCTGTTGCGACGTGACATCGGAAAATACGGGAATGTTGAATTTGACACCGTAATTCTGGACGAAGCGCAGCACATCAAGAACCGTCAGACCCAGAATGCGCGCGCGGTGAAGGCCATTCGGTCCGAGCATCGGTTGGTGGTTACGGGCACCCCGTTGGAGAATTCCGTCCTCGATCTGTGGAGTCTCTATGATTTTCTCATGCCCGGTTACCTCGGGACGGCGGATGATTTCCGGGATCGATATGAGATTCCGATTACGCGGGAGAAGGACACGGGTACACTCCAGCGATTGGTCCGACGGGTTCGGCCATTTCTCCTGCGGCGCCGGAAGTCCGAAGTTGCCCCGGAACTTCCGCCCCGGCTTCGACAGGTCGCCTGGTGTGAGCTCACGTCGGAACAGTCTGTTGTCTACCAACAGGTACTCGCGGCGACGCGCAAGGAGGTAACCGATTCTGTCGGGGAGCAGGGATTCGCGAAAAGCCGGATGGTGATCCTTACCGCCCTTCTCCGTTTGCGGCAGATTTGCTGCGACTTGCGTCTCTTGGACACGAAGACGCCTGCGGCCGATTCACCTCTTTCGCCGGGAGGAAAGGTTCAGTTATTTGGGGAATTGTTGGACGAAGTGCTCGACGGAGGGCATCGAGTGCTCGTGTTCAGCCAATTTACAACGATGCTCGGACTTCTGCGCGATCAACTGAAAGAGGACGGCGTTCCCTTCTGCTATTTGGATGGATCCACCCGAGATCGGGCAACGGTTGTGCAACAATTCCAACGCGAGCCGGGGATTCCCGTCTTTCTGATTTCGCTCAAAGCGGGAGGGACCGGATTGAATCTCACGGGCGCTGACACCGTGATCCATTTCGATCCGTGGTGGAATCCTGCGGTCGAAGACCAGGCGACCGATCGCGCACATCGGATTGGTCAGACGCGCGTGGTCACCAGCTATAAGCTCATCACCCGAGGCACCGTCGAGGAGAAGATCCTCAATCTGCAGAATCGCAAGCGAGACTTGCTCGAAGCGACGCTAACCGGAGAAGAGGAGTTTGCCGGCAAGCTGAATTGGGAGGAGATTCAGGAGCTGTTATCGTAACGGGGACCAGCCCCTCGGGCGACGGGTCACGCAAGAATCCCGTGAATAGCCGATCCGTGATCCTGATCCAAACGCTTGCGTCCGGGTATCTCGAGCCGGCGGGAATTCAGGCCCAGTTGATGGAGCACCGTCGCGTGAATGTCGGTCACGTAATGCCGGTTTTCGACGGCGTGGAATCCGAGCTCATCCGTTGCTCCATGCTGCACGCCACCCCGGATACCTCCGCCGGCCAGCCATGCGCTAAAGCCCTGCGGGTGATGATCACGTCCGGAGCCTTCCGCACCCGGTGAACGCCCGAACTCAGTCCCAAAGACGACCAAGGTATCGTTTAGCAATCCGCGTTGCTTCAAATCCTTGAGCAGTGCCGCAACCGGGACGTCCACTTGGTCTGAAAGGGAGGTATGGTTCTTCTTAATGTCGCTGTGGGCGTCCCAGGCACCGCCGCCGCCGCCGCCATGGAATATCTGCACGAAACGGACCCCGCGTTCAACGAGACGGCGAGCGACCAAACATTGCTCGCCAAAGGATTTTGTCCCCGGTTGATCCAGTCCGTATAGACGTCGGATATGCTCCGGCTCCCGCTCCAGTTCAAGCGTTTCCGGGATGCTTGTCTGCATCTGAAAAGCAAGCTCATACGAGCGGATGCGGGCCCGTAGCTGCAGGTCGTCCGGATAGTCAATGCCGGCCAGCCGATTTAGCCGGCCGAGCAATCCTAAGTTGGCAGTTTGCTCTTCGGCGGTGATGGAATTGGCGGGGGGACGAATGAAGGGCAGGGGATTTTTTGGATCCGTATTCAGTCGGACGCCGCCATGTTCAGGGCCCAGATAGGAAGCGCCGTAGGTAAAAGTCCCTCCGCAGCAATCGCCGGTCGGTGCTCCAAGTACAACATATTCCGGGAGATTTTCGTTCATCGAACCCAGCCCGTAGCAAGCCCAGGCCCCGAGCGTTGGATGTTCCAATTCCCGGGGGTGTCGGCCCGTCTGCCAGGTCAGTTGCGCTCCGTGGTCATTGTGAATCGTCCAAAGCGAACGCACCACAGCGAGGTCATCCGCACATTCACCGATGTTCCGAAACCAGTCCCCCACGATCAATCCACACTCACCGTAGCGGCGGAAACCGGTTTGCAACGGCATCAATGTCTTGCGATTCCCGTGTCCGGGGTTTCCACCCAGTACGTTTTTGTGCTCGGTTTTTAGCACGCTCGCGAAGGGAGTTTCCGCGATCGATTTGCCGGCGTACTGGTTCAGCGCGGGCTTGATGTCAAAGCTTTCCAGATGACTGACGCCGCCGCATAAAAAGATCCAGATCACAGCCCTCGCGCGAGGCGTCGACTGCGGCAGTCCGGTCGGAGGGGTCCATTTTTGGTCTTCGGACTCGGATAGGGCATTGGCCTGTAGGTGTCCGTCGCGGTAGAGCAACGCACCCAGCGCCAGACCGGTAAATCCCATGCCGGTGTCGGCGAGAAAACTGCGCCGAGTGATGCCTGGACAAGAATTCGGTCGATTCATGGGATGCGTGGCTTGTTCAACGAACGGTGACGAAATCGCTATGGTTAAGCAGGACCAGGGCCAGATTTTCCAGCGCACGGTTCGGGCGTCCCGTTTCCCGAACCACCGGTTGTGATTGGGCTTGGAGGAACGATTGGCATTCCCGGAGTTCTCCGGCGGATGGTCGACGCGCGAGCACACAGCGGAACGCCTCGGTGATTGCCCGATCGGGATCCGCTTCAAAACTGGACTGCAACCGGCGAGCCAGGAGTCGAGCTTGACGAAGCGCGAGCTCGCTATTCGCTAAAGCGAGCGCCTGCTGAGGCATGACGCTCGGATGACGCTCATAGCACTCCGTCACGCTCGGGCCGTCAAAGATCTGCAGAAATTCCGCCTGCTTCTCCGCCGCGTGCCGGAGATAGAGGGATCGGCGCGTCGACGTTAGCGCAAGCTGATGATCGATTTCGGGTCCCCCCCGGGTCGAATCCAGATTGCCGGCGACCTTGAGGAGATTGTCGCGGATGCTCTCCGCCTCCATCCGACGGGAGCTCATCCGCCATAGGAAGACGTTGTCTGGATCGACGGCGAGATTGCCTTCTGATGCCGTCGAAGCCAGTCGATAGGCGGCGCTCGTTACCATCAATCGATGGAGGTGTTTCATCCGCCAGGCCCCACGCTTGAGCGCCGCTGCTGGATCCGTCGCGCCTCGGAAATCGGCCGAGGTCGATGGGCCGGGAGCCATTAATTCCGCGGCCAACCAATCGAGCAATTGCGGATTGCTGGGCGGACGGCCGTTCCTGCCAAAATCCGCAGCACTCGGCACGAGCCCGCGCCCAAAATGGCGGAGCCAGATCTGGTTCGCTGCCACCCGCGCCGTCAGGGGGTTCTGAGGTGCTGTCAACCATTTCGCGAACGCGAGACGTCGGCCCGTGCTGCGTGATGGAAACGTGTCCCGGGTCCGCGGCTGAAACTGGCCATTCAAAGGGCTCGCAAGGGCGGCCACAGTCTCCGTCTGCGCACGGCTGGCGTCCTCCAGCTTCTTTCGGGCGTCCGCCGACGCCTTCGCAGGGTCGGCTCCGACCGTGACGCGTGCCTGATGCAATCGGAGCAGTGTCTCTGCCACGCTGACGGTTCGCTGCAGCAGCACCAGGTTGGTCGCGGCATTGTCCGCCGTGAAATCGGATGTTGGAAGGGCATCGTGGGATCGTTCCCGGAGGATTTGTTCGGAGAGCACCCGGTGCTTCTTTTCCAACAGGTCAAGTTGTAGAGCTGTCTCAACGCGCTTCTCCCG
>CAMDJH010000098.1 GCA_945900455.1 Akkermansia muciniphila
CGCCTCGTACTCCCGCATGAACTGGACGAACTGCTCCCGCTCCAGATCCCCGAACAAGAATTGGCGATCCACGATTCGGGAGATGCAGTGGTAGAAACCGACCGGGTGAGATTCCGGCACCTTCATTCGCGCCTGTCGCATTCCAAGACCCAACCAGAATGGCCGTGCCCCTGCAAGCGCCATTTTGACTAATGACCTGTCCCTTTATATTTTCGACGGAATGCCAGCCAAATTCATCGGTGGCACCGTAAGCGCCATTTTTACTAATGACCTGTCCCTTTATATTAAATTCATCGGTGGCACCGTAGGTCATGCCCCCTTTAATCCCACCCCCAGCCAGCCACATGGTAAAGCCGAACGGGTGATGTCCCCGGCCATCGACCCCTTCCAAGGTTGGGGTGCGGCCGAACTCCCCGCCCCAAATAACCAGCGTGTCCTTCAGCAAGCCGCGCCACTTAAGGTCCTTGAGCAGGCCGGCAATCGGCCAGTCGGTCGCCAACGTGTTGTTGATCAGGCCTTGCTGAACCCCGCCGTGATGATCCCAAAGCTGGCAACCCGAAGCCGTCGAGGATTTGGTATGAAACAGCTGCACCATGCGCACGCCGCGCTCCACCAATCGGCGAGCTAGCAGGCACTGTTTTCCGAAGTGATCCGTCACCGGGTTACCCACGCCATAAAGTCGCTTGGTCGCTTCACTTTCCCGCCCGATATCGAAGGCTTCCGGAGCTTCCGCCTGCATCCGGAATGCCAATTCGAAGGCCTCAATGCGCGCGTTGAGCTGGCTCTCCTGCGGATTCTCCTGCCGATGTAGTTCATTCAGGAGCTTGGCCAGATCGAGCTGTTCTCGCTGGGTCCCGGTCGAAAACCGCGAGTTGTTCATGTTTTTGATCGGATTGCTCACGTCCGAGACATACGTCCCCTGGTACGAAGCGGGCAGGAAACTCGAACCCCATAACGGTGCCCCCTGCGCCGGCTGGTTTGGACTGATCGCCACGAAGCCGGGAAGGTTCTGGTTTTCTGTTCCCAGCCCATAAAGCAGCCACGCTCCCAAACTCGGCCGGCAGAAGGCTTGTTCGCCGGTACACATTTCGAGGCAGGCCCCGTTATGATTGATGTTGTCGGTGAGCATGGAACGAATGACGCACAGGTCATCAACACACCCGGCCACGTTGGGAAATAATTCGCTGACGTCGATGCCCGCCTGCCCGTATTTCTTGAAGGTGAAGGGCGACTGCAGCAAATTCCCGTTCGGCGTATGCATGAGCTTGGGCTTTTCAAAGGTGATCGGCTTGCCGTTGAAAGCCGCCAGCTTGGGCTTCGGATCAAAGAGGTCCACGTGGGAAGGGCCTCCCGGCATGAACAGGAAGATAACTCGCTTGGCCTTCGCGGGGAATTCCGGCGGCTTAAGCGCCAGGGGATTCAACGCCGTGTCACCGGCTGAGCCGCCCGCCCGGGCTTCATTGGCCAAAAGATTCGTCAGGGCCAACATGCCAAACCCATTGGTGGAATGTTTGAGCATCTGCCGGCGGCTGATCGCCGTGGGCGCGGCGAGCCGCTGCTGACTTTTTAAAAACAATCGGCTGTTCATAGTTTTATCGGTGGATCGAAAGCTAATTCACATAGATAAACTCATTACCATTCAACAACACCGGGATATATTCCAGCCACGCTAAGCGCAACGCATCCGAGGCGTCAGCGTTTTTCTGCCGCGCTTGCGCCAGGAACTTGATTCCCAGGGTGGTTTCCAGCTCCTTGGGCGGACGCCCATAGAGCGCCAAATAGGCCCGCTCAATCCCGTCTGCCTCCTTCCCCAACCCATTGCCCAGAATCCGCTCAACCAGCGCGGGCAAGAGCGAAACCGGAAATGGATTGTTCAACAAGAACAGTGATTGGGGTGCCACAGTGGAAACCGTCCGCTTGTCGACCACATTTTCGGGATCGGCAGCGTCAAACAAAAATTGGTAGCCGGATTTATCGGAGCGAATGGTCATCTGGTAAATCGCTCGGCGCAGGCTGGCCGAATCCCGGGTTGGCCGCCCGCCCATGGTTCGATCCAGTTTGAGCGACACGGCCAGCAAGTTGTCCCGGATCGCCTCGGCTTCCAATCGCCGGATGTTCATGCGACCCAACAGCCGATTATCGGCGTCCACCCGCAACGTCTCGGCAGGTGCCCGGCTCGATTGCTGGTAAACCGAGGAAAGGACGATCAACCGGTGCATCGCCTTAATCGACCAACCGAACTCGATAAACCGGCAGGCCAAATAATCCAGTAATTCCGGATGCGTGGGACGCTCGCCTTGATTACCGAAATTGCCCGGGGTGCGTACCAACCCGTCCCCGAAATGATGCTGCCAAATTCGATTCACCATGACGCGCGCCGTCAGCGGATTCCCCGGCTGGGCAATCCACCGTGCCAGCTCCAAACGCCCGCTCCCCTGGTTGGTGCTGATGGGTGTCTGGTTGTCGCCGGCCAAAACGCGGGGAAACCGCCGCGGCACAACCTCCCCCAACTGATCGTAGCGCCCTCGAGTGTGAATCGCTACATCGTGGATGCCTGCGTGTTTGGTCCCCGGCGAGCCCCCTTCTTTGATCGTCAAAGCTACGGGCAACGGCGGCGGCGCGCTTTTCTTCAGCGCATCGAGCTCGTTGGTCAGTTTCTTCACCTGCACCAGGGCTTCCGGCGGTAGCAACTTTTCGTTGTCTCGCTTGGTGAATCGGAAGGGACCCTGCTCCGAAATGAGATCCTGATAAAGCCGTGTGGCGGCGCTCGATGGCGGGGGGGCGGTCGGGGCAGGGGCTGGAGTTGAGCCTGTCGCCGCGGCGGGTGCAGGCTCAGTCAGCTTGTTGATCACAGCTTGAACGGCCTGTTGGACCTCTTCCGCAGCCCGCTCGATTTCGCCGCGATTCCCCTGCCCGACCGAGCCGTTGCCCATGGCTTCGATCCACCCGTCCAAGGCGGACTGCGGGCCTCGCTCGACCTGCTTTATCGCCGGCGCCGGCTCTCCCAAATCGTGAAAACTCCATGTCTCAAGGTTCCCATAACCATCCTTGCGGGGGTTGCCTTTGCCTTGGACCGCCAGATCCGCAACGATATCCGACGCCAGATTCCCGGGAATCAGGTCCCGTGTCAGGCTCCAGTGCCGTTTCTTACCTGCCCGCTCGGTGATTTCCATCTCGACCGTCGTCAGGTCGCTCGAACTGTCTTTCTTGGGCAGAACCAATAGTCGGATCCGATCCCCCGTTTGAACCAGCACTTGGTCCAAACGATCCGCCCCTTTCGTGTCCGCCAGGAACTCGGCTCCGCCGTCCGGAATTGAACTGCCAGTCAATACCAAGCTGGTATCACCGTGCTGAGCCTCGACGACCCACTCGACACCGTCACCCGACCCGGTCTGGGCATCCGCCACCCGCCCAGAAATCCGAATCAAGCCGGTAAAAGGACTCTTCCAGCCCACGCTCATTCCCGCCGTCCCCGCGGGACTGACGGCCACGGATCGCGCGGGCAGCGTGCCGGGCCGAGTTCCCGGGCGATTCGTGGTGGTCACCAGCGCTGGCTGATCGGTGGTATTAATCAGGAGCAAGGGTTCGGCGGCCTTTCCCTTCCAAGCGTGGACACCGCCGGAGTTCCCAAATTCACGTACCACATTGGTCAAAAGCTGGCCCGCAGCCCATCGGAACCCCAAATAATCAATCCATTGCACCAGGGCCTCCGGGCGCAATTGCCGTTCGTTGGCGAAGGGATCAGGCGCGAGCCAAGCCTGCTCCACCGGACGGCTCTGGTAATCCCAAGCAGCCAGCAAATAACGAGCCGTTTGTCCGACCTGGCTCTTGGTCAACACGCTATATTGTTCATTCGTATATTGCTGGATCTGCTTTTCCTTGGCCGGAATTTGAGCCATATACTGGTTAAACTTATCGACTTCGGCTTGGGGAACGATCGGGAGGCGAACCATCGCACACGTGGTCGATGGAATGCAGATGTGGGAACTAAAGAAAATGCCGGCCAAGGAATAGTAATCGGCGGTGGGGATGGGATCGAATTTGTGGTCATGACACCGGGCACAACCTATCGTGAGGCTCAAAAACGCCCGACTGACCACGTTAACCTGGTCATCAATGATATCGGTATGCATCTTCTGCGCATTGGAATCACCGATGCCCCACTCACCGATCGCCAGCATTCCCGTAGCGATCACGGAATCGGCCGCCACCCCACTCTTCTCCTTGGGCGGCAGGAGTTCGCCGGCAATCTGTTCAACGATAAATTGGTTGTAGGGAAGATCGCGGTTAAAGGCGCTCACAACCCAATCGCGGTAGCGCCAGGCTTCGGTGATATCGTAGTTTTGTTCGAGGAATCGAATATCCCGCGAGTCGGCATAACGAACTACGTCCAGCCAGTGCCGGCCCCAACGCTCACCATAATGCGGTGAGGCCAACAGCCCCTCGACCACTTTCCTAAAGGCATTGGTCGAGTGATCGGCCAAAAAGGCGTCCACTTCCTCCGGCCGGGGTGGCAGACCGATCAAGTCAAAGCTGGTTCGACGAATCAACGCTCGCCGATCGGCCGGTCGGGCCGGCACCAAGTTATTTTCCTCCAGCTTGGCCAGAATGAAATGATCCACCGGTGATTCCGGCCAATCGATCGATTTGACTTTCGGCGGCAGGGAATCTTGGGGTCGCTGAAAAGCCCAATGCTTGCGCGCTTCGGCATAATCATAGGGCGCCTTTTTGATTGCACTCGGCTGGGCGCTGGACTTGCCAGTGCGCGGATCGGGCGCTCCCATTTTGATCCAAGCGATCACATTGGCAATTTCATCATCCTTCAGTTTGTCCTTCGGTGGCATCTGCAGGTTCGGATCGAGGTACCGAATGGCCTGGGCCAGCAGGCTCTTCTCGGGATCCCCCGGAACCAGGGCGGGACCAGTCTCCCCGCCTTTCAGCAAGCCGTCCCGCGTATCGAGCAATAAGCCTCCTTTGATCTTCTCGCTCTCGGCGCTGTGACACTTGTAACAGCGCTCCACAAGCACCGGCCGAATCTTTTGCTCGAAAAATTCGAAATCCCCGGCCAGGGCCTGGCCGCCCAGGAGTGCGATTGCCAATCTCAAGAGGTGGCTTCCGCGGATTATGGATTTCCTACTACTCATAAACGGTTCGTCTCTCGATGGTTAGGGAGATTTGAATCGTCGATTACTGATCGGAACCTGACTCTCGACGCTCTACGGAAAAACTGGCTGAGAAAAATCACAGGGAACGAGTACCGCCTTCATGGCAGAATTGCAACGCGGAGCCTGGCGTCGCAGAAATTCTGCACGGCCCTCACCTTCCTGGTCCCCATTTCCTGACCCGTGCCGAGCGTGTTGGGAAGTAAGAACCTCTTAGCGGAGGAGGTCTTTACGCACTCCCTAAGGATAAAGGGACAGGTCAATTGTCTGAAGTGCCATTCGGGTCAGATCTGTATCATTGACAGTTCAACAAGGCTTCAGGGGATTCTCTCGAAGTGTTCGATCGCAATTCCTTAATCGCGGAGCGTCAAAACGGATGTCGTATGGTCAAAAAACTCATGCGGCATCTCCGTAATAAAATTTCAAGAGGCCGCCGAGGCGTTCGCGAGTCTGTATATCCCCTGAGATTTCACCGATCCGATCCTCGGGCGCTGGAAACAGGATCACGTTTGTACAACGACAATTAAAAATACCCACCAGAGGTTGAGATGGCGCAGGATCTTCTCGATGACGCTGGGATTATCAATGACCGCGATGACCCCGCATCGTCTTGTGACACTCGGGGCATTCCAAGGGGTCAGTGTGCCAGGCTTGCCGGATCAAGTCGCGCCATTTACGGGAGGGAAACTTGACCGGAGGTGGGGGTGAAAATTTCGGCCAAGGAGCCCCACCGTCTGCCCCGCTCGCCTTGCGGGTACAACCGCGCATCTTGTTGGAGTACAGTCCGTAATACCGGACCATTTGAAAATTTTTGTCGGGTATGTGCTGGGAAAGCACCGCCAGGAAATCGACGGTATCGAAGACTTCAAAGTTGCGGTTGATCTTGGGATTCAGCTTCGAGCGATAAATGATAATGTCGGTAGGAGATTCGAGGGTGATTCTCTCCACGGAAAAGGGATTGCGGAGGACGTATTGGCAGAGTTGTTCGCGTTCGGCGCGGTTTTCTGGTGGCACGGACCGGCCGGAGTGAACGTTGAAGCCGGAATGTTTCCAGGTCTTCATGCGGGCAACCAGTTCTGGGGAGATGAGTTTGTGGGCGAGCAGTTCCCTGAAAACTCGGTTACGATTGATCTGCTGCACTTCGGCGACACTGGCGAATACCTGCGATCTCAGCGTGTCTGTTGTAGGTATTTTGAAAACCCACGCAACTTCCTGCGAATCAAGTTTGGCGACCCTAACGGGATTCGAACCCGTGTTACTGCCGTGAAAGGGCGGTGTCCTAGGCCTCTAGACGATAGGGTCGCGAGCTGCGTTAGTCTAGGGCCGGGGCCGTTGATGTCACGCGAGATTCGTGGTGGGTTGGCAGGGATTTGAACCCTGGACCAACGGCTTAAAAGGCCGCTGCTCTACCGCTGAGCTACCAACCCGGTCAAAAACAGGGCCGCGAAAATAGCCGGGAGGGCTTGAGGTGCAAGTGGTTATTTCCACTTGTTTCCAGATTGGGTGCAATTTTCCCTTGCGGACCGCACCGGTCGCATCAACTTTACGCCGTCACTCCGGGAGCTTCTAAGGACTAATCCCCTATTTTTCCCGCCGGCGTTGGCCGTGCCACTCACGGTCGCCGGCTGAGACGGTTTCTCCTGGAGTAGAATTTCATTTTCATTTCCCTTTGCCATGGCAAGAGCTCCTAAGAATTTATCGGAACCACGGAAAGCCGCCGCCCATCCCACTCGTCCGAAGAGGGTCACTGAGGTGGAGGATGAAAAATTTGCCGCCTCCCTCTCGGCGGCCGCTTCCAAAGTAAAGACCACGAGCGGCAAGTCCGTCCCGCCCACGGGCGAGGAAGTGATTTCCTCGCGGAAGCGAAAGGCTGCGCCCCGAAATATCCCCGGCCCGGTCCTGCTTAAAGGGGCGAAGGATCCCCAGATTGAGGCGGTCGAGCCGAGACCTCCCCGCCCGGTGTCCGATATCATCGGCGCTCCAGACCTGGAATCACCGCCTGCACCGATCCCGGCCCCAGTCGTTTTTGCCGCGTCGGCGCCGGCCCCCTTGCCTGCCTCCTCGGCCCCCGTGCCGGTTCCACTGGCTGCGCCTCTGGCCGGACCGGTGCCTCTGAAGTCGCCGATCCCACCACGCCATTCCAGCCATGAGGCCCGATCGGCACGCGGGTCGGAGATCCGGCGGTCGTTGCCGGTCCCGGCTTCAACGGAGCCGCTGGCGATGTCCGATGGAGGCAGTGACGAGATCAGCAATCCGGCCCCGATTCCGGTGGTGACGCCCCGTGCGTTGAATCTTCACGATCTGCAGCCGATGCCCATCGCGGCCCTGAATGAGGTGGCGCGCGAATTTTCGATCGAGAATTTCGGCACGCTCAAACGGCAGGAGATCATTTTCCAGGTGCTGCAGCGCAACCTGCAGGCGGGGGGCGCGATTTATACGCGGGGAATTCTTGAAGTGATGTCCGAAGGTTTTGGCTTCCTTCGTTCCCCGGCGTTCAATTACCTCCCGTGTCCGGAAGATATCTACGTATCGCCGTCGCAGATCCGACGGTTTGACCTGCAAACGGGCGATGATGTAGCCGGGCAGATTCGGCCGCCAAAAGAAAAGGAGAAATTTTACGCATTGCTGAAAGTCGAAAAGGTGGCGGGGATTGATCCGGACAAGGCGAAAGAAAAGGCCCATTTCGAGAATCTCACCCCCCTGTTTCCAAACAAGCGGTTCATTCTGGAGACGACCGCCGAGGAGCTTTCGACTCGCGTGGTCGACCTCGTGTGCCCGATTGGCAAGGGCACTCGAGGATTAATCGTGGCACCGCCGCGCACCGGTAAGACGGTGCTGATGCAAAAGCTCGCGAATGCGGTCCTGAAGAATAATCCCGAAACGTGCCTGATTATTCTGCTGATCGACGAGCGCCCGGAGGAAGTGACCGACATGGAGCGAAGTTGCAAAGGGGCGGAGGTGGTCAGTTCGACCTTTGATGAACCCCCGGAGCGCCATGTCCAGGTTGCCGAGATGGTGATCGAAAAGGCCCGTCGGATGGTTGAACACAAGAAGGACGTTATCATCCTTCTGGATTCGATCACTCGGCTCGCGCGGGCCTACAATACCGTGCAGCCCCATTCGGGAAAAATATTGTCGGGCGGTGTTGACGCCAACGCCTTGCACAAACCGAAGCGCTTTTTTGGCGCGGCTCGAAATATCGAGGAGGGTGGGTCCCTGACAATCATTGCGACCGCCCTCGTTGACACGGGCAGCCGGATGGATGAAGTGATCTTTGAGGAATTCAAGGGGACGGGGAATATGGAAGTGCACCTGGATCGAGCGTTGGTGGAGCGTCGCATTTTTCCGTCGATCAACATCGAGCGGAGCGGCACGCGGAAGGAAGAGTTGCTGTATCATCCGGACGAGTGCAGTCGGGTGGTCATGCTTCGGCGTGCCCTGACCGGAGTTCCGGCGGTTGAAGCCATGGACCTGCTCCTCGGCAAACTCAAGAAGACGCCAAACAATATCATGTTCCTCCTTCAGATGGGAGCCAACGTGCGGTGATGGTCGGCCGATGAAACCGCGGCTGGACCAGGCGCTGGTGGATCGGGGTCTGGTCGAGACCCGTTCGAAAGCGCAGCGCCTGATCCTCGCGGGCAAGGTTCGCATCAATGGGCAACCCGCCGGAAAGCCCGGGCAACCCTTGCGGGAGGGCGACGTCCTCGAGCTTGTCGCGCGAGAAAAGTATGTCAGCCGCGGCGGAATCAAGCTCGAACACGGGCTCGACCATTTTGGAATTTCACCCGCCGGGATGCGAGTGCTGGATCTTGGGGCGAGCACCGGGGGATTCACCGATTGTCTTTTGCAGCGGGGTGCGGTTCGGGCGTGGGCGGTGGACGTCGGTCATGGGCAGTTGGCGTGGACGCTCCGGCAGGATTCCCGAGTGGTGGTGCGCGAGCGGACGAATGCACGGCATTTGACGCCGGACTTTTTTGCACCCGAGGGCGCTGGATTTGATCTCGTCGTGGCGGATTGTTCGTTCATTTCGCTGCGGCGGATTTTGCCGCCCGTAGGGTCGTTGTTGGGAAAGGGCGGTCGGGTGCTGGCGCTGATAAAGCCGCAGTTTGAGGCCGGTCGCGAGGAAGCCGACCGAGGTGCGGGTGTCATCGTCGATCCCGAAGTGCATCAGCGCGTTCTTCGGGAATTAGAAGAGTTTGTGCGGAGGCACTTGGCTCCCTTAGTGTGGACGGGAGTGACGGAATCCCCTCTTCTCGGGCCGGCTGGCAACCGGGAGTTCCTGGTGTTGCTCGAACAATCATGCCCTTGAAAAAGATTGCCAAAAAACTGCGGCGCATCGGCTTCATCGCCAATGTCGAAAAAGCCGACTGCGCGAGTCTGGTTCGGCGGGCGGGCCGTCTGCTTGAAGCGCATGGGCGCACGGTAATCTGTGAGGTTGCGACGGCCGGACTGGTGCGGAATCGGTGGCCGACGGCTTCCACGTTGGATTCACTGGCGCGTCAATGTGATCTGTTGCTGGTGTTTGGAGGCGACGGCACCATGCTGCGGATCGCGCGACACGTGGCAGGGTTGCCCACGCCGATTCTCGGCATTAATGCGGGGAATCTAGGATTCTTGACGGCCGTCTCGCCGGAGAGCTTGTCCGAGGCGATCCGGATGCTGATGTCGGGACAATTCACAATTGAGGAGCGAGCACTTCTCGATGCGGTGGTCGAGCAGGACGGTAGGCGAGTGCAGTTGCCCGCTTTGAATGATTTTGTACTCAGCCGTGGATTGACCTCCCGGCTGATCGAACTGGAAGTCTCGGTCAACCGTGAATTGCTGACTCGTTATCGTTGCGATGGATTAATTATCAGTTCACCGACGGGTTCGACGGCTTATTCCCTTGCGGCGGGGGGGGCGATCGTCAGTCCGGATGCCGAGGTCATGCTGTTAACTCCGATCTGCCCGCACACGTTGAGTATCCGACCTCTGATCGTTGGGATGAATGCCGTGGTTCAGGTACGCCTGCTGAGTGTGCGTTTGATCGGCATTTTGGCGGCAGATGGCCAAGAGCAGATCGAACTTAGCGCCGGGGAAACGGTGACCGTCCAGCGCAGCCAGAGGAAAGTCCGCTTACTGCGTCTGGAAGGTTCCTCTTTTTTCGGCACATTGCGGCAGAAGTTTGGCTGGAGCGGGGGCAATGTTTAAGATCTCACCATGGTGCGCCTGAAGGAAATTGCAGCGGTTGCCGGCGTGTCCGTAATGACCGTCTCGAAGGCGTTGCGCGACAAGGCCGATATCGCGGTAGGGACCCGCGAGCGAATTCGTTTGCTGGCTCAGCGAATGGGATACATTCCCGACGCTGCTGCCCGCGGCATGCGCAGTCGGAAGACGATGTTGTTGGGGTTGGTAATTCCGGCGACCACGGATCCGATATTTGCTCGAATGATGCTCGCGATCGAGGAGCGTGCGCACGAGTTAGGATTTGATTTATTGCTGGCGCATTCATTGGGAACTGTGGCGCGAGAAGAGGCCGCAATCCGGCGGTTGCTGGCGAGGAAGGTGGATGGACTGTTCATCTCGCCGGTTTACCGGATGGAACCTGGGTCGGCGGTTTACGATGAAATCCACCGGCAGAAGCTGCCCGCCGTGATCCTCGGCCACCGGGCTCCTTTCTGTCGGGAGTTTGTTTCCGTGGAGACGGACGACATTGGGGCGAGTGCTGGGATTACCCGCTATCTCGCATCGCTTGGGCATCGGCGGATCGCCTTTTTTGCCGGTCCACTTGCGGCTCCGTGGGCGCAGGAACGATTTGAAGGCTACCGTCGGGCATTGCGGGAGGTGAATTTGCCAATGGAGGACAGCCTGATATACCGGGCGGGGAGCACCATTGAAGAGGGGGTTTCGGCGACGCTCAAATTTTTGCAAGAATCGTCGCAGGCAACCGCAATTCAGGCGGCCAATGATCTGGTCGCGGTGGGGGTCGGTGACACTCTTCTCAACCAGGGTTTCCGGCTGCCAGAAAATCTTTCGGTGGCTGGATTTGGCAACCTCTTGGTCGCGGAATACTTTCGGGTGCCTCTCACCACGGTCCGACAGCCCAAATTGCGGTTGGGAATTGCCGCGATGGAGGCGATGCTCAAGTTGCTTCGCGGAGAGTCGGCCGTGAGCCGGCGGCTCCCGGCCGAGATCATCGTTCGTTCGAGCACAGGCGCACCCCCCGCTGCGGCGAGCTGACGCAGGCCTTGGTTTTTTCACGGACGGCGCATTCCGGGCATCTCTGCAGTTGACACCATCCGATGGGTGGATGGATCGTAGGTCCCATGCATACCCCGTCTCCAAGACTTTCGACTCGGCGAGATTTTATCGCCAACACTGGAAAACTGGCAGCGGCCTCGGCCCTGGCAGGAGTTGCGTTGCCTTATGTTCACGCGGCTGGCAGCGACATGGTACAGATCGCGTTGGTGGGTTGCGGTGGGCGCGGCACCGGGGCGGCGGGCAATGCGATGTCGACCAAAAGCGGACAGACCCGGTTGATTGCGATGGCGGACGTATTTGAAGATCGGCTCAAGGGCAGCTTCAGCGGGTTAAAGGGCCAGTTCCGCGACAAAGTGCAGGTCCCGGAGGACTATAAGTTCATCGGCTTCGATGGCTACAAAAGCGCCATCGATACCCTTCGGAAGGGGGACGTGGCCATTTTTGCGACACCGCCGGGGTTTCGCTGGGTGCATTTCCAGTACGCCATCGAGAAGGGCGTGAATGTGTTTATGGAGAAGCCTGTGGTAGTGGACGGTCCGGGCGGTCGGCGGATGTTCAAACTCGCGGAAGAGGCCACAGCGAAAAACCTGAAGGTTGGTGTTGGGCTGATGTGCCGTCACTGCAAGACCCGGCAAGAGCTGTTCCGTCGAGTTAAGGAGGGGGAAATTGGCGAAATCATTGCCATGCGAGCGTACCGGATGCACGGGCCGGTGGGTTCGGCGTTCACCAATCCGAGGCCAGCGGATAAGACCAACGAGTTGCTTTGGCAGATTTCCAGATTCCACAGCTTCCTCTGGGCGAGCGGCGGCTGCTTCTCCGACTTTTATATTCATAACATCGACGAATCTTGCTGGATCAAGGACGCGTGGCCGGTCCAGGCCCAGGCTTCCGGCGGACGCATGTATCGGGGTGAGGCGATTGATCAGAATTTCGACAATTATTCCGTTGAGTACACGTTTGGTGACGGCACCAAGCTATTCTTGTACGGGCGTACAATGCCGGGCGTGCACGACGAATTCGCCAGTTATGCACACGGTAGTAAAGGGCTGGCGGTGATTTCGTCCGAGGGTCACTGGCCATCCAAGGCCCGCATATATAAGGGCCATCGCCTGGATAATGCGGAAATCGCATGGCGTGCGCCCAAGGAAGGCCCCGAACTCAATCCGTATGTTGTGGAATGGGATGACCTCCTCGACGCAATCCGGAATGACAAGCCATACAATGAGGTGAAGCGGGGTGTGCAGGCTAGCCTTGTAACCGCGATGGGACGCATGGCGGCCCACACGGGTCAGATCGTCAAGTACGATGATATCTTGAACAGCGATCATGAATTCGCTCCTGGACTGGACAAATTGACCATGGACTCCCCGGCACCGGTTCTTGCAGATGCCTCGGGCGCATACCCAATTCCGCAGCCGGGAAAGAAAAAAATGCGCGAGTACTAAGGTAGGCGAATCGTTCTACCTCCTTTCCGTCAGCACTTCGAGAGGGCCGATCTTCGGGTCGCCCTCTCGTTTTTCTTTTTGTTGCAAGACAATCGCACAACTGGCGGGTAGAACTCACTTTGTGAATCCGGTTCCGGCAGCACTCTTAAACTACGGCACGGTCACCTTTGGGGACCGTGATGCGTGGTTGTTGCGTGAAAATTCAGACGACCACCGCCTCGTGAAGGTCGCCCGCACGGTTGCCGAGACGCTCGCACACTGGGACATTCCGCACCTCATTGTCGGGGGGGTGGCGGTGCAGGAGCACGGCTACCCGCGCTTTACAATTGATGTAGATGTCGTGGTGCCAGACGTGCTCGCGGCGGCAGAGTTCCTGACCGCCGATGTCGCTGGCCCGTTTCGGCGCGTGCCCGGCGTAGCCGACCGGCTCGTGGACACTCGATTCGGTGTGACGATTGATCTGCTTCCCGCCGGAGGTGTGCTGCGGCACGGCTGCGAAGTCCCGTTTCCAGAGCCGACGGAAGTATCGGAAGAGCCTCGTGTCGTCTCGCTACCCGACCTCGTGTCTCTCAAGCTCGACAGCTACCGCGTTAGTCCGTTGAACCGGGCCAAGGATTTCGCCGATGTCATCGAACTGATTAAGTGGAAGAACTTGCCACGAGACCTGCCTGTGGCGGCGCCAGTGCGACAGCGTTACATTGACGCTTGGGATGGACTTAGAGCCGAAGGGGCAAGACTTCTGTCCGGGCCGGATAAGCCGAGGACATTGGATTCATAAAGGCGCTGAAGGTCCCGTCGCCAATTTCTGGATCGACAAAGTTGCCGACGGAGGAAAAACAGCGAGGGCTCAAAAAGGCCAAAATCGTGGGGCAGACCGTCCGGTCTGCCTGTTGCGGGGGGCTCTGCCCCCGTGCGCCGCAATAAGATTTGTTCGAGGCAATCCAACCGGGACAGCCGCACCGTGGACGCCAGACGCAAACCTTCGGCTTGCCGGTTCTGCAAGACAACTCGCTCGGAGATCGCAGAGCCGCGGAAAGTCACCGCCGCAACAACCAAATCGCCAGCGTCGAGCCAGAGCACGAGAACGGGACGGATTTTCGACGCGCTTCCATCGGTAAATGGAATATCCGCCAGCCAGATTTCACCGGGCGACGGTGTGATCGTAAAGCCCCTCGTCCTCTGGACCGTAGCTGTTCAGAAACGCTGTGTAGGGGCGGATGCTTTGAATTTGCCGCTTTCGGTCAATCCATTCGATCAACTCCAAAAAGTCTTTAGGAGGAAGCTGCTCGACGGCGCGTTCGATTTCTTGAACGGTGCTCACGTTGGAAAGTTTATGATGAGCCATTCACGGCGGCAAGAATTGATGCTTTCAACGGCGCAAGGATTCTATCGCCTGCGGGGGCTTTAGGGTACGTCAATTTGCGATCCACAGAAGGTAACGAGTGCAACGAAGACTCCGGACGGCCAATTCGTATTTAGGTCAAACTCGTGGGGCACGACCTCCCGGTCTGCCAGTTGCGGGGGTCCCTGACCCCGCGGAAATAGCAATCCAGGACTGGGCGGCCTGCCGAAGACTTGCGCCACTGAAGACAAAATCAGAGCTACTGCGATTGAAGGCTTGGATATCCTGGAGATTGCCACTTCACTTTCACTATGCACGCGATACGGATTGCCACCCTCGCCATCCCCTTGTTCCTGCCATTCCTGGCCATGGCCCGGCTATCGCCAGAGCGTCTCGCTCAATTGCCGGCTGCAGCAGCTCGGCCCATTGATTTTGTCGCCGATATCCAACCGATTCTCGAAGCGAGTTGCGTGAAGTGCCACGGACGTGGAAAAGCGAAAGGAGGCTTTCGGCTGGATAATCGCGAGGCATTTCTGCAGCCGGGCGATTCCGGTCCGGCGGTAGCCGTCGGGGACAGCGCCCGAAGCCATCTGATCGAGTTGGTGTCGGGACTGGATCCGGAGAGCGTCATGCCACAAAAGGGCACCAAACTGACGCGGGAGCAGGTCAGCATCGTGCGCGCTTGGATTGATCAGGGACTGAAATGGGATGCTTCGGTTTCGTTTGCCCGGCCGCCAGCAAATAATCTGATGCCTCGGAAGCCGCGCTTGCCGATTTCGGAAGCGGAGAAACATCCGATCGACCAGTGGGTGCAGACCTATTTTTCGGCCCATGGGATTTCGCCGGTCGGTGTCGTGGACGACAGGGCATGGTTACGCCGGGTTACGCTGGATTCTGTCGGATTGCTACCAGACGCGGCCGAAGCGGAGGTATTCGTACTGGATTCGGCACCGGACAAGAAGCTTCGGATGGTTCGTCGACTTCTGGCGGACAAACACCGGTATGCGCAGCACTGGTTGACCTTTTGGAACGATTTGCTTCGAAACGACTACCGGGGGACGGGTTACATCGATGGGGGCCGCAAGCAAATCACGGAATGGCTTTATTCAGCCCTGCGGGACAATGTTCCCTACGACCAGTTTGTGAAAGAGCTCGTGAATCCGTCACCGGCAAGCGAGGGCTTTACCAAGGGAATTGTCTGGCGGGGTGCGGTCAACGCGTCGATGACGCCTCCGATGCAGGCGGCGCAAAATATTTCCCAAGTTTTTATGGGGGTAAATCTGAAATGCGCGTCGTGCCATGACAGTTTCATCGACGATTGGCAATTAAGTGAGTCCTATGGTTTGGCGGGGATTTACGCAGACGGGCCGTTGGAGATGGTGCTGTGTGACAAGCCCTTGGGGAAAACGGCTCCCCTCCGGTTCTTGTTCCCTGAGCTTGGGGTGGTAAACCCGGCTGGTTCGCGGCCTGA
Source organism: Akkermansia muciniphila (assembly GCA_945900455.1). Lineage (GTDB taxonomy): Bacteria > Verrucomicrobiota > Verrucomicrobiia > Limisphaerales > UBA9464 > SIBK01. Next base: position 15,661 of record CAMDJH010000098.1, read on the forward strand.
CCGGTTAAAGCAGATCGCGGACATGATAACGCGGCCGGAAAATGGCCGTCTTTCGAGGACGATTGTGAATCGTCTGTGGGCGAGACTTTTGGGGCGGGGCTTGGTGGAACCCCTCGACGTGATGCAGAACGAAGCTTGGAATCCCGATCTTCTCGACTGGTTGGCGGAGGATCTCGTGGCGAATTCCTGGAATCTCAAACGAACGATTGAACTCATTCTGACTTCGTCCGCCTATGCCCTGCCGACGGTTTCTTCCACCGCTCAAGAGGAAAAACGGTATGTGTTTCGCGGACCCGCCGTCCGACGACTTTCGGCTGAACAGTTCCGCGATGCGCTGGGTCAATTGACGGGGGTATGGGGAGGTCGGCAGGAGGGAAATCTGCAACGGGAGCTGTCGCTTGGATTGGACCTGCCTCCTTTGCCGACGGCGGCATTCTGGGTTTGGAACGATGTCCATGCAGCCGACTCTGCACCAACGGGAAGCGTGTTTTTTCGCAAGACGTTCGAACTGCCTGTGATTCCGCAGGAGGCGACGCTGTGGATCAACGTGGACGACGATGCCCGGGTTTTTGTGAACGGCGAAACTGTTGCGTTAAGTTCGAAGCCTGCCAGGAACCAGTTTGTGCGAGCGGAGATCCTCCCGAAGCTGCATGCCGGTGCCAATGTGATTGCGATCGAAGGATTGAATGTGGGAGATAAGCCAAATTCGGCGGGTTTGCTGGCGTATGCGAAGATCCGAACTAGCCCCGGGACAACAGGGTCCGCTGCCGTGCTGGACTTCGCTTCGGATGCGACCTGGTTGGTTGCCACCAATGCAGGGAATGCGTGGACGGCGGCAGATTTTGGAGCAAGCCAATGGCGGGCGGCGGTTATTCTGGGCGACGCCAACATCAACCCGTGGAAGGCGGGTCCATTCCTGGCGGCCGCGGTGACTCGACAAGGTGGATTTGGTGGCCAGTTCCGCGCGAGTCTTGCATCGTCTGATCCATTGCTTTCTGCACTGGGTCGACCGAACCGAGAGCAGGTTCAAACGGTTCGACAATCGACAGCCACAACGTTGCAGATGCTGGAACTCACGAATGGAAGCACTCTGGCAAGACTATTGAAAGAGGGGGCAAAGCAGTTGATTGCGACTACCCCCGATAGCCGTCAGTTGGTAGAATTGATCTTTCGGCGGGGACTGGGGCGCTCACCGGCCGATCGGGAGCTGCAATTGTCGTCGGAAATGCTGAGGAACACATCTCAGGCTCAAGCGGTGGAAGATTTATTATGGAGTGTGGCGATGCTCCCGGAGTTTCAAATCATTCTTTGATTTTGGTCAAGAATTCTGAATTTCGGCCTAATTTGGCATCAAAGAGTTCACGTGGAGACTCGATATGTTGCGAAATTTTGCGAGGTGAGACTGGCATTCTTGCGGATTGATCCGGAGGAGCGCAAAATCCCGTTGACATCATCATCGTGGGCCGACTATTCCTTAGTGCTCTTGGTGAGAGTTGCCGGTGCCCGGTTTCGGTTTCCACAGCTCTGAGAGTTGCGGGGATCGAGGCTTTTTTGTCGTCTGATCGCGACAGGAAGGTTCGGGACGAAGCCCACGTAGCTCAGTTGGTAGAGCACGTCCTTGGTAAGGACGAGGTCATCGGTTCAAACCCGATCGTGGGCTCCACGGTGACTTTTGCAAAACAGAACAAACGAGAACAGTTAACTGCTAAGAAAATGGCCAAAGAGAATTTTCAACGGACGAAGCCGCACATGAATGTCGGCACTATCGGTCACGTCGACCATGGCAAATCCACCCTGACGGCGGCCTTGGTCGCTGTGCAGCATCGTAAGGGCTTGGCCCCAGCCATCTCTTATGCGGACATCACCAAGGGTGGTACCGTGCGCGATGATACCAAGACGGTGACCATCGCTGTGTCGCACGTCGAATATGAAAGTACGAGAAGGCACTACGCTCACGTGGATTGCCCGGGCCATGCTGATTATGTGAAGAACATGATCACCGGTGCCGCTCAAATGGACGGTGCAATTCTGGTGGTGAGTGCGGCGGACGGACCGATGCCTCAGACTCGCGAGCACATCCTATTGGCCCGTCAGGTCGGCGTGCCGAGCATGGTTGTTTTCTTGAATAAGGTGGACCTCGCGGACGTAGACCTTCTCGAGTTGATCGAGATGGAGATTCGCGATCTGCTCACCAAGTACGGTTTCCCTGGGGAAACAACGCCGATCGTTCGAGGATCAGCCACCGCGGCACTCGAGGGCAAGCCCGAGGGTGAAAAGGCCATCGCCGACCTTCTGGAAGCATTGGACACCTTCATCCCCGAGCCCGTTCGCGAAAATGACAAGCCGTTCCTGATGTGCATTGAAGACGTCTTCAACATTGAGGGTCGCGGCACGGTTGTGACGGGTCGCGTTGAACGGGGAACACTGAAGAAGATGGAAGAAGTTGAAATCGTCGGGATCAAGGACACCCGCAAGACGACGGCGACCGATATCGAGATGTTCCGTAAGCTGCTCGATAGCGCAACGTCGGGAGACAACGTCGGAGTGCTGCTTCGCGGCACCAAGAAAGAGGAAGTGGAGCGCGGGATGGTGCTGGCCAAGCCGGGATCAATCAAACCCCACACTCATTTCAAGGCGGAAGTTTACGTCCTGACCAAAGATGAAGGCGGGCGGCATACGCCGTTCTTCACCAACTACCGGCCGCAGTTCTATTTCCGGACTTCTGACATTACGGGAACCGTGGCTCTGCCGCAGGGTGTCGAGATGGTCATGCCCGGTGATAATGTCTCGGTTGAAATCACGCTAATCCAGCCCGTCGCGATGGAGAAAGGTCTCCGATTTGCTATCCGCGAAGGCGGCCGTACAATCGGGGCCGGCCGAGTGTCGGACGTGGTCACTTAATCGGCCGTTTCGAATGGACGCGAGGAATCCGACCGCGAAAAGGTTGGATTTCCCCCGTACGTTGATGATGGAAAACAGGTTTCATTTTAACAGGGCGTTAGCTCAATTGGTAGAGTAGCGGTCTCCAAAACCGTTGGTTGGGGGTTCGAGTCCCTCACGCCCTGCCAAACCTCGCGGAGGGGTGGCAGAGTGGTCTAATGCGGCGGTCTTGAAAACCGCTGTGGGCTAACGCCCACCGGGGGTTCGAATCCCTCCCCCTCCGCCAGAAATTGAAAATTTTGTGAACTGGACTCCTTTACTTATCTGGGTGGTAGTTGTCGGCGCCCTGTTCTTCTTTTTTTGGCAAAAAGGGTACATCGATCGCTTGGCCAAATATGTGGGCGAAACTCGCGAAGAGATGAAGAAATGTCAGTGGCCGACCCGCGACGAGCTTTGGCAATCGACCGTCTTAATCTTCCTCATCATCGGATTCCTCGGGTTGTTCACGCTGGTGGCGGACTTTGTAATCCTCGGGGCCGTGCGCATCTTAATGGCCGTCGGTGCCTGAACCGCAGTCAAACTGAATCCCACTTATGAAAGCCCAGTGGTTCGTCCTTCATACGCTCGCCGGACAAGAGCAAAAGGTGCGCGACAGCATCCTCAAGCGGCTAAAGACCGACGAAATGGAAGCGTACATCAAGGAGGTCTTGCTCCCGATGGAAAAGGTGGTTGAGGTTCGCGGAGGTAAGAAAACGGTCACGTCACGAAAATTGCATCCAGGTTACGTGTACGTCGAGTTGGAGCTTTTGGATGAAAACAATCGGCCGCTGGAACGGCCATGGTATTTCATTAAGGATATCCAGGGGGTCATCGGATTCGTCGGCGGCGAGCGACCCATGGAAGTCACCGCCGATGAGATAGCAACGATCAAGGCTCAGATTAGTGACAGCGAGGATGTCGAGAAGCCGAAGGTTAGCTTTGACGTCGGTGAGAGTGTGAAGATCAATGATGGGCCGTTCCTAAACTTCAGCGGAATCATCGAGGAATTGGAGCCAGAAAAAGGTAAACTGAAGGTGACAGTGGATATTTTTGGCCGAAAAACCCCGGTGGAGCTCGAGTATTGGCAGGTAGAAAAGGCCTAGTTTAACAACGTATTATTTCGAAAAATCAGGATTTGATTTATGGCAAAGAAGGTAACAGGCATCGTCAAACTGCAGATATCCGCCGGACAGGCGAATCCGGCTCCGCCCGTAGGCCCGGCCCTCGGCTCCCAAGGCATCAACATCATGGGATTCTGCAAGGAATTCAATGCCGCCACCAAAGACAAGGCCGGGTTGGTGATTCCGGTGATCATCACCGTGTACCAAGATAAGTCCTTCACGTTCATACTCAAATCCCCTCCCGCATCAATCCTGTTGAAAAAAGCGGCTGGAGTTGCGTCCGGTTCCAAGACGCCTAACAAAGACAAGGTCGGTAAAGTCACCCGCAAGCAGGTTCTCGAAATAATCAAGATCAAGCAGGCCGACATGAATGTGTCGTCGGAAGAGGCCGCGTTCCGCGTGATCAGTGGAACGGCCCGGAGCATGGGTATCGAGGTCGTCGGCTGAGATCCAAGTTTACTTTTTAAAAAACCAATGCGGGAGGGCCATTCGCCCGTTTGAACCGCACCCAACACATGCCAAGCAAACGTTATAAGAAAGCACTCGGTTTGGTGGATGCTAACAAGGCTTACCCCCTCAAGGAAGCCGTGGAGGTTCTCGCCAAGTTTCCGAAGGCTAAATTCAATGAAACGGTCGATATCGCTTTCCGACTCGGGGTCGATCCGAAGCAGTCCGACCAAATGGTCCGCGGAACCGTCCCCCTGCCTCATGGTAGTGGAAAGACAGTCCGGGTACTTGTCTTCTCCAAGCCGGGAGCGGCGGCGGAGGCAGCTCGCGCGGCCGGCGCGGAGTACGTTGGATTCGAAGAGATGATCAAGAAATGCGTCGAGGGATGGTCTGACTTTGATGTGGCCGTTGCGACGCCCGAAGCGATGACGGAGGTGAGAAAGCTCGGAAAAGTGCTCGGGCCCCGCGGCCTGATGCCCAACCCTAAAACGGGTACGGTTACGGACGATCTCGCCAAGGCTGTCAAAGAGGTCAAGGCCGGCCGCGTCGAATTCAGAATTGACAAGGCCGGCAATGTTCATGTGGCGGTGGGCAAGTCGAATTTTACCCCTGAACAGATCAATGAAAATGCCCGATCCGTGATTGAGGCGGTCGTCAAGAGCCGCCCGGCCAGTGCGAAAGGTATCTTCATCCGATCCTGTACATTGTCGAACACCATGAGCCCGCCGGTCCGGGTGGACTTGCGAGAATTCGCCGCTTAACAAATCGCGAACCCAAGGAACAAGCCATGCGCGCTGAAAAGAAATTTATCTCTGCAGAGTATCTCGCCCGCCTCAATGTCTCCCCATTTTTTATGGTCGTGGACTACCGGGGCGTTTCCGTCGGTCAGTTTACCGAGTTGCGGAAACGACTTCACAAGACTGGTGCCGAGGTGCACGTGGTCAAGAACACCATTTTTCGGATCGCCGCCAAGGAGGCTGGGATTGCCGATCTGTCCGGATCGCTTGCCGGTCAATTGGCGATCGTGACCGGACAGAAGGATCTCGCGGCTGCCGCCAAGGTCCTGAAGACCTATCAGGCTGAGTTCGAGAA
>CAMDJH010000099.1 GCA_945900455.1 Akkermansia muciniphila
TCCGTCACCAGATACTCGTTGCGCAGGAGGAGTTCCTGATCCACCGAACCGGAGAGGGTCGCCAGCATTCGTTTCCAATTCATCGAAGAGACTTAACCGAGCCATTCGCCTGAGAGCAATCTTCTGATCGCCCTGCAAATCATTGAATATTGGCAGGTTCGAGTTTTTTGACCTTACGGGGATCGACGTTTACCCATTGATTCCGAGTCCCAATCAGGTCTCATTCAAGTCATGACAACTTACATCATCAGCGAAGCCAAACCGAAGCTCGGGACGCTGGTCAAGCAGGCCGCCGCCGGCAAGGCTATCTACCTGCTTAACGGCAAAGCCATGGTCGCTCTGGTGCCAGCGCACCCCACGCACGATGTCACCAATCTGGATGTGCCGGCCATCAACAGACGTCTTGCGGCATCTGAACGGACGCCCACTGCCCCTTGGAAACCCCGTGATGCTGTGCGTTTGGCAAAGCAGGTGCTTCGCAGGAAATCCAGCTAATGATCTTGATTCGCCGTGAAGGATTTGTCTCGGCGGTGGGTGAGGGAATCCTCTGGTATGCGTCTCAGCAAGAGCATGAACCGGAGGCGGCCGAGTTGCTCGCGAAACGTTTCGCCGCCGCCGTCGATCTCACGATCGAGAAAATCTCGCGTCGTCCTGAATCAGGGGTGATCTGGAAACACCGCCCCGGTTATCGATTCGTCTTGGTCAAAAAACCATTTGACCGGTGGCTAGTTTTCTACCGACGACCCACACCCGTTACGGTTGAGCTAGTGGACCTCATCCGCGGGGAACGCGACCTGCCACACCGTGTCGGTTAGTGCCCGCTTCGGCCAGGTAACCGGATTCATTGCCGCCGCGATCACGGCGTCGCACGGAGAATTGGCATCGCGTCTATCGCGTGCTTGAGCGGTTCGACGTTAATGTGGGTATGTTTCGCGTCCTTTTCCCGAGAGGAATGGCCGGTCAGGCGCATGCGGACTTCTTCAGAAAAGATTTCAGGCGTCGGGTAATTCGGGGACATTTGGCTCGGCTCAAACGAAACCTCCTGAAGCACGGCGGTGTTGGCGTTGAGGGAGCGAAGCAGGAAGTCACCTGCGGGCGGCGTCTCAGGATTGTTGGCGCTTAACGAACCGAACGGCGCGAAGGTCGTTTGATTGTTGGCCAGATCGATCGTCCCGCGGACAATAAAATAGGAAGACGCAGCGGCGATATGCACGGAGGCAGGCCGAGGCGCGCCTGCGCCGCCGAAGATCGAGTTAATTCGAGCGAGAATATTGGTGTAGGTGTAGTCCGAAATCCAAGTCGCATGAAAATTTTTCCACACCGCAATAGCTCATCAATTCGTATGTTTCGAGGGGATCTGCAAGCTTGTTCTTAAAGCGGTCCCATCCGTTCTTCGGCACAACCTCCGAAATGGACTTGCCCGGTATCGTCACTTAAGAGACAATCACGAAACGCTGCTTTGCATTAAAGAATTCCTATGCCCTTGAGCAAAGCTCTTGACTCCGTTCTCCGAGATTCCGCAACCCAGATTCCCTCCGAGTCATACTCGGTGCCCTTGAACGGGACTTATTGACCATGCTCGCACGGTTGAATTTGCCAGTCCCAGCCGCGAGCGTCTTTCTCCGCTCAGACCCGCGATACTGCTTGAGACTGCTCTGCTTACTGGTGGCTTTCAGCCTCACCCCGCCCGCGGGGTTCGCCCAGGGATCGCTCGATCCGGTGTTGTTGATGACGGGAGCGGGCACACCCCTCACCTCACAAAATCTTCCGCTGAACCTCCCCACCGTCACGGATGATTTCATTCGATTCGAGTTTGGCTTTGCCACCAATGAGCGGTTCGGTCCGGGGCAAACGTTTGATTCCTTCACCATCTCTGTAAAATCCCCCAGTGACGTGCGAGCGCTCGTGGTGGTGACGGTCGATGCCGGCGGGAACGTCTTCGCGCCGCCGTCTCCCGGGAACTTTCCCGTCGACGCGGACTCCATTCAGCGCGAAGCGGTGGCCTTTCCCAGCTTGGAGCCGGTCTTTGCCATGCAAACCGCGCATATGGTTTCGGTGCCTCTGCCGAAAGAGCTTTCTGGGAAACCGCTGGAGGTGGTCATCGATCTGTTCGACAATCAGGATGCTGTGATGTCGGTGGGCTATTACCGAAGTGCGATCCTGGTCGTGCCGGAGCCGCGGACTTGGCTGTTGCTGCTCATCGGCCTGGTGACCTTGTTCACTCTGCGGCACACAACGAGACGATGAGATCTTTCGTTAGAGCATACATCGAAAACTTGCTCGGCCGGAGCAGCCGACCTGAAGAGGCTTCAACTGCGTCACTGCAGGAACCCTGTGGAGTCTCCTCACGTCCGCTACGACAGCGTGTCGTGAGCGCTGTCGGTGATCGGCTGCCTGCGCTTTTGGCGATTTGCCTCATTACCGCCGACCTCGTTCCTTCTGCCACACTGGCAGCGCAACAGAACTTCACTCTCGCTGGAGCCAATTTCGTCCTGACAGACGTGACTCCGGATGCCGAGGTCTTCTTTCAATCGATGCGGTTGAATCGGGTGCAGAATGCCTGGAACGTCGAAGTCCGCATTCGCAACCGATCCGGGCAGCCGTTCACGGGTCCAGTCGTGCTGCTCGTGGAGAGTTTCAGTGGAACCACCGGTCCGCTGCTTGCGGACGGCTTGCAGGGCGCTCCTGCCAAGTCATTTTATGATTTCAGCGGCGTCCTGTCACGAGGTCAGCTTGCCCCTTCAGAAACGACGGAAAACAGAACGCTTTCGCTCGCGGTTAAGGCGGGCGGCTCACCGCGGCTCGTCACAAAAGTTTTTGCCAGTCGACCCTCGGACGCCGCTTTGGCTTTTGTGCGGTCGCTCAACGAAGTCGGACAGCCGTTGCCGGGCGTGACCGCGCTCTCGACCGGTCCGGCAGGTGCAGGAACCAACCAAACCGACGCCGCGTACGGTGTCGCTTCCTTGGCAATGGTCGCGGGCGAAAACATTTTCCAGTTCAGCGCTCCGGGATTTCATCCCGTTTGGCGCAAGCAGACGCTCGATCCGGCCGGTGTTTCCATTATTCCGAACCCGCGGCTCACGAAGCGGGACACCAACGAGGTGACGTTCACTCCGATCGCGGGCGGCGTGATCACTCGTCGGACAGGTGCGATTCAAATTTCCTTTGGCCCCGGCGCATTTCCAGCGAACACACGGGCAACGCTGACGCCCCTGACGGGACAAACATTGCCCGCGTTTCTGCCGCTGGGCTGGAGTCCGCTGCAAGCGTTCTGGCTGGAAGCCGCCAATGATCCGGTGTCCTCGGGCGCAGCTATTTTGCAACCGTGGGGGCCGCTCAACGACGGCGAACAGGTGGCGTTCGTTCAGTGGAACGCGAACGCGCTCCGCTGGGACGTAAAGCAACTGCTCTCGGGCAATGGTGCGAATCCGCTCTCCGCGACGATCACGAACAGCGGTGCCTTTGCGCTGGTCGTCGCTGACTTCGTTCCGCTTGCTCCGGCTTCGCCCAGAGTTGGGCAGCCCTTGCCTGCAAGTTCCGGGTTATTGCCGGATTTCTCACGTCTGACCGCCAGCGGACGAGTCGATCCCACTTCCAGTCCCGCGAGCAAAGTTCCTGAACTCGTAACCGGCGTTGCGGAAGTGGTGGTTACGAATTCAACGGGCAACTTGCCCAGCGGCATCCTGCTGCGCGGTGAAGTGACCGAGACATACCGTTTGCGCGATGGCTCGCGGCGCGTCTCGCCGCAGTATGAGAATTTCATCGTCGGCTATCAACGACCGGGCGATGCGAACCTAGCGACGCTGCAAGCCACGTTCCCGATGCGTCCGTTGGTCTTGTTCGGCGCGGAGGAACTGGATGAAGCGACAGTGACAATGGACGTGCTCGCGCCGACGGCGTTCACCGGCGCGGTGCTGGACGCGAGCGGCGGCCAGCTCGTCAGCGGCAACCTGCGCATCCTCGCTGGTTCCGGCGACTTGCTCGGCGCGCAAGCGGCGCAACTGCGCCTGCTCGATCCGACGAATTTCGCTGCGCTTGTTCCGGCAAACATGACGCTCGTCTCCGCGTTCGACCTGACGATCAGCGGCGTCGCGCCGGATCACAAACTCATTGTGCAATCCAGCGCAGTGCCGACGACTAGCGTGCTCGTCTTGGCGCAAGTGTTGAGTGATCGGGGAGTCTACGGCTTGCAGCCAGTTGAGCGTTTGACGAGCGACAACACGGGCAAACTTGCCAGCACCGAACCCGCGAGCGGCGAGCGCCTGCCCGGTGTCACAGGTGCGGGTCAATTTCTCCTGTTGCGCGTGAATTTGCCGCAGGGCCTTGTCACCGGCACCACCCGCGACGCGAAAGGGCAAGCCGCCGCAGGACTCGCTGTGAAGCTCGCGCCGTGGCTTGCGCTGTCCGCGGCTGATGGCCGCTATCGCCTCCTCGCACCGGTCGGTACAAACGAAGTGAGCGTGACCGATCTCGGCACTGGCGACACAGGCAGCCGCGCCGTAGCGGTTCTCAGCACGCAAAACATTTCCGTCGCCGACCTCTCCACCGGCTCGTCCGCGCCGCGCGTGCTTTCGGTCACGCCTGCGGCGAACGCGACCGGCGTGTCGCGCGTGTCGCCGATTGTGGTGACTTTCAGCGAGCCAGTGAACGTGGGCACGCCGGCGGGCGGCAGCCTGCGGCTGGTCGGCTCCAGCGACGCCGTGGTCGCCGCAAGCCTCAACCTCAATCTGGCTGGCACTGTTGCAACGCTGTTGCCCACCGATCCGCTCGCGCCCTCCACGCTGTTCACGATCCAACTCTCGACGAACATCACGGATCTCGCCGGCCTGAAGCTGGAAGGCCCGATCCAGTTCACGTTCAAGACAGAAAGCGACACACTCAATCGCGTCGGCGGCCAGCTAATCATTTACGAACCTACGAACGGCCTGGCCGCTGTTTTTGGCTCGCCGGGCACAGCAGATCCGGAATCGCCGGTCATTCTGGTCAATGACACAAGCGGCGCGACCGCGGCGATTGTCTCACGGCCAGACGGCAGCTTCACGAACTTCATCACGGCGGGGACGGACGATTTCCTCAGCGCTGTGCTGGTGAATGCAAACGGCACGCGCACTATAATTCCTGCCAGCCGCCAGGTCTTCCGCGACGGCCGGATCGGTTTGTTCCAGGGCGGGGGTATCCTCGAAGCGCAGAGCGAGGGCGGGCCGGTCCAAATCTCCATCGAGCCGGGGGCCATCAAAACGAAGAATATTTTTCTGATTGAGCCGCTCGGTTCGGGGGAATTGCTGGGTATCCTGAAGAACACGCCCCCGAACGATGCGAAGCTTCTCGGGGGCTTGCGGGTCAAGATTGAAGGCGACCTGGCCCGCGGGGAAGCGAACATCGCTTTGCCGGTGAATCTTGCCGATCTGAATCTCCAACCGGGTGAGACGGCGGAAGATGGGGCTTACGCACTAGCGATTGCTCGGCAAAACGCCGACGGTGAAATCGTCTATCAAGTGGTGGACAAGCTCAGGTACGAGAACGGGAAGATCAAATCCAACACGCTGCCATTCCTTGGCTTTTTAGCCATTGGAGCCGCACAGGAGTTCGTGGAACTCATCCTCACGGCCGTATTCCTGGGTCAGAAACCCGTCACCATCGCCGGCACCGTCATTGAATGTCCTGCCAATACAGAGGGTGACTGCCTTGGCTCGCTGCTGCTGCCCTTTTCGCAGAGCCTGCTCGGCGCCAAACCGCTGCCCGGGGCCTTTGTGACGCTGCACCTGCCCACCACCACGATTGGCCGGCCGGGCCGATTGCGGACGGGCATAGTCTATGCGACCTCGGGGCCCGACGGAAAGTACGCGCTCGTCCTGCCGTCGGCCAATCGCGGTTATGTTCTCACCGCAACACATCCGCGTTTTCTTGAGACACCGAGCGATCCCGTTCTCCCGCTCCTCGAATTCGGCGTGTTGGGCAAGATCAGCAAAGATTTTTCCTTCAAAAAACTGGCCAGCACCGTAGCGCCGCCGCGGCTCACCATCGCCCACTCGCCGCTGTATCCAGCGCCGGGCAGCAGTGCCCGCCTGGAAGTGAATGCTTCCCACGGGGCCGCGACGCCGACAGTCCTCCTTGATGTGACGGCCGTTAAATCCCTCGCAGAAGGGGTCCCGACCCGCTTGGACGACGTTCAGATCAGCAATGTGGTCGAGGTCGTGGTCGGCCATAGCAAACATGTGACGGCGCAAATTGTTTCCACGAACAAGGCGCTCGTCGCCACGATCCGAGTGCGCGCGCTCGTGGGTCTGGCCGAAGTGTCACCGGCTGAGGAATTCCACGCGATTGCCTTCGAGGGCGAGCAGCAGCCGGGTGCCGAGCTCCTGGCGCCGGCCGACAAGAATGACCGGGTCGGTCCGGTCGTCGTGGGGACGGTTCCACCCCGGGGCGGCGTTTTGCTCCCGGGCGAGCGGCTGAAGATCCGGTTCAATGAGCCGATTGCCGCGTCGTCGATCAACCAGCCGACCGCGATCACCTTCAGCGACACTACGCAAGCACCGCCGGGCCGCGTATTGAGCAGCGACCAGCAGACGCTCGAACTTTCATTCGGCCGCCTGCAGCCCAATCAAGAGTACACGGTGAAACTCACGGCCTCGATCGCCGACCTGTCCACTAACTCACTCGACCAGGAGCCCGGCGTGCCGGGCAGCCAGGACTTCTCGCTGACGTTCCGTGCGCCCGGCCTTCCGGTTTATAGTCTACCCGGCATTCAGCAGGGCGGCGGGATTGTTCTTCATCGCCAATTCGCTTATGCGCTGGAACGGAGTGATCCCGCCTCGCTTGTCATTTACGATTTATCGAACCCGGCGAATCCCGTGCGTGCGGGAGAAGTGTCACTGCCGAGTTTTCCGCGCGATCTCGTTTTGATTCCCCGGTGGGCCTACGTGCCCGGTCCGAACAGGCCGGCCCGAACGAACGACCTATTGGCGGTGGTTGGCGGGGCGGTGGGCAGTTCCTCCGTCGACAAAGAGGGCAATGTTTTTTTCCAAGGCCAGTATCTCCGCGTCTTTGACATTTCCAATCCGACGCAGCCGACCAAGCTGGTTGGCGCGCTGATTACTTTGCGCCCGAATGCCGTCACCAAGGTCCGATGGAAACCACCGCAGTTGGCTTATTTCGAAAGCGGTTCGGACTCACAACAGATCGGCGTTATTGACTTGCAGGAGTTTATCTACGGCTTCAGTGCGACTTCGGCCGAGGCCGGTGCCTTCCCACTGTTCGGTGTCAAAGGCAAAGACGAGAATGGCGACGGGGATTACATCGATCCGTTGGACCAACTCCCGATTCCAATGCGGGAGCCGCCCGAATTTTTCGGGAAGAAATTCGCTTATACGATCGAGCGCACCCGGCAGCGCGTCTTGGATTTTGATTTTGACCTAGACTACTGCGGCGTTGTGTTGTCCGCAGGCCAGGACCTGGATTCGCAGGGCGAACCTTTCGGCCCGGTGAAGAATCCGCGTTACCGCACGCTGGCTTTCAATGGCAACCCGGTTAGCGAAGCGCCGGGCAGTTTGCTCTTTCAACCCGACGCGCGCCCGAAACGGGTGGCCACTTTCTTTGGCATGAGCATTCAGGTAGGCACGAACATCGAGTCGCGGGTCATCTCGCTGGTGTCGCTGTCGCCCGATCACGACGGGGTCAACAAGCTTGCGGTGGTGGACATCACTTTGCCCGAGAGTCCCAGCCTGCTCCGCCTGATCCCAATGCCAGCGCGGCCCGATGTCGGCGCATTACAGTCGATAACCCAGCGAGAAGACGGCATGCTGGCTCTGGCCACGACGACCGACCTGGTCCTGTTGGATCCGCTGCGGCTGGCTCTGCCCAATCCGCCGGACAAGGGTCTCCATCCGGCGATCGTCAGCATTCTCTTCGGTGCGGGCAGCGGAAACATCAGCTTGGGGTCGAGCGAGACAGGGCTTCAAGCGGTCAACCTTGGCGGCCGACACGAGGTCATCCAAGTTCCGCCGCGACTGCGCTTTGTGTCCTTTCCGTCGAACAGCGTGCTGAATCCGCTCAGTTCACCATTGGCCAGCCAAACCGACATGGACGCGCTGTTCAAAAGCATGCGCGAACACGCCACGTTGGCGGCCGCCCGGTTCCGCAGTGAAGGAGGGGCGATCAGTTCGCTTACATCACCCTCGCCGCTGACGCATTATTACGTGCTGGTCGATGCGCCGGGTGGTGCCGGTGGTGCGGGTGGTGAGATCGAGCTCGGATTGGAATCACTCAATCGCTCCGGCTTTCCGCTCAAAAACAAGGGGCGCAGCTTCCCGCCAGTGCGGGCGCTTTCCGCCAACGCGCTCCAGAAAATCGGCCAGAGCGTGCGGCTCAATTGTGACGCGCCAATCCGCGCATTGAAGGCGAAGCGATTGTCAAACGATCCCAAGAACCCGTTCTACAACCAATTCCTCTCCCGACCCTTTGCGCTCGTCGTCGAGCAAATGTCCGCGTCGGAGTTGCAGAATCTCACGCAAACGCCGGACCGGGAAATCCTCTGGAGCGGTTTTTTTCTCCGCGCGTTTATTGACTCGGAGGTTGTCCACGCAGCGCTCTCGCCGTTTGCAGCGACGGTGGACTTGGAACGAAAGACGATTCTACCGGGCGCCTCCGTGGTCGCTGAAACGCTTCCGGCCAGTTACATCATGGGTCCCAACCCGCCGCCCGCGGGCGGGCACCTCGAAGTGCCCGGCACTTTCGGTACCATCAGTGCCCACAACGGCGAGTTTCGTCATGACACCATCGACATGGCGCTGCCCGGCCGCGGGATGCCGATCACTTTTGAACGGACCGTGGGCGGACAGGACGTTTTCGAGGGTGCGTTTGGGCGGGGCTGGGACCACAACTATAATCAACAACTTACCCATCTACGCCCCAACCTGTTTCTGCCCGGCGTCAAGCTGCCGATGGTGATCCGCGCGTTGCTAGTCGATAACACCACGGCGGAGTCCGGCGATACCATCCTGCAAAACGGTGCCGGCCGGAACATTCTCTTCAAGAACGTGGGCAAGTTCATCCCGCCCGAGATTCAGAGCGACCCGCTGGTACAAGAACTCGGATGGACCGCCAACACCGCAGCCTATTTCCTTCCCGACAAAACCGAAACTGGGATTTTTGACCTTTTGTTTCAGTTTCACGACGGCCAGTTCGCCCGGCTCACTCCGGACGGGATGCAGTATTGGTACTCCAAGCAGGGCCGCCTGGAAAAAATCTACCACCGCTACACGAAGAATTCTCAGCAACTGGCCTACAACGAGCGGGGCGAACTCGTGCGCATCTCCGACAAGACGATCGACAACGACAAACGTTTTCTTGGAATCGGTTATTTCCGATTGAGCAACGATCCGGATTTGGTGTCGGAATTGGACGAATCGACCGAGAAACCATTCGTAGTCGGCAAGGTCGCGCGCCTGAAGGACTATTCGGGGCGGGATGTTCTGTTCAAATATAGCGACGACGGGATATTGCTGGAAAGGAATGGACCGGAAGCGAGCGGGAGCAACGGCGGGGTCGCGGGCAGGCCGAAGACCGTTTATCTATGGAGCGACACCTGTTCAGGAAACATTCAGGGTATCGTGGCGGGGGCGACGGCCACCGGCGGAGGCACGCCGCTGTTCTCCGCCAGCTTGAACGTGGATGCCGCCACGACCGGCGGACAGGGAGCGGGCGGGCTGGTGGGTTTCAGTCCGCCCGGGCAGAATAGCGCGGCCAATGTGGACGGCAGCGCCACTTCCGCCACGGGGCCGGCCGGATCGACGACCGAATTCTCCTTCGATAAATTTGGCTATCCAAAAAACATTAAGTTCACCGGTGCGGCGGCCGCTGACGCCACGCATCTCCCCGAATACACGGCCGGCTTGCTCACCAAGATGATTTATCCGGAGAAAAACTTCGCCCTTTACACCTACGATACCAACAGCGGGATCTTTCGCTCACGGGGCAATCTTCTCAAAGAGGAGCGACACCCCGGGCCGCGCGGCGGCGATCCTGCCATGCTTGTCGCCGAATATCATTACGACGCCCGGTACAACTTCCCGTCCGGTCAACAGACAGATTTCAATGGCAACCAGAGCACTTACACTCTCCGCAGCGATGGCCGGGACATCGAGATGATTGACCACGCCGGGGCGGGGGTTGATGAGTTTAAACACAGTAACGATTATGGCCAACTTGAGCGGCACAAGGCCCCTGACGGGCTGATCACCGAGGTCAGTTACGATGAGAGCAGTGGTTTCACGACCGGGGAGACACGCGACACGATCTCCATTAAAATGGACTATGACAGCACCCGCGCCGGACAGCTTGGCGTGCCGACCTCGGTGGATTTGCCCGAAGGCGACGACATCACGGCCATTTACGACGGCCGCTTGCTTCTCACCTCGCTGACGCGTGGTCTGTTCCAGGAGTTGCGCGGCTACGATGAGAACGGCAACCTGATCAGTCTCAAACGCACTCTTGGTGACGGCGCGTTTTACGAGGAAACTCGCAAATACAACCAGATCGGCTTCCTCGAAGAGATCAAGGTCAAGAACGCAGACGTGGAGGGCAGCCCGGCGGAGCTCCTGACGAAATTCGAGCCCGACGAAGCCTGGCGGGTCAAGAAAGTCACCTACCCTGGCGGAGAAATTCGTTCCTTCAAGTATGACCATCTGGGCAATGCGATCAAGATGGAGATCGGTACCTACAATGAGGATTATGTTCGTGACCTGCATGGGAACCTCATCGAACTGAAACAGAAGAAATCGACCACGCGCACGATTAAGTACGACGGTTACGACCGCCCGGTCGAAGTTAAAAACAAAACCGGTACCGGAGATGAGACGACTGTGATTTCTCATTTCGGCGAGGGCGAGCAGAGAAGTCTCACCGTGAACGATCCGAACGATGGCCTTATCTTGGAGGAAGTTATTGAGGAGTTGGATGCTCTCGGGCGTCAGAAAAAAGTGCGGCGCAAAGGATCCGTCATCGATGCGGTAACGAGGTACTCCTACCCTGCCGGGCAGGGTGGATCCGTCATCATGACCGGGCCACGGGATACCACGACGACGACGCATGACGCCGCCGGACGAACACGATCAAGGGTCAATTCCGCCACCAGCGCCACCGTCACTCCGGACAACAACGGCAATGTCCGGAAATTCCTCTCAAACGAAGGCGCAAACACGTATCTAACAACCTTCGAATACGATCGCCTTGATCATCGAACGAAGCATTCCGACGATCTAGGCAAGTTGGTTGAATTTCAACCCCGACTCGACGGTTTGCCCGTCAAAGCCTTTGATGGTCTGGACCGGCGGACCGACCAGGAGTTCACCGTGATGGGCGAGGCGGCTTCGATCAAGAAGCCTAACGCGGTCGAGATCACCTATCATTACGACAAGAATCGGCAACCCAGTTTTGTCGGGGACAAAACCGGCAAAGGCCATTCGATGGCGTACGACCCGGGTGAAAAAACGCTCCGCTTGACTTCCAAGGGGCTGCGCCAGGCCGGTGCGTCCGTCGATTACAACGATCCGAACGAGTTGAATCTTCCCAAGACCGTCCTCATCCCCGGCGGCTCCATGACGCTGAAGTACGATTTGCAAGGACGGATCACGTCGCAGGATGTCCAATACAACTCCAGCGAACCCGTTGGCAATTCCTACAAGACCGACTTTACGCCGGACGCTTTGGGCCGTGTCCGCAAGGCGAAATACGGTTCCAGCGAGCAATACACGGCGACCTACGGCTACGACAAGCTCGGCCCGATGATCTCCGCCTTCTATACGGAAGCTTTGGGCAGCTTTACCTTTTCAGCTACCCTCAACGCCGACGGCTCGCGCAACACGTGCGTTTATCCTTCGGCGAAACAAATTGTCGAAAACCGCCAATTGAGCGGCCGACTGGATTCGATTTCCGTCGAAGGCGGGGAGGTTTACAAGGTCGATCAGTATGCAGGCGCTGAAATTCCCGGCACGGTTTTGTTGGGCAACGGTTTAATCCGCGAAATCAACCGTTACGATCTGCGAAAGCGAGTTCTGTCCCGACGCTATGAACGCGCTGCCGACGGCGTCCTGCTCGCCGACGTACGGTACCGGTACGACGCGGCGGACAATATCGTCGTGCGCCAGGAAATTCATCGCCAGGGGCGCGCCAACATCTTCCGATACGACGACGGCAATCGTCTGCTCCGGGCGGATGTGGGTGTCCGCCCCGTGATCGCCAATGCAGTGCGTGTCAATTCAACGGGTCTCAATGGCGGCTTCGGTCTGGCGGTCGGCTTTTATGCGCGCACTTACACTTACGACGGCAACGGTCTCGATTTATTGATGGGGCATACTAATATCAATCCCAACGCGCTCGCCCTGCCACCCCCCCCGCCGTTTGCCCAATCCATTGCCGACTATGACCAAGGCTATTTATTCGCCCACACCATCGATGGCTTCGACCGCGGGGTTCCTGATCCACTTGGCAACACGGCGCGGACGATCTTGCAGGTGCGCCCTCCGGGTTTCAGCGCACCGACTCCGTTGCAGGCCCAGCTCGCCTACAACGGACTTTCGCAGTTGGTGAAAGTTACACGCTCCGACGGCTTGACTATCAATTACGAGTTCCGCCCGGACGGTCTGATGCACCACAGGCTGGTGATTCAAAACGGCACAACCAATTCGGATACGGGTTTCGTTTACGATCAGGGCCGATTGATCGAAGAATACGAGCGAACGGGTACCAATGCCGCGCTGCGGGCGCTCTATTATTATGCCGAAGAGGATTCGCCATTCGCCGCGGATATTCGCGACACCAGCGGCGCTTTTCAAAGATACTACTATCTCAAAGACGCGCTCGGCTCGGTTGTGGCCGTCGCCGATGCCACGGGCAAGGCAGTCGAGCGGATTAATTACGACCCGTGGGGACAACCTGAAATTCAGGGACGCGACATTTCTCCTCCGCAAGTTTCAGCTGTTTTCGCCACAGTGAACAACGAATTGCTCGTGCAATTCACGGAACTCGTCATGCCGCCGCTGGCCAATGCGGGGCCTGGCACTGAGTTGGTCACGGGCACGGAACCGTTGGACGGAGGACTGAACGGCGGCTTCCAGCTCGGCAGCGTCAACGGTCCGGTTATCCTGGGTGCAATCACCTACGAGGAGGACTTGCCTGTCGGCTTTCCGTTTGGAGCGATCCTTCGCTTGCGTCCGCAAGGGAATTTCAGCACGAACCTCGTGCTGACGATCCGGGCGGGAACGTTGATTGATGAGTGGGGCAACCCCAACCAAACCCTGCAAATCCCCATCACGCTGGGCGCCGCCAATTCGGTCGTGTCGCCGCCCGGTCTGCCCATCGGCAGCACCGGCCCGCAGCGCATCGCTCGGAGTGGCATCGGAAATCCGTTTCTCTTCCACGGCCAGTATTTCGACTACGACGCTGGCTTGGTCTATCTACGCGCGCGGTTTTACGACCCCTTCACAGGTCTATTCCTCCAGCGCGACCCGGATGAGTACGAGGACAGCGTCAACCTTTACGCCGCTTTCGGCCACAACCCCGTGAACCTCCGGGATCCCACGGGACGACAATGGTGGACGATCTTCCGCCGGTTGATTCCCGGGCTGGGCAAAGGAGCGACAGAACAAGGCCTCGAACAAGGCGCCAAAGGGGTCTTAAGGAGTGGCGGACGGGAAGCAGCGGAAAGCTTGGCCCAATCCTCTGCCCGCGGAACACCTGCCGCTATTGCCCGGGCCCGCAACGGCGCCACCTCCGCCTTGGAACATCAGGCTGGATCGTCTTCACGATCCGTCGTTTCGACGTTCGCGCCGCAAGAGGGAACAGAGACCGTATTCCGAGGCACGTACCTTAAGAAAAAGCAATTGGACCAGATGCTTGAGCGCTTAAGGCGTGGCGAGCCCATCCAGGCGCCCTCGCTCCATTTCGGCGGCCGGGAAGGTCTGGAGCAGAGCAAACAAGCGATCCTCAAACGATCCAGAGCCGCAGGCAAGTTCGCCAACATGCCCGAGGAGCAAATTCTCGTTCGCGGCCACGTCTTCGCCAAGGAAGGTGAAGGCGTCGTCGTTTCGACCGCAACGAAATGGGAATACGCCGCCGGCCATGCTTTTTCTAAAAAAGCCGGCGACGTGAAAGCCTACCTCATCAAAGTTAGGACCAAAGCAGGGGTCGGTGTCCGCGGCCACAACGAGCCCGAATTCGAAGTCGGCTTTCTGGATCAACTGGAGTTCTCCGAGGTCGAAGTCTTCGAAGTCCTCAGCAAATCTTTCCCGAAGGGGGCGGCGCGTTCGCATGTAGGTGCCACATACGAATTGCAGCTGGTGGAGAAAATCGTCCCCGGTCTTCCTTAACCCTGAGCACGCATGCCAGAATGAAATCACCTGCTCCAGTCCGCCTCCCAGCCAAAGCCTTGAGGATCGCCGTGATGGGTTTGATCGGGTGGGTCTGCGCCTCGGAGGCCTTGGCCGAGCCATTGGCCGCTCTGGTGTATCGCACTGGGGGCGTGGGGTTGCACGGCACTCCGGGGGTTTTGTCCGTCCCGAAAGGCCTCGCGGGTTCGAATCTGGTCGAATTGATTGTAGCTGGAGCGATTCCGAAGAATCCCATGAAACCCTGCTAAGGCCATGCGCCCCATTTGCCCATTGATCAAGCCCAAGGCCCGCATTCAGGATACTGGTTGCGGAATCCCGTCTTGCGTGTTCAGAGCCTTTGCTTTCGGCGCGGCTTTCTTCCTATTCACAGCAATCCAGGTTGCAGCACAACAACGGCTCACCTCCCTCGAATACCACATCACCGGCACCGCGCTCACGGTCACACCCGCCGCGCTAGCGGTTCCCAAGGGCATCGCCGGTTCTGTGTTCGTGCAGTTGACCGGAGGGACTAACGCCAGCAACGGTGCGTTCGTGGAGGCGACGTTGCGCGGGCCGTCTTTCCCGGCGCGACGGATCATCGGGCAGGCCAATGCGCCGTTGCTGCTCCCGGCGATTCCGCTCGTCGGCGATTACCAGCTCGACAACATCCGGCTCGTCGATGCCGTGACGGGCGCGACTCGCCTGGAGGCCACGCCGTCCTCCGTGCCGGTGCGCGTGTTCGATGAAGTACTCGTCTCGCGTGTCACGTCGCGGCCGCTCACGCTTTCGGAGATTCAAGAGAAGGGCATCGTGATCGACGACGCGAATTTCCGCGCGATCGAGTTCGAGGTGGGCTTCGTGCTGGATGGCAAAACGATCCCCGTGAAGTTTCCGGTCATCGCCCCCACGTTCAAGCAGTCCACGGAAGTCATTCCCAGGGCTGAACTGGAAAAGAAACTCGCCGAGGCCGCGATTCTCAACCAGGAGATCGCGAGCACGGTGATCCTGCCGCCGGAACTCGAGCAGTCGAAGCTCAACATGCAGATCACCGGCATCAACTTTCAGTTCGTCGAGGTGGGCGAACAGGACCTCGGTCTGAGCATCCCGCCGATCCCGGCGCTCATGGTGATTCCGGGCAACATCGGTTTCCTCAATCAGTTTTTCTCGGTCCAAATTTTCACTGAGAACGGCGCACCTGCCGGCTCCGGTCTCAGCGTCAACAACGTCCAGGCGAAGCTCATCCTGCCGCCCGGTCCCGACCGCCTCACCAGCACTGATTTCAACCAGCCCGGCGACGATCCGCTGCGTTTCGCGCGCGTCGGCGCGGACAAAATCATTCAGCCCACGCAGACCATTGCGCGTCCCGGCCCCGACGGAAAAGCTGGCACGCCCGACGACATCCTGCGCCTGCAAGCGGGCGAATCCGGCACGGCGGAGTTTTTCGTCGAAGGGTTGCAGGAAGGGTTGCATGTCATGGATCTCGATCTCACCGCCGATCTCGAAGGTCTCGCGGCGGGCATCGTGAAAATTACAGGCAAGGCCGCCGGCTCCGTGCTCGTGCGCAATCCGAAGTTCTCCCTCGCCTTCTCACATCCGCGCACGATCCGCGCGGGTGAGCCGTATGATGCGAGCGTCACGATTCTCAACACCTCCATCTCTCCTGCCAACCTTGTCCGGGTCACGCTGCCCGCCACCGCGTTGAGCGGCGGCGTGCTGGAGAGTTCGGAGACGGTCGAACTCGGCACTATTCTTCCCGGCCAGACGGCCACGGCGAAGTATCACATCCGCTCGCAGCGCACCGGCTCCATTTCGTTCTCCAATCTCACGACCTCGGATGACAGCACCGTGGGCCGCTTCCGCCTGAGCATGGGCATCGATGAGCGCGGCGTCGTGCTTTCACCGGACACGATTGCCATGCCGGATTTCGTCAACGCACTCCCGCCGAATCTGCTCGCCGCCGCGAATCGTGTGCTCGGCCAGGCGTTGAGCGTGGCGACGGCGGGACAGCTTCCGCCGGGCGTGAGCAAGGTTCCGAAATCCATCATCACCAAACGCGTGCTGGAACTCGCCGAGGCGGGCCAGCGTTTGCGCCTCGGCGACACGACCAACCGCGTGCTGGCTGATCTGCTGCTCGACTGGCAGGGCGGGCGCAGCGGCGAGGCGGGCTTCGATCAAATCCTTCGCGCCACCGACGCGGGCCGCGAATGGCGCGAGGCGTTGATGGCGGAAATGGAAAAAGCCGACGCGCTCGATGGCGTGGGGCGTCTTTCCGAACGCGCGCCGGATTTCGCGGGGCGCGGCGAAGCCTGGGCTTTGGCGGCGGTGAATCTTCCCGGCATTGAACTCTCACTCAACGAAGGCGCGAACTCGGCCACGCTCGATCACAGCGATGTCGCGCGTGCGCTGGTTTATCGCGGAGCACGCGGTCATTGGCTGGCGGCAGGTGTGACGGGAACGAACACCGTTTTCAAGTGGACCGTAACAAACACTGTTTCATTCGCCGAGTTCGCCGCGCTGCTCATCGGCACGAACGGAACCGCCAAACAGTTCCGTTGGACGGTTGCGAATCCTACCGCCGGCTCGTGCTACTCCTTTGCTGTATCGGACGCATTCGTCGCATCGGTCCCATTGCGCGTGGATACCAATTGCGACGGCACGCCGGAGAGTTCATTGCCCGCGAACATTCAAAACATCACGGAGCTTCCGCCGCAGCTTCTCACGGTCTTGCAGGATCCGTCGGTGCTGGCAGGGCGTCCGGCGCGGCCTTGCTACGTCGTGCAGTTCAAAGCGCTCAACTACGGCAATGTTCTCGCCGTGCTGTTTTCCAAGCCGATGACATCAAGTGGCGTCGCCATTCCCACCGCCTACACGCTCGAAAATGGCAACCGCGCCAATTCCGTACAGATCCAGCCGGGCGGACGCGTCGCGCTGCTGAACATGGCAAAGCCCGTCGGCGCGCTCCGTTCACGCACGCTAACCGTGACCGGCGTCACCGATCCCCGCGGCCAGGCGCTGGCGGAAAACGTGAAACCCGTGCAGGCCGTGTTCACCGCGGGCACCGCCATTCGCGGACAGGTGGTGCGCGGTGACGGCAGCTTCGCCGCTGGCGTGCCGGTAACGCTGACCTACTACGACAAGGAGCTGGCTGGCGACGACTGCTTCCTGTTCATCGTGCGCGCAAGCCAGGTGTTCACGGACAGCAACGGTCGTTTCAATTTCGACATCGTGCTGGCGGGGATTCCGTATTCCATCAGCGCCACGGACACGTCGGGGCTGCCACCGGAAGCGATTCAAATCATCCTCGAATCCGCGTCGGGCGACACGTTCGCGCGGGAAAAATTTCTGGCGCTGGTCAACACGCCGGGCAGTCAGAACACGTTGCTGAAGGCGTTCAACGTGTCCAGTCTGCCGCAAGCCATCGCGGCGGCGGAGGGCGTTGACCGCGCGTTGCTGCGCGATCTGGTCGAGTTTGGCTCGGCGCGCGAGGGAACGGAAACAGTCGTCGCGCTGCGCTTTCGCGGACGCGCCGTGGTCAGCGGGCAGGTGCTCGCGGCGGATGGCGCGACGGCGGTGAGCGGCGTCGCGGTGAATCTTTTTCCCGATCCCGACTCGCGCGAGCTCGGGCGCGGCATTCTCTCCGACTCCAGCGGGCGCTTCGCGTTTCAGGGCGTGCCGCTGGGCTTGTTCAGCGTGCAGGCCTCCGCGCCGAGCGGGCAGACGCGCACGGTGGCGGGGCTGCTGGATCGCGTGAGCGAGACGCGCAATCTCACGATCCTTCTCTCGTCGAACATCACCGCGCTCGCCGCGCTGCGAGGCCGCGTGTTCGAGCCGGACACGATCACGCCGCACGGCGAAGCGCGCGTGTTTGTGGGGCGATTCGTCGGGAGCAAGATGCTGGACGTGGTGGCGGCGGTCACAGCCGATGCCAACGGTTTCTGGATCGCGACAAATTTCCCTGCGAGCACGTACGACGTGGCGGCGGTTTCCTTCGATGGCAAACGCAAGGGTGACCGCCGCGACATCCAAGCGACGCTTGCCGTTGACCGGCAAGTCAACATCACGCTCAACGGCCGCACCACCGTCTCGGGCCGCGTCGAATTTTTCAACGGCGTGGCCGCGACCAACGCGCTGGTGGCGGGCGGCGACACCATCGTCCGCACCGATGGGCAAGGTCTCTTCACGCTGACCGGCGTGCCGAACGGCCGGAGCACTCTCAGCGCGGGTCTGGAAAAAAATCCCGCCGCCGGCATTGACTTCACGCGCCTGGGCAGCGTCTCGCTCAACGTCGTCGCCGGACTCGATAACTTCGCCGTCATCCGCCTGAATCCGGCGGGCCGCATCACGGGCCGCGTGCTCGACGCGCTCGGCCAGCCCGCGCCGAACGTGCGCGTCTCCATTCCGATCGAAAACGGCTTCCTGTGGACCGACGCCGACGGATCGGGAAACTACGTCTTTGATAATCTCGGCCTCGATGGCTACACCCTGAGCGCACCGGGACCGGAGGTGGCGAAAACCGACACCAGCGGACTGCTTGAAAAAATTCGCGGCGGCAGCAGCGCGGAAATCGAGGCCGCCATCGGCGAGGCGTTCAAAATTTTCGCGGGACTGACCGACCCGTTCCTCACGGGCGAGCCGTTCAACCCAAACACCTGGGGTTTCACCCGCACGCGGCTCACGTTCGATGGCCAGACCGTTGTGGCGGACATTCGTTTCCTGCGGCCCGCCACGGTGGCGGGCACCGTCCTCAACGGCCAGGGCGTGCCGATCGGCGCGAAGGTGCGGCTCACCGGCATCGGCCCGCTGGCCAACGGCGCACCGTCGTTCGTCATCCGTGGCGACGCGAACAGCGATCCCGCGCTCGGCACGTTTGAGTTTAAGAATGCGTTGCTCGTCGGCGATTTCGGTTTGCAGGCGGCGTCGCCATTTTTCCCGGTTGTCATCAGCACGAGCGGCCAGACGACGTCCACCGAACCGAACTCGACGAACAACATTTTACGCTTCCCGCCGACTCGGGAGATCAATGGCCGCCTCACCGGCACGGTGTTCAATCCCGATGGCTCTCGCGCCGGTACGAATCTCACGGTGAAGATCAGCTTCGGTCCCGACTACTCGATCAAGACGGGCCTCAACGGATTCTTTGACACGCAGATCGGCCTGCCCGCCGGAGGCTACACCGTCGAGGTGAACGATCCGCTCACCGGCTTGAAGGGCCAGTCCATCACCACGGTGCTGCCGGGAATCACCAACGTTGCCAACGTGCAGCTCATCGGCAAAGGCGCGCTGACCGTGCTGGTGAAGCAGGCGAACGGCGCCATCGCGACGAACGCGACGGTGGAAATCCGGCTCGGCGCGTTCCCGAACGACACGTTCACGGGCAGCGCCGGGGCGAATGGAACGATCACGTTCCAAAACATTTTCGCCGGGCCGTACGCGGTGTGCGGTTCGCTCGTCAGCGGGCCGACGACGATCTTTGGCCGCGCGGCCGCGGACGTGCCGGCCGGCCGGACGAACGCGGTGACGGTCACGCTCGGCCCGACGGCGAAGATTCGCGGGACGTTCGTGCAGCGCGATCTCGTCACGCCCGTCGGCTTTGCGCAGGTCGCCGTGGGCAGCATTGGTTTTGCGACGACGGACGCGGCGGGCCGGTTTGAAGTCGCGGGCATTCCGCTCGGCACGTATCGCCTCGTCACGCAAAACCAGGTCACCGGCGTGGGCGCGATTGCGAACGTGACGCTCGCGGTGGATGGCGAAATCCGCGACGTGCTGCTGGTCGAACAAGCGCGCGGCGAAATCCAGGGCTTCGTCGTCAACGGCTACGGCACGGGGTTTGTACCCGGCGCGAATGTGAAATTAAAAGTGAACGACGGCCTGACGCCGGAGCGCGCGGTGACGACCGGACCGGACGGCGCGTATAGTTTTCCCGGCTCGGCGGCGGGCGGCTTTACGCTCGAAGCGGGAGACCCGTTGACGAAATTCACAGGCAGTGTTGCTGGCACGCTGCTGGTAACGACGAGCGTGTTGCGCGTCGATGTGCCGCTGCAATCGCTCGCACGGCTGGCGGGAACGGTCCTTGAGCCGGACGGCGCGACGCCTGCCACCAACGCCACGGTGCGGCTGAATGGTAACAACCTCTCGTTCACGACGGACACCGACGGCGCGGGCCGCGTGGCCTTCGTGGATTTGCCGTTGGGTAGTTACACTCTGCGCGCCGACTCGCGCCGCGTGGGCGCGACACATAGCGCCGGGACGACCAACATCGCGCTGACCATTGCCGGCACCTCGTCAGACTTCGCGCTGCGTTTCCTTGGCACCGGCTCCGTCACGGGCGCGGTGTTCCTCGCCAACGGCACGACGCCCGCGAACGGTGCGGAGGTGATTCTGAATTCGCAGGCCGAGCTGTTCCGAAACATCGCGGAGACGAAATTCGCGAACGCGGCGGGCCAGTTCAGCTTCAGCAACGTGGCAGTCGGCCCCTACACCTTGAGCGTGAAAGCGGTGGCTCTCGGCGCGTCCGGCGGCGGCAGCATCGCGACCCACGGCGAGATCGACACCGTGCGGCTCGTGCTGGGTGCGAGCGGCTCTG
>CAMDJH010000100.1 GCA_945900455.1 Akkermansia muciniphila
GGAGATTCGCTTCGGGCGGCGGCGATTTGTGCCCGGCTGGAGCGGGAGTGGGGCTGGAGCGTGACGCCGGCCATGCTGGAAACCCACTCCACTATCGAACGTCTGGCCGCCAGTCTGCACCCTCCCGTCGAGGGTCACTCTGCGGAACCTATCGTGACCCTCCAGTCGCGGGGAAGCGGCCCGCCTTGCCTCTGCGTTCATGACCACGCCGGCAGTGTGCTGGCGTATGCGGCGCTCGGCCGCCGGTTGGGGAACGACCGGCCCTGCCTGGGGTTGCGAGGGGCCCCCGGGGCCGGTTCCGAGAATCGCGTCGAAACCCTGGAGCAGCTCGCCGCGGCCCACCTGACGCACGTCCGCGCGGTGCAGCCCGCGGGACCCTATCGGTTGATCGGGCTGTGCTTTGGCGGGGTGTTGGCCTTCGAGATGGCGCGGCAGTTGATCGACACCGGGGCGGAGGTGCGGCTGCTGGCGCTCATCGGCATCTCGCCCCATGACTTCCCCAATCTGATCTCGCCTCGCGCCGGCGAACTCCACCGGCTGTATGAGTCACGAAACCGGCTGGGGCCGAATCTCCGCTATCATGCGCTCTGGCTCCGCAACGCGCCGATGCGAGAGCTCGGGCCGGGTTTGCGTTCGAAGCTGCGGTCGATCAGCCCATTCCTTCGACAGCGGTGGCGGCGACGGACCCGGGCGGAAGCGGAGGGGGAGGCACCGGGTGCGGCGCCGACCCGGAGTTCGGCCGTGATCGAACTCCATGACCGCTTGTTCCGGAACTATCGCGCCCAGCCGTTTCCCGGACGGCTGAGCCTCCTGCTCTCCAGACCTTCCATCCGACCCTACTCTTGGGATGCTGGCGCGGACTGGCGCGGACTGGCGGCCGGAGGAGTGAGCGTCCACCTCGCACCGGTGCCGTACCTGGAGATGCTCCGGGAGCCGTTTGTCTCGACACTCGCGGGCTGGCTGCGGGACGATGAGGCCGAGCGCGGCTGCGGAGATTGAGGATGAATGACCAGGAACGCAACCTGACGGGCTACGGCGCCCGGCCGCCGGAGGCCCGATGGCCCGGTGCTGCCCGGATTGCCGTCCAGTTCGTGCTGAACTACGAGGAAGGCGGCGAGAACTGTGTGGCGAATGGCGATGCCGGAAGTGAACAATTCCTGTCCGAGCTCTTCCAGCCTCCGTCTTATCCAGCGAGGCACCGCAGCGTGGAGAGCCTTTACGAGTACGGTTCCCGCGCCGGCGTGTGGCGGCTGTTGGGCGAGTTTGAGCGCCGAGGCCTGCCACTGACAGCGTTTGCCGTCGGGCTGGCCTTGGAACGGAATCCGGAGGTGGCGCGCGCGTTGGCGGAGGGTCGCCACGAGACCGCCGCCCACGGCTGGCGCTGGATCAATTACCAGGAAGTGCCGGAGGCGGTCGAACGCGACCACGTCGCCCGGGCGGTGGCCACGATCCAACGGCTAACCGGGAGCCGGCCCCACGGTTGGTACACCGGCCGCGACAGCCCGAACACCCGGCGGTTGGTTGTCGACGAGGGCAGATTCGAGTACGACAGCGACAGTTATGCTGACGACCTGCCGTACTGGACCTCGGTGACGCGAACCGACGGGAGGACGGTCCCCCACCTTGTGGTGCCGTACACACTCGACACCAATGACATGAAGTTTGCGGTGCCGCCCGGGTTCGGCACGGGCGAGGACCTGTACGCGGCCTGGCGCGACGCGTTTGATGTGCTCTACGAGGAAGGTGCCGAGTTCCCCAAGATGCTGAGCCTCGGCATGCACTGCCGCTTGCTCGGACGTCCGGGACGCTTCCGAGCCCTGCAACGCTTCCTGGATCATCTCGAGCGGCACGACCGCGTCTGGATCTGCCGGCGCGTCGAAATCGCGCGACACTGGCGGGAGTTTCATCCGCCTCCGGACGGCTCGCCACCCGGAGGTCCGAGAGGATGCGTGACGTGAAAGTTTCCGAAGGGGCGTGGCCGGAGAATGCCAGCCCGCGCCTCATCAACGCAGACCTGGCACCCGTCCCGGCGGACCGCAGGACCTGGGGCACGTACAACCTGTTTTCACTTTGGATGTCCGACGTTCACAGCGTCGGCGGTTACGCCTTTGCGGCGGGCTTGTTCGCCACCGGGCTGACGGGATGGCAGGTGCTCGTCGGGATGCTGGCCGGCATCCTGGCGGTCTTTGGCTTGATCCACCTCGTGGGAGTGCCCAGCCAGCGCCTCGGTGTTCCCTTTCCCGTGATGGCCCGGGTGGCGTTCGGTGTGTTTGGCGCCAACCTTCCGGCCCTGGCGCGGGCCATCGTGGCCATCGCCTGGTACGGGGTACAGACGCACTTTGCCGCGGTCTCCCTGAAGCTACTCCTGCTGCGCGTCTTTCCTTCTCTCGCCCCATGGGCGGCGGATGCCGATGGGATAGGCGGGCTCTCGTGGCTGGGTTGGTTCTGCTACCTCACCCTCTGGACCCTCCAGTTGCTCATCTTCCGCCGCGGCATGGAGTCGATTCGGAGGTTCACAGACTTCGCCGGCCCGGCGGTGTATGTAGTGATGTTCCTGGTCGCCCTCTGGATGGTTCGACGCGTCGGCTTCGACCAGATCGGTCTGTCCCTGACCGACCGTCGGCTGACTGGGATCGATGCGGGGATCGAGATGGGCCGCGTGGCCGCCTTGGTGGTGGGATACTTCGCGGCGTTGCTGCTCAACTTCGGGGACTTCTCCCGCTACTGCCCAACCCTGGGCCAGATGGTTCGCGGCAACCTGCTGGGACTACCGCTGAACTGGATGCTCTTCGCGCTGGTCACGGTGGTCGTCACCTCGGGAACTGTGCCCCTTTTCGGCGAGGCCATCCTGGACCCTGTCGAGATCGTGGCCCGGCTGGATTCCGTGGGGTTGGTAATCCTGGGGTCGCTGACCTTCGTCCTGGCCACCCTGGGCATCAACCTTGTCGCCAACTTCGTCTCCGCCGCCTTCGACCTCGCGAATGTATCCCCAAGACGCCTGAGCTTCCGCACCGGCGGCTTGCTCGCCGCCGGGATCACCCTGTTCACCTTTCCATGGCACTTCGTGCGGTCGCCCCAGGCCATCGCCGTCTTCGTTGGAACAATCGGCGGATTCCTCGGACCGATCTATGGGATCCTGGTGGTCGATTACTATTGGGTGAGGCGGGGGCGGGTTCTGGTGCCGGACCTTTATCGCGAAGACCCAGCCGGCGCGTTTTGGTACCGGCGCGGCTGGAATCCGCGGGCGGTGGCAGCCCTTCTCCCCGCGGTGAGCTTGAGCGCGGCGGTCGCCTTCATTCCCGCCCTTGAGTGGTTGGGCTCGCTGAACTGGTTCTTCTCCGCGGGATTGGCGGCCATCCTGTATGCCGCCTTGAACCGTCGCCACCCCGCCGCCACTCCGCCGCCCGACGGGATCGAAGCCACCCGAAACACTAGTTATTAACAGGAATTTGATTTTTAATGAGGGCTAACGACCTGTCCCTTTATTTTTTCGGGCGTTGTCTAGTCTGTGATCGAATGAGCATCCAATTCGCCTACGACATCCACCAGACCTGGGAAGCGAATTGTCAGCGCGGTCCGCAGTTTGCCGAGCCTTGTCCAGTGGTGCCGGAGACCCCGATGAAGTCGTTCCTGGGCCTGCCCGTCCGGAGTCGGATCGGGATTGCGGCCGGTCTGCTTCCGAACAGCCGGTGGATTCTGCCCTATGCAGAACGCGGCTTCGATATCCTCACGTACAAAACCGTCCGTTCCGCGGCACACCCCTGCTATCCGCTGCCCAACTGGGTCTTTGTCGAGGAGTCGTCCCCGCCCGATGGCCCGGTTTTCGTCACCACCACACTTCCAAGGGATCCAGCGCAGATTAGTTCGGCGGTGTGCTTCGGGATGCCCTCGTTTTCGCCCGAGTATTGGCGCGACGACGTTCGACGAACCCGGGCAGGACTGCAACCCGGCCAATTGTTAATCGTCTCGGTCGTGGCCACGCCACACGAGACTTCGTCGATCTACGAAATCGCGGACGATTTCGCCCGGTGTGCCGCCTGGGCCACCGAGGCCGGCGCGCACGTGATTGAAGCCAATCTCTCCTGCCCGAATGTTGCCTCGGCTGAGGGCAGTCTCTATCAGGATGCCAGTGCCAGCCGAACAGTCGTTGACCGCATCCGAAAGGCCGTAGGGGGCACGCCGGTATTACTCAAAATCGGAACCTTCGGCACGCCGGATTCCCTGCGCACTTTCCTGCGGACGATGAACGGCCTGGCAGACGGCGTAACGCTGGTTAACTGCATCCGTCGCCCCATCTTGCACCGTGACGGCCGACCTGCATTCGGGCCAAAGTTTAGAACGGCTGGAGTCTTGGGGCGTGCCATCCATGAGCCCTCGGTATCGGTCGTGCGAGCGGTTCGAGAATGCATCGAATCGGATGATCTCAGCCTGAGCATCGCTGCGGTCGGCGGCACATCAACCGTCCGAGACTTCGCGGATTTCTTTGCCGCAGAAGCCGATGCGGTCCTGTGTGGGTCAGCCCCGATGTATCGGCCAAACCTCGCCATCGAAGCAAAGCACGCCCATCCCGAGTGGTAGGAAAATTCGATCTCAACGCAGACGAACCGGCTCCGACGCTCACGCACGAAACCGAAACGCGCCACTCCGCCACTCCCGATCCGTCGTCGCTTCCAATGGGCGGCATCCTCCATCCCGGTAAGCCCGCGCGACCTTTTTAAACTGACTCTCCAAAATACCCGCCAGCACCAGCACTCCGGAAGGTTTCAACCGCGCAAGGATCCGGTCACGCTCCGCGATCAGCAAGTCATACATTAGGTTCGCTACCACGACGTCATATTGCTTCACCCGTCTCCGTGGCAGGCGGGTGACGTCGGAGTGTGTCGGCCGCACCTGTGCCTGGACTCCATTGATCTCGGCATTTTCGCCGGCAATTCGAACGCAATCCGGATCGAAATCAAATGCCGCCACCGGAGAATACCCGAGTCGGGCCGCCGCGATGGCCAAAATTCCGCTGCCCGTTCCCATGTCGATGAGTGACGAGCTGTCGTCTCCCCGTGGCCGAAGTCGGACGATCTGCTCCAGACAAAATCGGGTCGTTGCATGCTGACCTGTGCCAAAACTCAATCCGGGATCGAGGAGCACGACTTGCTGATCCCGGCGTGGTCTTCGCCGGCTCCACGTCGGCTGCACCAGGAGAACTCCGTCAATGTCGAGCGGGCGAAAATGACGCTTCCAGGATTCCGCCCAATCCTGCATCCGAACTGTCCGGACACGAATGACGGCCGGCTCCACGTCCAGACCACACGCCGCAATTCGCCGCAACCCTTCTCGAATTCCAGTCTTCCACAACCGGGCAGCGGCCATTGAACACTGAGAATAGACCGTCACAACTGAGACCCAATCCTCGTCATTCGACCACGTCGACGGGGACTTCCCGGTCACACGCTCCAGCATGTCGGAGACGGCGTCGTCCGCCTCGGGGTTGGTTGTAACGGAGAGCTGAATCAGGGTTTTGTCCGGGAGTTTCATCGAGTATTTCGGTCGCGGATGTGAGGGTTTGCCCGAAGCAAACGGAATCGCCGGCTGCTTTCTTAAACAACCGTTCCGAGTGCTCACCCATCTCGCCACGGAGTGTAGTTCATTAATCTAATTTCCGTCCGAGCCCGTCCGCCCTTGACGTCTCCCACCTCGAGCCAGGTTACTCCGGCATAGTCCACTTCGAATCGTTCCGTCGCGTTCAGCGGCAGATCCAGCAGCAGCGTCATCAGCATCCGGATAACCCCGCCATGCGCAAAGACCGCGACCGTGCGCCCTGCCTGCTCTCGGAGAATCTGTTGGAGACACTCTTCAATCCGGAGACGCAAGCGGACACCGCATTCTCCGTTGGGAAATCCACCCCGCTCGAGAACCCGCAACCAGTCGTAGGCGCTCACTCCAAACCGGTCCTTCACCTGATCCCAGCCGAGGCCGGTCCAGTCACCGAAGTCAACCTCGCGGAGATCCGGCAGCAACACCGGCGTCGGCAGTCCCGCCTCCAGTGCCGGCGCGAGAGTCCGTTGCACTCGCTTCAGCGGACTGGCGTAAGTCGCGTCGAAGCGGACGCGGGCGAGCCACCCGGCAAGTCGAGTGGCCTGATGCTCGCCTCGGTCGGACAAACCAATATCGAGGCGACCTCCAAACACGCGGTGGAAGCTGTCCTCCACTTCGGCGTGTCGGATCAAGTACAACGACGTCTTCACAAGTCTCAGTTTCCGTTCAACCCGCCGCCATGGCCGCCTCTTGCAGATCCAGCAACTGGCGCACGCCAGTTTTGCCGAGGGAAATCAGCGCTGCCAGTTGATCCTCGGTGAAGGTGGATTCCTCACCCGCGCTCTGCAATTCCACGAAGTCACCCGAACCGTTCATCACGAGATTCATGTCCACCGTGGCATCCTTGTCCTCGACATAATTTAAGTCCAACACGGCGCGACCCTTGACGATCCCCATACTGACGGCCGCAACCCGGCCGACCATGGGATTCGACTTGAGCTTGTTCGCCTTCATGAGCTTCTGAATGGCCAGGGACAAGGCGACCGCCGCTCCCGTGATGGCTGCGGTGCGCGTGCCGCCGTCCGCCTGCAGTACATCGCAGTCCACCCACACCGTGCGGGGTCCGAGTTTTTCAAGATCCAACACCGTCCGCATCGAACGCCCGATTAACCGCTGGATTTCCTGAGAGCGCCCGTCCAGTTTCATCCGGGCGATATCACGTTGTTTGCGATCCAGCGTCGAATACGGAAGCATTGAATACTCCGCGGTGATCCAGCCACCGCTCACCTTTTGCGATTGCATCCATTTCGGAACGCTTTCGTCAATCGTGACCCCGCAGATAACCCGGGTGTTCCCCCACTCGATCAGCGTGGAGCCCGCCGCATGGGGAGCAATGTGATTTTGGAAACGAATCGCTCTCAGCTCCTCCGGCCTCCGTCCATCCACCCGCAAACCCGTCGTGTCAATCATGAGGCAGGGACCGTACCGGGCGGTGCCCCCTGCCGCAATCTCTGCATTTTGCGAACCGCGGATTTGTAGATTCAGGAAACTTTCACCGGCTTGCCACTCTTGGCCGAGGCATCGGCCGCAAAAAGGACCGCGTGCGAACGAAGCGCGTCGGCAAGACTCGTCAGCGGCATTTCCTCGTCGCGATCCAGCGCATCAAAAAACGCCTGAAATTGAGTCTGATAGGGGTGATCTTTGACGTCACCCGAATCCACCGGGCTAAAGGACAATTCCGACCATTTGTTCTTGTTCAGGCTGCCGAGCTTTTGGGAGTGCCATTTGTTGTCCAGCAGGGATCCTTCGCTGCCCACAAGATGGGTGTGAAAGTAATACGGTTGCAGGCAATCGATCACCGACGCGCATTTGCCCACACGGCCATCCTTGAAGCGCAGCAGGTTTACCTGGGTGGTCTTATATTCGTACGCTTGGAAATGCTTGCTCCGGGAACCGGTGGCGAGGCTCTGGACCTCGGCAACGTCGCCGCCCATGCACAACAGCAACGCGTCCAAGGCATGGCAGCCCGCGCTCAGCAGGCTGGACCCGCCACCATCCTTCTTGATGTTCCAGCGGTATTGCCCGTACCATGGTCCGATTCCGTGGAAGTAATCCACCTCTCCGTAGTGAATCTCCCCCAGCAATCCCGACTCGATCAGCGCGCGGGTGGAAAGGAACTGGGTGGAGTACCGCACTTCAAAGCAGACGCAGGTGCGGACGCGCGCCTTCTTCACCGCCTCGCGCATGGCCACACACTCCTTCCATGACAACGCCAGGGGCTTCTCGATGATGATCTGCTTTCCCGCGCGGGCCGCCTTGAGGACGTGGTCCGCATGCATCCACGGGTAGCTGCAAACCGAGATCACATCGATCGACCGATCCGCCAGCATGGCATCGTAATCGCTGTACGCCTTGATTGTGCCGCCATGTTTGCGACCGAGGTCGGCAGGGTCCAGCGGGCGGCTGGAGCAAACGGCCGTAACCTGCCCTTGCGTAGTGGCGTTGATGGCTGGGATGTGCGCGGTGGCGACCCATCCGTACCCGATGATGCCGACGTTATATTTTTTCATGTGTCGATTGCACTGGAGGTTGCCCTTCTTTGGACCACGGAGGCGTGGGGCTTGCCAAGGTGAATTTTGGAATAATTCTGAGCCCCCAAGCCCACGATTCCAATCAACGTCTGCTGCAGGACAAGCGCTTCGTCCAAATCACTGGAAACCAGCCTCCGATTGCACTGCAGAAGAGCATCCATGGCGGAAATCAATTCCGCAGACGTGTAGTTTTCCGTCTGTCGAAATGCCTGAAAAAGAACGAACGGATGCGACGCCAATGGATTGAACTTCTTGTCCGCAGGGAGATCCGCCGTCGGCAGCCGATCCAGCTGAGTCTTAAACGTTCCGTAGTCTCGCACCGGCTTCAACGCACCCATGTTCCGCAATTCCTTCAAGAACAGCAGTGCGCGCACCTTGCTGATCAGTCCGTACAACAGCCCGATCTCGCTCTTCTTCTTGTCAATTCGCATCTCCCATAGTTCCTCGTCCAGCGTGCGGAGCAATTTTGGCAGATCACGGTCCCCGAGTGATTCCGCCAGCGCGAACGCCTTTGCCTGCTTCTGCCGGGTAACAATCGCCCGGACATCCTCGAGGGTGACCGC
Source organism: Akkermansia muciniphila (assembly GCA_945900455.1). Taxonomy (GTDB): domain Bacteria; phylum Verrucomicrobiota; class Verrucomicrobiia; order Limisphaerales; family UBA9464; genus SIBK01. Next base: position 8,684 of record CAMDJH010000100.1, read on the forward strand.
CTTGCGATCGCCCGTGTACAATGCGAGCTTTTCGCTTTCGCTCGAAAGTCCCCTCAGATTCGGACCCGTCCGGGTCACCAACTCCGCCAAGGCCTCGTCGGAGATCTCCTTTCCCGTTGCCCTCAGGATCTTGAGGGCATGGCTCTCCGCCGCCCCAGCCCAATCTTTGTCATCCGCAGTTACCGCAGCGAAGGATTCGATCGTTCCCAATTTCTTGAGAGATTTGAAAAAGACTCGCCTCTCATCGGTGCGCCCGGCGCTGATGAGCAGGCGGACGCCATCCCAGCGGAACGTCTTGAGATGCTCCGAGAGCGCGAGTAGCGACTCGATAACAGCGTTCGATTTCGCCGTGCGGTCATCCCCGAGAAAGCTGCAGTTTTGAAACCAAATCACCTTACTGCCACCGAAGAATGGAAGCGTGTCCAAGGCTTCTCGAAGACGGCAGAGCGCGGCAAGAGCTTCGCCCGTATTCTGCACGGCCGCATCGACGACCTCATGATCCATCCCTCCCAACTCCTTGCACCAGAGATCAAACACCTGCCGGGACCGCTGCTTAACGGAAAAATCGTCGTCCCCGCATACCACGAGGAGCGGTGCTCCGACAGAGGAAGCAGGCGAGGCCATACAGGTTGGCTTGGCGAAAGAATGTACGGCGGCGTAAGGTGGGTCGGATCGGGTCGAGACGTCAAAGCCCGCCGGCCTACTTGTCGGACTCGGGGGGGATTTCACCCTCTTCCGCCTGGCTATTGATCCGCGAAAGCACCTCGCTCATATCCTCCACTTCATCGAATAGCCGTTGGCTTACAAAGACGGGTCGTTTGGTGGCCGCAGCCAGCGCCAGGCAATCACTGGGGCGTGCGTCGAGTTCCACGAGCTTCTTTCCCAGCTCATTCTCCTGTTTGAGGATCAGGCGGGCAAAATACGTGGAGTCCTTCAAGTCGGTGATGACGACACGTTCCACCGTGACACCAAATCCCTGGAGAATGTTTCCGATGAGATGGTGGGTGAGTGGACGGTCCGTGGCCGTTCCACGGAGCGCCATGCCGATCACATTGCCCATGCTATGCTCGACATTGATAACGAAGACCTTTTCGTCATTTCCAATAAAGAGCGCCACCCCGCTATTCGCGGGAAGGATTCCCCGGATCTGGACCGGCACAACTTCCCTTTTCATGGGCGGAACCTACGGGAGGACTCGTGAGGTGTCGAGCCCGAGCGGGGTTAGCCGCTAGGGTTAAGCCCTATGCTGTGGCACCGGACGGGCGTCTCAAGGATTGAATTGACACCAATTCAGTGCACACTACGCTTGTGCAGTGAAAAATATAACCTTGAGCGCGGATGAGCATCTGATTGCCACGGCGAGGCTCGAAGCTCAAAGCCGCGGGACAACGCTCAATCAGCTGTTCCGGGACTGGTTGGAAGGAATCGCAAACCGGAAAAATCGCGCCCAATCAGCCGAAGCTTCCGCTCTGCTCGACAAACTCGGAAAACAGCTTCAATTTGGCCGAAAGTTCACCCGCGAGGAATTGAATGAGCGATAAGTGCTTCCTCGATACCAATATTCTGGTTTACGCATTCATGCCGGTCGACCCTCGAAGGCACCGAATTGCCAGGGGGTTGCTGCACGATGGTTTGAAGGACGGGACAGCCGTCATCAGCTGGCAGGTCGTGCAGGAATTTCTAAACGTTTCGCTTCGCAAGAACTCCTCCGAATTAGATCCAGCAACCCTTGCCGACGCGATTCGCGTCATACTCTTGCCACTCTGCAAGGTCTGGCCTAGCCCGGACCTCTGGCACGATGCATTGCGAATCCACCGCCAGACTGGCTACGGGTTCTACGACAGCCTCGTCGTGGCGGGCGCGTTGATGAGCGGCGCGCGACGTCTGCTATCCGAAGACCTCCAGCATGGGCGAGTACTGGGTGAACTTCGTATCGAGAACCCCTTTGCGGAATAAATGTTCAGGACTCCTGCGGCCTAGCGGATTGACGGATCCTGCGCGCCACGGACGCTCCGGCGGCCAGAGCTTCGGCGCGGCCTCCTGGAAGGCGCTGACAGTGTTGAATGATGAAATCCTGAAGGACTTGCTTCAGTTGGCGAACTACCGGCACCGGAGGGTTCAAGGAACCCAAGTCAGCCCATGTCGAATCCACCAACTGCATCGCCAAGGCACGCACGGCCATCGGCATCGATCGATCCTCCAGATCGGGCTGCAATCCCTGGAGCGCCAGCATCTTCAATTCAAATGCGTAGATCGTCCGCGGCTGCGGCGGCACCCTGGCAAGATGTCGCAGCAGACCCAGGAATAATTCAAAAATCTCTGGAATGGGAAAATCCGTCTCGGTGATCAGTTCAATAAAATGAACCGCGTAGGCGGCCTGCTGGAGCCGGCCGAAGTCAATCGCCAGCCCGCCGTGACGGTCCGAAACAACGACTTCCCGGAGGAAGTGCAATTGCGATCGACGACTCCGGACAAATGTAAACTCCGCCTCCACCCCAAAATCCGTCTTCCCGGCAAAGGGAGATTTGGGCTGACGCGCCCCCCTTGCCACCGTCGCCACCCGCCCCTGTTCCACCGTCAACCAATGGACCACCAGGCTCGTCTCCGTGAGAGGCCGGGTCCGAAGCACAACGCCATAGGCGGACTCATCCACGGCTGGGCTTCTTTCGGCGGCGACCGGGCGCTGTACGAAGGCTCCGGCGTCTCAGTGTTACCCCTGCGGGGCCGTTTTCCCACCCACGAACCAGGCGATGTTCCACGCGCTTCATGCCGCGCCGCATCGCGGGCTCTCGGTCATCGTATCCGCACAGATGGAGCAGACCGTGGATCACATATCGGACGAGTTCCTGCTGCCAGGTGGTTCGAAATTCTCGCGCCTGAGCCACCGCGTCGGCCACACAGATGAACAGCTCGCCATGCAAATGACCGGGTGTTGATCCATGGTCAAAGGTGATGACATCGGTGGATCCGACGTGCCGAAGGTATTGCCAGTTCAAGGATGCCATGCGTTTCGATGTCACGAAGTGGATGCCAATCTCACCGGTTGCGGAAAGCTTGAGGAGAGTCTCCTCAACCAATCGTTGAATTGTCGGACACTCGACCGAACGACATCGCTGCTGATTACAAACCCACACGATCGTCGCCCTCTCCGTCGGGTCATCGAGTGGAGGGTTGATCATTGCAAGTGAGAATTGCTCGTCCCTCGATGCCGTTCGTAAGCTCCAACAATCCTCTGAACAAGAGGATGTCGCACAACATCTCGCTTCTCGAATTGCACCAACGCAATTCCCTCCACCTGATCAAGAGCTCGAATCGCTTCGACAATCCCCGACCGTTTCTGCGGCGGAAGATCAATCTGCGTTGGATCGCCCGTCACGACAACCTTGGAACCGAATCCCAATCGCGTGAGAAACATCAACATCTGTTCGGTCGTCGTATTTTGCGCCTCATCCAGAATGATGAAGGCCTGATTCAATGTCCTTCCACGCATGTAGGCGAGGGGAGCGATCTCGATCACTCCGCGCTCCATGTTTCGCTCCATCTCATCCGCCGGCATCATGTCGTGGAGCGCGTCGTGAAGCGGCCGCAGGTAAGGATCCAGCTTTTGATGCAGGTCGCCGGGCAGAAACCCCAAGGCCTCTCCGGCTTCCACCGCGGGTCGGGTCAGAATAATCCGGCTTACCCTGCCGTCCTTCAGAGACGCCACGGCCATCGCCATGGCTAGATACGTCTTCCCCGTGCCTGCCGGTCCGATCCCAAATGTCACGTCGTGTTCCCGGATTGCCGCAACGTAGCGCTGCTGCCCAGCGGTTTTCGGTGTCACTGTCGGCTTCTTGGAAGACGTGTGGATTCGGCTATTGAAGAGGGCGTCAAGAGCCTCCGCACCGTCGTGCTTAACCACGTCCACCGCATGGGCGAATTCCCGGGCTCGCGGCATGACCCCTTCCTGCATGCTTTTCTCCAAGAATTGGAATATCTTCTTGGCCCGACTCACCCCGTCGGCCGCTCCCTCCAGCCGAATCCAGCCATCGCGCGTGACGACCTTCACCCCCAGTTCCAACTCCAACAATCGGAGGTTTTTCTCGTCGTTATTGAATAATTGCTGGGCAGCGCGGGCGGATTCATAATGCAGGGTCTCCGTCGTCATGGGGCAGCAAAGATACAGAGTTGGAGAAAAAGAAGAGGCGGAACGACGTCAACTCCGGGTCAGCAATCGCCAAGACACGCCCGGATCTTCGCCGCGGTTTCCCGAAGGGCTTCAGGAATGACAGACGTACCCGCAATGATCGGCATAAAGTTTACGTCGCCCGTCCACCGCGGGACGACATGAATATGGAGATGTTCGACAATACCAGCACCCGCCACTCGGCCCAAGTTGACTCCGATATTGAACCCGTCCGGCAACATTGCCTTCTTGAGAGCATTCTGACAGCGGCGGACCCATTGCATCAGTTCCAGCAACTCGGAGTCATCAAGCTCATTCCAATCCGCCGTCTGGCGATAGGGAACCACCATGAGATGCCCGGCACTATAGGGGTGCGCGTTGAGAACCGCGTAACAGGTGCGACCTCGCCCAAGCAGGTAATTATCCTCATCAGCGCTCGACTGCGCCAGCCTGGTAAAGATCGACGGATCACGAATTGGATCCTTGGGGCCAAGGATATAATCAATTCTCCAAGGAGCGTGCAGGACATCCATGGTCAAGCACCCATCCCGTCTTCGAAACTACCCGCTGCCGCCGGCCAACACATGTGGTCGCGCACGTAGCGAATTCCGTTTGCGCTAGTCCACTCAAGATCCTTGTGGGCCGACTCCGCCTCGACAACCAGGGGAGCACTCGGACTGTTATGAAGCTTGCAGTAGCGCTGGGCATAGCCGGCGTTCAACAGCAACTCCACGTACCGCTGCATGTTGAGATCCCCGCTCGGCAGATCGGTAAACTGCATGCCGCGTTTGGACCAGTTGGGCTCCATGGCCCGCAAGGGGAATCCGCTCCGAATCACGAAATTCTTTATGTGAGCCGCGTAAATCCGAGATCCAACCTTTTCAAAACGCGTCTCCCACGGCTCTCCTTCCCAGCAGTGCGACGGATCCGCATTCACACCAAGGCACTTGTCGCCATCACAAATCCGGACCAGCATGTTGAAATCGTCCCCGCACATCGCACCCGTGCCCGGGTGGATCTCATGGCAGAGATAAAGCCCCAGCTTTCGCGCATGTGTCCGAAGCTTCGCGGTTTTCTTTACAAACCGTTCCTGCCCTTCCTTGATCAGGTCATAATCTCCGCCACTCCAAAAACCCCACGGATACCCCGACGCCACTTCCCATCCGAAGGCCACCCCCCAAAACATCGGAACCACCTTCAACCCGAGCTCGGCAATCAAATCCATCAGCTTCAGCAGATAATCCTCATGCCACTTCTCGATCTTCTCCGGCGACAGTTTTAGAACATCCGGCGAAATAAATGCGTTGCCCGTTTTTGTACCGGTCCAAATGGACGTGTGGACCCAAAATGGGCAATGGGCCGAAACGCCATCCAGACGCAAACCGCGGGATTCAAATGTTTCGCGGATCTCCTTAATCGATTTGAATCCACCCTTTCCGTTCCCCAGCATGTAGCTGCTCGGCTGAGCACCCGCCGCTCCCGACGCCTTGGCGTAGTCCAAAAATTGCGCCAGAGACTTCCCACCGTGCTGAGCTCCTTCAATGGATGCATGAAAAGCGTTTGCCATGATGTTAATAAGGAATTTTAATTGTTGGTCACTTGGCCTTCCGCTGCCTGTTGCGGGAAGCGACTGTTGTTTAAGCGGACCCAAGCCTGTTGGCAAGTTTGGAGACGGGGCAAGTGCGAAGTTCAACGAAAAGGACCGGGCCCTTTTGGAGCCCGATCCTTTGCTGAGTGGCGATGGTTCCTCCCGGCTCTATGAACAGCCGAGACTTTCGCCGCAATTCAAACATTTATAACAGGCGCCATTCCGGACCGTGATGTGTCCGCAGCGGGGACAACTCGGGGCGTCCCCCTGATTTTGAAAAGTACTCGTCAGCAACGCGGAAGACATCATCGCCCGCCCGCCCGCAGCGGTACCCGTGCCGTCCCGTTGGCCGACGAGCGTCGATGTCATGGGGCTTTTAACGACGAAATCCGTGCCGTTCTCATCGGACCGCGGCAGTTCGGACACGGGTCGATTCATTTTTTTTTTCAGTTCTTCGATTAAAGCCGTTGATTCGAGAGCGCCTGCCGTGACCCCGCCCGGAGAATTTGCCTCACGGTATCCCGTAATGAACTGCACGGCCATCCATCGAAACACGTAATCAATGACGGATGAGGCACTCCGTATATCGGGGTTCTTGGTAAAACCACTCGGCTCGAATCGCTGATGCGCAAACTTTCGCACCAGACTCTCCAGCGGCACACCGTACTGAAGCGACATGCTGGTCAGCGCTCCAATCGTATCCATCAGGCCACCAATGGTGCTGCCCTCCTTCGCCATGGTTACAAACAGTTCGCCCGGCTGACCATCGTTGAAAAGCCCGACGGTCATGTAACCCTCATGACCGGCAATCTCGAACTTGTGATTGATCGCAGCCCGGGTGTCCGGAAGGCGCCGGCGAAGAGGTTGTTCAGCCTGCGCCTTGACCCGGGCAAGTTCCGCCTCGAGTTCAAGCACCCGGTTCTCGAGCGACACCGCGGCGTCCGGGGCGGACTTATCGCCCCCTTCACGGGTCTTTTTGGTATTCAACGGTTGGCTACGCTTGGACCCATCGCGATAAATTGCGACGCACTTAAGGCCAAGTTTCCAGGCATCGACGTAGGCATTGCGGATATCCTGAGTCGTCGCTTCGTTGGGCAAGTTCACCGTCTTCGAGATGGCCCCGGAGATAAACGGTTGGGCGGCAGCCATCATACCCAGATGCGCCTTATATTGAATGCTCCGCTGCCCCTTATGAGCCTTGAACGCGCAATCAAACACCGCGAGATGATCCGGTTTGAGACCACTGGCAATGATCACACCCTTCCCGCCATCGACATCTTCGATCGTGTCATGGATCTCGATATGCTTTTCGATGCCCAGAATTTCACTCTCCGAGTACCCGAGCCGTCGCAACGCTTCGGGCACCGTCCGGTTCACCATCTTCAGCATGCCACCACCCGCTAGCAGCTTATACTTGACGAGCGCAATATCGGGCTCCACTCCGGTAGTGTCGCAGTCCATGAGAAACGCAATCGTGCCGGTCGGTGCCAGAACGGTTACCTGCGCATTGCGGTAGCCCGATTCGCGGCCCCGTTGGAGGGCGATCTCCCAACATTTTCGGGCCTCTTCCTTCAAGTAGTGGAACTCACGCGAAGGCTGGATTTGTTCCACGGCATCGCGGTGCAACCGGACGACCCCGAGCATCGACTCAACATTGTCGGGCTGAGCCGGCTTCTCCACCCCCGAGCACCGGGCATCTCGATATCCTGCAAACGGCTCCATGATCTCGGCGATCGCGGCCGATTGCTCATAGGCATGACCCGTCATAATCGCCGTGATCGCTCCAGCCAGCGCCCGCCCCTCGTTCGAATCGTACGGGAGTCCGTAGCTCATGATGAGTGACCCCAAATTTGCATATCCCAGACCCAGCGTGCGAAATATATGCGAATTTTCAGCGATGACCTTGGTGGGATAGCTCGCGTTATCAACCAGAATCTCCTGAGCCGTAATATAGATTCGGACGGCCGCCTTGAACCGGGTGACATCAAAAGAGCCGTCAGCCCGCTTGAACTTCATCAGGTTCAGTGACGCCAAGTTGCAAGCCGTATTGTTGAGAAAGACGTACTCGGAGCACGGATTCGTGGAATGAATCGGTTCGGTCCCCTTGCAGGTATGCCACTTCTGAATCGCACCGTCATACTGCAATCCAGGATCGCCGCACACCCAGGTGCCTTCGGCCACTCGATCCAGCAACTCCGAGGCGTTCTTCTTCTCCAAAACCTGCCCCGTGGTGATCGACCGCGTGTTCCAGTCGCCGCCATTGAGGGCGGCCTGCATGAATTCGTCCGAGACGCGGACGGACAGGTTTTCATTCTGATACATGACGGATCCATAGGCCTCGCCGTTGAACGAGCCGTCGTAGCCCTGCTCCATCAGCGCCCACGCCTTCCGCTCCTCCTTCATCTTTGCCGTGATGAACTCCTCGATGTCTCCGTGCCAGTCACGAATGGTGTTCATTTTGGCGGCCCGGCGAGTCTTGCCTCCAGACTTCACCACGTTGGCGACCTGATCATAGACCTTAAGAAAACTCATCGGGCCACTCGGCCGGCCGCCGCCGGATAGCTTCTCCTTCGAACTCCGGATGGGGGAAAGATCCGTGCCCGTCCCCGATCCGTACTTGAATAGCATCGCCTCCGAATACGCGAGTTCCATGATGCTCTCCATGTCGTCATTGACTGACTGAATGAAACACGCGCTGCCTTGGGGATACTCGTACTGTGTCGCCGCACGCTGGGCCACCCGGGTGGCCGGGTTGCAATACCAGTTTCCGCGCGACTGGTTCTTGCCAACGCCATACTGATGGTAAAGCCCGACATTGAACCACACGGGGGAATTGAAGGCCCCGTACTGGTTCACGCACAGCCACGTCAGCTCGTCGTAAAATAACTCTCCGTCCTCCTTGCTGAAATAACCGTCTGCCACGCCCCAATCGGCAATCGTTCGGCTGACCCGATGAATCAGTTGCTTGACCGACTGCTCGCGCTCGCCGGGTTTTTGGGGGTCGCCGTAGAAATATTTTGAACAAACAACTTTTGTGGCCAGTTGCGACCAGAATTTCGGAACCTCAACTTCCTCCTGCTTGAAGATCACTTTGCCGGCATCATCGGTGATCTCAGCCGTGCGACGCTCCCAATCAATCTGGTCAAACGGCTTCACCGCCGCGTCGCTAAATACGCGGTCGAGCTTTAAACGGCCTCCTTGCTTCCCGGTGGATGGGGCTCCAGAACGTCGAGAGGCGGCGGCAGGGCGGGTGGAACGGCCAGCAGCGGCGGCTGAGCCGGCTGCGACCTCAGTGTCACGGGCGTCGATCATGGGGCAGGAACGGGTTGGAGTTCAGGTCAGAGTTCGGGTTCGGGATTAGCGGACCGGTTCGGCGGTTAAATTCAAAGGTCGGCATGCAAAGGAAATTCAACTGGGAGCATCAACTGGGAGCGTCAACTTCGATCGGGACTTCAGAAAATCGGCAAATCACCACAAAACCAGGCTTAAGCCACCCTGCAGGTCGGCTTTGTACCCTATCCGTGGTGGACGGGGAGGCACCGTACCACTAGGGGTTGTGGTGACAAGCGGTTTTTGATGATTTTCTGCCCGCTTCCAATTCGGCCCGAAATTTGGCCAAAATACCGACCCCTTCCCTAAAAAGGATTGGCCCCTACCCACTGCTCACCCACATTTCGCCCATGCGATCCATGACCGGCCACGGGGCCGTCAGTTACTCGACCGACGTTGGCAGGGCCACCGTTGAGCTTCGTGCGGTCAACCGCAAGCAGGCTGAAATTGCCGTCGCACTCCCCGGTGAACTCGCCGGCCTCGATGAAAAGGTGCGCGGGACGATCAGTCCGATGGTTGCGCGCGGTCGGTGCGATGTACGAATTCAATGGGAGGGAACAACGCCAGTAACATCATCGCGCATCAACCGCGCCGTCGCACAGGCCTATGCCCAAGAATTCGCCGCCTTGGCCGCCGAATTGAACCTGACCGCCACGCCCACCCTGGAGTTGCTGGCTCGTTGCCCAGGGGTGATCCAAACCGACACCGCCAGCGCCGATATCTCGGCCATCTGGCCTGTCGTCGAAGAGGCACTCAAGCAGGCTCTGGTTGTCTTTGTCCGGAGCCGCGAACGGGAGGGATCGCACCTGGCGATGGATCTGACGGAACGGATCCGATTGCTCCGAACCTCCACCGGTCGACTGGCGGATCTAGCCCCTGCCGTCGCAAAACGGTTTCGAGAGCAATTCTTGCAGCGGATCCGCGCGGCCGGCATCGAAAACATTTCAGCCGACGATGAGCGGGTCGTCCGCGAAGTCGTATTCTTTGCGGACCGCTCCGATATCGCGGAGGAATTGACCCGCCTTGAAAGCCATTTCATCCAGTTCGAAGATTGCAAAGCCGCCACCGAACCCGTCGGCCGAAAACTCGATTTCCTCGCTCAGGAGATGAACCGGGAGATCAACACGATTGGTTCGAAAGCAAATGATGCTGCCATTTCCGCGGAAGTCGTCGTGATGAAAACGGAGCTGGAACGGTTTCGTGAGCAGGCTCAAAATGTGGAATGAACCCCCGATGTTCCGCCCCTCTCTGCAATGAAATCGCAACCGATTCTTTTCCTCATTTCCGCTCCTTCCGGCGGCGGAAAAACAACGGTCATGAACGGCCTGCTCGCCGCCATTCCCGGCCTGCAACGGGTGGTCACCTGCACAACTCGCCCGCCGCGCCCGAGTGAGCGCAACGGAGTCGAGTATCATTTTCTCCGCCCCGCAGAATTTGAGTCACACGTGGTCCGGGGAGAATTTCTCGAACACGCCGACGTCTACGGCAACCGCTACGGAACCCGCCGAGAAGCTGTCCTCGATCTGCTCAACTCCGAAGCCGACGTGGTCCTGAGTCTCGACGTTCAAGGCGCGGCGGCGGTGAGACGAATCGCCGACTCAGACCCCATCCTGAAGCCCGCTCTCGTGACGGCATTCATCACTCCGCCGTCGCTGGCGGAACTCGAGTGTCGACTACGTGCGCGGGCCGGGGACTCCGAGGCCGCGATCCAAAGGCGGCTCGCTTCCGCGGAGCAGGAAATTCTCCAGTGGCCGACGTTCGATTACCTGGTCGTGAGCGACACCCGGGCGTCCGATCTGGCGCGGATTCAGTCCATTTTTGCGGCCGAAAAAAGCCGATGCTCGCGCCTGCATTTTGAATTCGGCCGGTCGCGAACCGAACCGAACCGCGAACCGGGTTGTCCTAAAATCGAATGAAAAAACGCCCGAGTACCCCATCCGGGGATGTTCCGTCCCGCGAACGGTCGCCACGCCGCATTGTCCTCGGCGTCACCGGTTCCATCGCAGCCTATAAGGCGGCTGACTTGTGCAGCCTACTGGTCAAGGAAGGCGCCGAAATTCGCGTCGTTCTCACCGCCGACGCCCAGCGATTTATCACCCCGTTGCCTTTCAAGACGCTTTCGCGCCACGCCGTCATTACCGACCTGTACGACGAAGAAGAGGGGTGGAAGCCGGCGCACATCCGGCTTGCGGATGAGGCGGATCTGCTGCTAATCGCCCCGGCGACGGCGAACACGATTGCCCGGCTTGCCATCGGGATGGCCGATGATGCCCTGACGGCCATCGCTCTCGCGCTGAACCCGCAGGCGCGTCTCCTGATTGCGCCGGCGATGAACGGGAAGATGTGGCTGCACCCCGCCACTCAACAAAATGTGGCGGTACTGAAAAGCCGCGGCGCGGAATTTATCGGCCCCGACGAAGGCATGCTTTCCTGCGGGTATGAAGGGCTTGGACGTCTCTGGAATCTGGCGGATATATCGGCATGCGCCTTGCGGGTGGGCGGGTAATGCAACTCCGCTTTCCGCCCCTGCTGGGTCAAGCCATTTCAGCCTGGCCGCGGGCCGCCGCCGCGCTTCGGAAGAAGTGGGATCACTTGCGGGAGATCTCCGACGTCCCACCGCCTGCCCCCGACGCATTCATGGACCGGATCCGCCTGATCGAGAGGGACATGGGATTGGTCGTGAAGGTCGTGGTTTTCGGCTTTCTCTTCGTCGCGTTGTTTTATCTCGACTGGCTGGGGAGCGACCTGCAACCCCGGATTGACGCCATCAATCAGCTCAAAATCTTTTTCCTGGGGTACGTTGCGGCCAACGTCGGGGCCGGTTTCATCCTCTGGGGAATGAATGAATTCAGTCCGCGCATCATCGAGCGGGTGGTCTACATCATGGCGATCCTGGATGCGGCTCTTCTGACGTTGCTGACGTACGTCACCGGGGGCTTCGACAGTCTGGTGTATTGGATGTACCTGGGGTTAGTCGTTCGTAACGCCGCCGGAATCCCCCATCCGGACGTGCAGGTCGCGGTCAATCTATTGACCTCGGCCGCGTTTCTTCTCGGAGGCTTCCTTGGGGATAGCCTCGATCAGGTGGAATACGAGCTGACCGGATCGATTGGCCGCGGAGCGGTGATTGGCTCGACCGTGGAGGCCAATCCCGAGCCGGTACTCCTCCGACT
>CAMDJH010000101.1 GCA_945900455.1 Akkermansia muciniphila
GCCGAGCTTTCCAGCAGCAGGCAGGCGAGCGGCGGCGACGAGCTTTGAGCCTACAGCTCGCGTCGCTGCCGGTCGCCACGCGTAACGGACTCGCCTGCCTGCTGCTGGAAAGCGTCATTTTCACCCACAAATTATCCGGAAGAGCCCGATTTCCTTTTCACTTTGAGTTCACCTTGGAGAAGGTTGCGGGCATCAGACGAAAGGAAAGAAAACGGTAAACGAGACCCGCCACAAGCAAGGCGGCCACCAATAGAATCGCTTTTCGGAAAGCATAGTCCACGATTTCCCTCCCGCCGATTTGCGCCTGCTGAACGACTGATCCGACCTGCGTCGATAATTGCGCCAGATTTGTCGCTCCAATGGTTCGATCCAGGGAACGGAGCAACTCCGTCAACTGTCGGGCGGTCGCCTCCAGTTGCACGGCAGTTTCCGTGTAGTCCCGGATGCGAAATGGCTCAGAATTGGTTTTCGCAGCGCTCGCATGGTTCGTTTCACCGACCCCGAACCGTTTCATCAAGGCGTCGAAAGTCTTCAACGTCGTGTTCAATGACGTGGACATCTCCGTTCCCCCTGTGATGGCTTCGCGCACTTGGGCAGCAAGAGTCGTAAGTTCCTTTTCCTGCGACTGCAGCGCCTGGAGAATTTCTTTGCGCTCGATTCCAACCCGTTGCGGCAGTTTTTCCGCCACGGTGACAAAACGTTCGATCGATGTCGTCAGCTGGGTGGTGTTCGTGACCAACTGCCGCACGGTGGGGATCTCCACTATGTTAATGCTCAATAGTTCAACCTGCCACCGAAGGATCACAGCCATGTGCTGTGTGACGTAGAGAACGCGCTCCGCAAACAGCCGCGTCTGAGCGATTTCTCGAACGGCCGGTTCCATGCTGGAAAGCGGGTCAACCTTCAGTACGCTGAAAAGGGTGGCGGGCGCGCCTTGGTTGGCCTGGTTCGCTTTCGTCACTTTCGCGGTGAAGCGAACCGCATCCCCAGTCAGAAACGTCTCCCCGGGGGAATTCTCTTTCTGCGACAACGTGATCGCTTCGTGCAGCTCTATCTGTTGCTCGGAGGTCAGCACGGTACCGACAAGCTGCCAAACATCCGTCTCCGCGTTCCGGAGGGTTTCCATCAACGGGTCGGCGGATTCGCCGAAGAGCTTGGGCTGCCAATATTCATGCAGAGTGATTCGAGTCACCGTGACAAACACGGTCATATCGATGAGATTGGCGAGGTGATTTGGACCGGAGGCGAGGTTGCAGATCTTGGCGGCGGCGTCGATTTTCCATTTCAGCACCTGTTCGACATTCGGACGGCTCGTGCCCCGCCTCAACTTTTCGATACCCTGGGTCATCCCCGTGGCCAATTCATCCGCCATGCGCAACAAGGACTCCTGCACCACCATTGGGTCGGCCGCGACATTGCCCTTCCTGCCCGGTGTGACAGCTCGGACGGTCTGGGCCGGTAATTCTGCCGCACTTTTCATCACGCGGCAACCGGTGCCCAATCCCGTGAGCAAAACGATTGGCGCGAATGCAAGAAATGCAACGAGAGATCGGACGACGGCCACGGCGGTCGGTCGAACCCGGTGATGAGCTACCACGCGACCTGGAAAAATAGCAGTGGCAACTTGGTCGGCACGACTTTGGAGATCTTCTTGAACCACGGCGGTTCGAGCTTGGTGCGCCTCGCTTCCCAGTCAAACACCTTGTTGGCGCAAGTTGAAAGAACTGGCCGCCATCGAATCGTGGTCCCAACTCATGTCCATTCTTTGGAAAAATTCCCACCCATGAACCGGCAATCCGGGGCGCACTGTAAGGAAGTAAGAGCAGGCGTTTACGGCTTACGTTCGACGGCCGAGTCTACCAGCGGCATCTCCGATGCGATGTTTAAATCCACAAAGATCGCCACCTGGTTCTCGATCTGTAGGAATTGAGCAGCGCGAATCGGCGACACGGCGGCACTGATCTGCCGATGATACTTCTTCCAAAGGTCCAGCCGATCCTGGACGTTTTGCAGCCACTGCACTGCCATCCCCTGGGAGTTCTCGCGGTCCAGCGTGCCCGCATTGTGGCGCGCAATGAACTCACGCATCAGCGTCAGCTTGCGATCGCCCACGCCTGCAAGTTCCTTTTCATACTGGCGGTAGATCGGCCAGAACGTGTCGGCCTCGGCGACGGTGAGCTTCATGACCTGGTTGAGGATGCGGATTTTCCCCGCGTTGAAATCCGAGCGCAGCACCTCGAAGTAGGCGCGGGCATCGTCGGATGCAGGGGTCGTTTTAGGCGCGGGCGCAGTCGCGCAGCCCTGCAGCAGCGCGACGGCAACCACCACGCTGAGATTGATGGATCGCTTCATTTCGTATTCCTCACCGTTCACCGTTCACCGAACACTGACCACTGATTCACCGGTTCAACTCCGAATCCTTCCAATACTTGGTACCCGCAACCACAGCCTGCAAGGCGACACCGCTTTCGGTGAACTGGTACACTTCCATTCCTCCTCGCGTCACGATTTGCGCGCCGGTGGTGCCTTGCTTGTCGGTCCCAGCCCGCAGGTCCGCGGAACTGCCCGTGGCGACGGTGCCCTCCCGGAAGCTTACGGCCCCCTTCACGTTCTGCTCGGCCGACACACCAGTGTCCCGATACTTAGCCGCGGCTTCCGCCTGACCTCCAAACTGCCACCCTTCCTCGATGAACTGCTTCATCACGCTTGGGTCGTGAAAGACAAAGATAACACGCACATCCTTCACACCCGCACCGACTCCGCTGCCGAGCGACCCCATGCGCATAAAGGTTTCCTTGCGGGCCTTATTATCCACCACTACGCCATAGCCGTTGCCGGTGGCGAGCAGCAACAGGTTCACGTTCACCTGTTTGAACGTGGCGTAACCCACGGCATTCTTCAAAACTCTCTTCAGCTCCGGGATGCCGGCAACGAGTTGAGAGAGCATTTCGTCGCGCTGTTGGCGGATATTTGCCTTTTTCTCGGCGCTGTTGTCGCCTTTGGGTCCGAAGGGCCATGCCAGAGCAGTTCCAGCAAGCACCAGCGTTAATGCCAGGCAAAGAATTCGTTTCATACGTCTGTCGTTGCTGAAAACTTCCGGATTCGGTTGGCGCGAATTCTCGTAACCTTCGAAGCTGATGACGGTCGCCTCAACTCATTTCTCAAGATTTTGAACAGGAGGAAGCAGAGATAACGGAGAATTGCAGTCGCACAGCCTTGCAGCAGCGCGACGGCAGTCATCACGCTGAGATAGGTGGATCGCTTTATATTGTAGTTCGCTGGTGAAGTCGCGAGCCGCTTCTTGCGAAACGGCCCGCATGTTTCACGAACGTATGGGTCGGTGCGCCGGCTTACTGCCGTCCCAGCGCCGCTTTGATGGCGTCTTCGGGCTTGACCAGATGATCCGAATTGTTCGAGTCCTCCGCGATCGAGAGTTGCACGCCCTTGACTTCACCGTTGAAGTGGTTGCCGACGGGGCCGTAGTCCGGCGAAATCGCGGAACCCGAATCCTCACCGACATCGGTGCCGTCGTCGGCGGAGAAGATCATCGCCAGCGTTGCCGCGACATCCCCTGTGCCAACCTTTTTACCGTCGGTGTACAAGGTTACCTTGCCGCCCTTGCCGAGGCCACCGCCGGCGTAGGCGAACTCCATGCGGACTTGATGCGGGCCCGCGGGCAACTTGTCCGCAGATTCAGCGAAGAAGTTTTTGAAGCCGCCCCAGTTGTAGCAGTACTTGAGCTTGCCGTTCTTCGCGTAGAGGCTCCAGCCGCCGATGTTGGCGCCCTGGCAAACGATGACCCCCTCGGCACCCGTCTCCGGCACCAAGATTTCGGCGGTGATGGAGTGCGACTTGTTCTTGATGTTCAGGACGCAATTCTCGCTTAGGCGACCCATGCCGCCGAAGAGGATCTGGGTCTTCCCCTTGATGAGCACCGGCCGGCCGGCGGTGTCCGGGTTGATCTTCTCTAGCATCCGGTCGTCCAGGGGCAGCACCTTGTAGAGCGCCGCCTCGATGAGGAATTGGCGCTGCAATTCGTGGAGCTTCTCCGGCATCTGCCTGGCAAGGTCGTTCGCCTGGCTCCAATCCTTGCTCGTGTCGTAAAGCTCCCACACATCGTCGTCGAAGGCGGGCCTCGGGGCCATGATCCAAGGCGTGTAGTGCTTCGTGACCGCGCTCCAGCCCTTGTGGTAGATGCCGCGGTTGCCCATGACCTCGAAGTACTGCGTCTGGTGCCTTTCCGGGGCCTTGGCGTCGTTGAAGGAGTGGAGCATGCTGGTGCCTTCGATCGGATCCTGCTGGATTCCGTTCACCGCCTCCGGCTGCGGGAGACCCGCTGCCTCAAGGACCGTGGGGGCCACGTCAATGACGGTGGCAAACTGCGAACGGACCTCACCTTTGGCTTTGATGCCCTTGGGCCAGTGGACAACGGTGCCGTTGCGCGTGCCGCCCCAGTGGGAGGCGACCTGCTTGGTCCACTGATAAGGCGTGTTCATGGCGTGCCCCCAGCCGACCGCAAAGTGGTTGTAGGACTCCGGCCCGCCGAGCTTGTCGATCCGCGCGGTCAGGTACTCGGCCGTCTCGAACCCTTGCAGTCCGTTGAAGTAGCTCATCTCGTTGAAGCAACCGTTGATCCCGCCCTCGGCCGAGGCGCCGTTGTCTCCGACGATGTAGTAAATGAGCGTGTCATCGAGGATGTTCAGCTTCTCCAGCACCTCCACGACGCGGCCAACCTCGTGGTCGGTGTACTCCAGGAACCCGGCGTACACTTCCATCTCCCGGCGCAGCACGGGCTTGAACGCTTCGGGCATCGCATCCCAAGCCGGCACCTCCTTCGGGCGCGACGTGAGCTGGCAGTCCGCCGGGATGACCCCGAGCTTCTTCTGCCGGGCGAAGGTTTCCTCACGCTGCTTGTCCCAGCCCTGATCAAACTTGCCCTTGTACTTGTCGGCCCATTCCTTCGCCACATGATGCGGCGCGTGAGTGGCGCCGGGGGCAAAGTACATGAAGAAGGGCTTGTCGGGCGCCAGCGCCTTCTGCTGGCCGATCCATTTCCTGGCCTTGTCGGCCAGGTCCGTCATGAGGTGATAGCCTTGCTCGGGCGTCTTCTTGTTCTCGACCGGCGTGGTGCCCTCGAAGAGCGTCGGGTACCACTGGTTGGCCTCGCCACCGAGGAATCCGTAGAAGTACTCGAAGCCGCCGCCGCCAGTGGGCCAGGCGTCGAAGGGACCGATCGGGCTCGTCTGCCAGACGGGGACTTCGTGGTTCTTGCCGAACTGCGCGGTGGAGTAGCCGTTGAGTTTGAGCGTCATCGCCAGGGGCGCCATGGACTTCGGCAGCACCGAGCAGTAACCCGGCGCGCCGGTTGCGATTTCAGTGATCCCCGCCATCCCCGCAGAATGGTGGTTGCGCCCGGTGAGCAACGCCTGCCGGGACGCCGAGCAGATGGCGCAGGTGTGGAACCGATTGAATTTCAGACCGCCCGCGGCCAACTTCTCCAGGGTCGGCGTCTGGCAGGGCCCGCCGAAGGCGCTGGACGAGCCGAACCCGGCGTCGTCAATGAGGATGATCACCACGTTGGGCGCGCCCTTGGGCGGGCGCAGTTGTTCGATGGGCGGGAACTTGCTGTCCGGGTTCTTCGCGTCGTACGTGGTCAGGGTAGGCCGCATCGTGTTCGGCATGGGCAGATGCGACCGGTGTTTGAGGTCCGCCGCGGTGGATGAACCGGGCGTGCCGGCGGGTGGCTGCCCGCTGGCTGGCAGTGCGAAGACTGCACTCAGCGCGAGGCTGAGGGCGACGAGCGTTTTGTATCGTTTCATTCTATTCCTGGTGTGGTTTCAGTGGGACATTCGTAGCAGACGGACCTAAACAGAATCACAATTGTTCCGCACGGGGTTTTCTTTTACCACCGGTAGCTGCGTCGTCTAAGCCAAGCAAGCGCCAGCTCCAGAGAATCGGCGACGTTTTCGAAAATGACTGGCAGGGGCTCCTTGACTGTCCTCGGTGTCGACCAGCACAACAATCAGCCCGCGAGCGAATCCCCCAGCGACCGGTCGCGGGACTGGCGCGGCGCGGGATGCATTGCGTCGCCATGTTCAACGGTTTCTCGGCGCTCTCCGTTGGCTCCTGTTCTTTTGGAAGGTCAATTCCCCGGGCGCAACGCGGAAGCGCCCAACTTCCGGGTTGCTTCCGAGTGCCTCGCAACCCTGCGACAACAGTGCCATGACGATTATGATCGGCAAGCATAATGTTTGACGAGCATCACGCCTGCGGACATCGTGCCAGCCATGAACATGGAGTTCGTCAACCGGGCCGCGGAGCTGCGCGAACTGGATGCAGCGGCGAAGCACGGCGGGCTGCTGGTGGTGTTTGGCCGGCGGCGCGTTGGCAAGACACGGCTCCTGCGGCAGTGGCTTCAGGGCCACGCCGGTCTTTACAGCCAAGCCATCGAGGCGCAACGGGACCTGCAAATTCAGCAGGTCTTTGCCGACCTCCGCCCGCAACTCGAAACCCAGCTTGTCCCCAAGACATGGCCTGAGCTTTTTGAAATCTTCGCCTTGCAAAAAAAACGCTGGGTCGTGTGCCTGGATGAGTTTCCCTACTTGACGGCAGTGGACGGGTCGCTGCCGAGCAGGCTGCAGAAGTGGCTGGACCATTCGCTGCCGCGCGGGTGTCTGCTGATTGTGGCGGGTTCGAGCACGCGCATGATGAACGATCTCTTTCTGCACCGATCCGCGCCGCTCTACGGCCGTGCGCGAAAGCTCCTGCACGTCCAGCCGATGGACTACGCCGCCTTTTGCGATGCCTGCGACCTTCGGCCCGGCGACCCGGATGCGTTCGAGAAGTTCGCTTGTGTCGGCGGCATCCCGAAGTATTGGGAGTTCGTCGATGCGGGGCAGGATGCCGTGGCGCTCGCGGAATCGCTTTACTTCGATTATGCGCCCTACATGGAGCAGGAGCCGCAACGCATCCTGCGTGACGAAGGCGTCATCGGCCTGAACGCCGTGGCCGTGCTGGAAGCCGTGGGACGCGGCGCGGAACGGCCCTCAGAAATCGCCAGCCGGCTCGGCACGGCGCAGACGAACCTCTCGCGCCTGCTCCAGCAGTTGCTCGACACCTCCATCCTGAATCGCGAACTACCTTTCGGCGAAAGCGTGCGCTCGACCAATAGAACCCTCTACCGCATCCAGGACCCGACCATGCGTTTCTGGTTTCGGGTCTTTTCCCCGCACCAAAGCCGGTGGCGGACCTACGCGGCCACTGCGAAGCGGAAGCTCATTCACGATCACGCCGCAACGGTGTTTGAGGACGTCTGCCGGGCGCGCTTTCCGGGCGCGCAGCGGTATTGGGAAAGCAACGTCGAATTGGACCTGGTCGCGCCCGACCCGGACGACGCGAAGCGATTGCTCGTGGCCGAGGTGAAATGGCGGCGCCTGACCGTCGCGGAGCGAAAAAACGTCCTGGGCCAGCTTGAAAGCAAATGGGTGCGCTGCTCCCTGCGCGCACGTCATCCCAACGCCCGCTTCGCCGTGCTCGATGCCACCGTGCTGGGCGTCTGAGAGTCGATCCTTATTTAGTCCGCTGAAACGCTCCAACTCTTGTCGGGGTCGTATGACTTCATTGCCCCGACAGTTTTTGCCGTCTGTGGGCCGAGATCTTTCTGATAGACGCGGCCTTGCTGGTTCACGACAAAGGTCATGATGCCCGAATTGCCGTAATCGGCTGGCCAGGCGACAAGTGCGAAGCCTCCGATCATGCTTCCATTAATGACGTAATTGTACTTGCCCCCGGGCGCGTGCTTGCCCTGGCCTGTGAGGATCTTGAACAAGTAGCCATGGAAGGGTCGCGGCCCGGTGTCGGAGTTCTTCTTCCGAATGCTGTAGCCTTCGGTCGCGGCGTCTGCGGCGAAGGGACCGAGCGGACTGATTTCGCCATCCAAATCGGGCGACCAGAACAATCCGTCCTTCGCGCCAGGGGTGCTGATGAACTTTTGCGCGTATTCAAGGACCTGATCGCCATCCCGGTCGCGGCTGGCGTATTCGCGCTGCGCCTCGACGTAAGTGCGCGCGACTTTGAGCGTTTCAAGTTCGTTGCGGCCGATGCGGCGGTTGAGCAATTCATCAACCCCCGCGGCGGTGTCGAAGAACCAGCGATGGTCCCTTTGCACAATGGGCACTGGAAACGGCCAATGATTGCTCCCCAATAGGAGCACTCGCCGGGTGTCCGACGCTCGGTCGAGGTGGTTCATTTCGATCAGCGCGGACGAGAAGGCGGCGAATTCGCTCGCAGCCTGTACCGCGTCAGGGTTGACAATCTCCTCTATTTTGGGGCCGAAGATGGCGCGTAGCTCGGTTCGGTTCGTGGTCCTCACTGCGGTATCGAGCGCGGCGACGGCCGCTTCGGGAGTGGAGAAGGTCTTTCCGGATTCCGCGGCGTTCACCGGAGCGGCGGCGACCATCGCCAGTAGAAAGCCCAGAATGCGCCAAGCGTTGAAAATCGAGATTGAATTAATGTGTTTCATAAAAATCGCGGTCTGCGGACATTGCTTCGAGGTTAGCGGCCACGGCCACGCCCACCCCCTCCACTTCGGCCACCCCCTCCACCCCCACTCCGGCTACTAGCGCCCCGGCTGCTGGATTGTCCCGGACTGGCACCGCTGCTCACTCCACCAAAGGCGCTTTCCCGAGACGGGCTCGGCGACGGCCGATTGCTGGATTGGCTGGACGATGGACTCGGCCGACTGGCGGCGGACGATGAACTCGGACGCGCGGCACTTGATGCGGCACTCGGCGCGGCACCCGCCGAGGGTCTGGGCGCGGCACTCGATGCGGCACCTGTGGAAGGTCTGGGCGCGGCACTCGATGCGGCCGTGGGTTGTGACGCTCCGGAACTCCATCCGCGGGATTGTGCCGACTGCGCGTTGGCTTTCGCACCGGAGGAGCTCATACGGCTTTGATCGGGTTGCCACTTCTGGGAGGTGGCCGAGGAAGAATTTACCCGGGACCGATTGCCCGAGTTCACGTTCCCGGTGTTAATGTTCCCCGTGTTGATATTTACATCCCCATTAATGTTGACGCCTCCGTGACCGCTATAATTACCGCCACCCCAGACGGCAGCACCGTGAGGGCCCACATAAACCCCGCCGCCATGCCAGTCACAATTGTTCGCGATGATCGCGCCCACGGCGATGCCCGCCGCAAACGACACGATCGGCGGCGGTCCGGCATATACGGGCGGTGGGTAATAAATCGTCGGCGGGTAGGTCGGGACGTATATGACCTGCGGATTGGATGGCTGGATCTGCACGACCGTGTTCGTGACGTAAACGACCTTTTGCTCGATTGTTCTCTCGGTCACGGTATTGGTGACGACGATGACCTGTTGCGGCGTTGTCTTGAGTACGCCGGAAGAACTCGCCTTGCCGCGCAACATTTGGATGGTGTCCATCAACTCTTTTTGCTGGTTAACGAACGCCTGGCCCAAATCCATCGTCCACGAAATGTCCTCGTTCATCATCTGCAGCACGGCGGGAAACTTCGCCAGGGCCTTGACGTTGTCGTCCCACGATTGTCCGTCCAATTTTGGAATGTTATTCGTGTCCTTCACAAACCGCGCCGCCTGAACAATCTCCAGCGGATAGACCGACGCAGGCAGAAGGATGGCGATCAACGGGTCCGGATGCAGCGCAATCGGCGCGACCAGTTTTTCAAGGTCGGCCGCGCTGTACTTGGGCGGGGCCGAAGGCGGCGGTGCGGCAGAGTCTGCCGCATTCACGACGAAAAAGGCGCACAGGCCGAAGGCGCACAGAATCGCGCGTAGGTTCTGTCTAAGTTTCATAACTTCTTGAATCATCGAAGCGAATCATCCGGTTGCAATTGAAAATTCAATCCTCAAAGCGAGTTCCAGGACTTACAGACCGATGGGGAGTTTGACCCGACGACTTCATCCTGCATTGTGCAAAGTGTCCCGACTGAATTTTAGGCTCGAAAAGGTGGCCCGCGGCTCCAAAGCCCGCGCCGCTCGCTTTGAAACGCTCCACGGCGAGGTCCAAACTCCGGTGTTCATGCCGGTCGGAACTCAAGCCACCGTCAAAGCCCAAACGGTCGACACGTTGAAGGCGACTGGATCCCGCGTGGTGCTCGCCAACACCTACCATCTGCTGCTTCGTCCCGGTCCTGATGTCTTCCGAAAGTTCGGCGGAATTCACCGCTTCATGAACTGGGATGGGCCGGTGCTGACGGATTCCGGCGGCTTTCAGATTTTTTCGCTGCCTTCGGAACGGGCGATGAACGAAGAGGGCGCCCGTTTTCGAAGTTATGTGAACGGCGATTCCCACCTGCTGTCACCGGAGTCCAGCATCGCGATGCAGAAGACGATTGGCAGCGACATCATGATGGTGCTGGATCAATGCATTCCATCGACGGCACCCCACGGCCAAGCCGAGGCCGCCATGGCATTAACCCATCGCTGGGCGAAGCGCTCGCTCATCGCGCGCGGTGACTCCCCCGCCGCGTTGTTCGGAATCGTCCAGGGAGCGTGTCATCACGATCTTCGCAGACGGAGCGCGGCATTCCTCCGGGACCTCCCCTTCGACGGTCTCGCGATCGGCGGGCTTGCTGTGGGCGAAACCCATGCCCAACGCTACGAATTCACGGGCCTCGTCACCGAAGAGCTGCCCGACAATCTCCCGCGCTATCTGATGGGCGTGGGCACGCCGATCGACATTCTCGAAGCGGTGCATCGCGGAGTCGACATGTTCGACTGCATCATCCCCGGCCAACTGGCGCAGCGCGGCGTCGCCTTTACGGCCCGCGGCAAACTTCTCTTGCGACGCGTCGCCCATAAATTTTCGGAAGCTCCGATCGAAGTGGACTGTGATTGCGCCACCTGCCAGCACTATTCCCGGGCCTATTTGCACCATCTCTCGAAGGCCGACGAAATCCTTGGCTGGCATCTCTTGGGTATCCACAACTTGGCTTTCTATCACCGGCTCATGCGGAAGATGCGGGAAAGCATTCTAGGCGATGATTTCCCTGCCTTCTATGAAAACAACCGAAATGAACTCGGTCGAAATGACGAAGAAAATGTGGTCCATCCGGTAAAGAAGCCGGCATCCACGCGAGCTCAACATCTCGGCGACTACGACATTCAGACCCATCCCGGAGGGTTTTCGAGCATTCGCCAGATCAGCTCGGGTGAGGTGATGCACTCGGTAAATCCGCCCGCCGAGGAGGCGCAGAAGTTATACGTGGAACAGTCCGGTCTGGCGCTCCGTATTGGGTCAGGGCTCGACCGGGAGATGGAACTTGTTCTCTGGGACGTCGGGCTGGGTGCGGCCTCCAACGCCATGGCGGCCGTTCGGTGCTTTGAACAAGTCCTGGCCGAACGGGGGCCGGAAGCGATTCGGCCGGTGCGGTTGGTCAGCTTCGAGTGCGACCTGGATCCGCTGACGCTCGCATTGAAGTTTCCCAGCCATTTTCCGCACCTGCGTCACGCCGCTCCGCATTCGATTCTGAAAGATCGCCGCTGGGCTCATCCCTCCGGGCTCCTTGTGTGGGAACTGCACACGGGGAGTTTTCTAGCCCACATCGAGTCCGTGGCGATTCCAGATATTGTTTTCTACGATCCGTTCTCCACCCGAGTCGATTCCGGGCTTTGGACGGCCGGTGTGTTTGCGCGTCTATTTGCGCACTGCCGCTCAAAGCCGTCTGAACTGTACACCTATTCCTCGGCACCCTCGGTGCGGGCCGCACTGCTGGCGGCAGGTTTCTTTGTGGCGGAAGGCGCCGGCACTGGCTCCAAGACCGACACGACGGTGGCATTCACGCAGCCGGAAGGCGCCAAGCGCCACCCCGCGCTGACCCGTCTGCTGGGTCCGGAATGGTTGAAGCGCTGGCGTGGCAGTCGTTCGAAATACCCGCCGGATGTTTCCGGTGACGAGAAGTCGCTGTTTGAACGACGATTGGAGGGACACTCCCTTTTTTCGACGGACAGTCTATAGAATCTGGACTCTTCTTGCCGCGGACATTCAAACTTCCCAGTCCAGACACTGACGCGAATCAATAAACCTCGTCATGGCTGCCGATGTCTTAGAAGACCGTTCGATTCCGAGCGGCGAACTGAAACGCGACTCGAACATCGTAATCGATCGAGAAACTCCAAAACTCCCGGAGCTCTCCGGAAAGCTTGTGCGTGCGGAGTCGAACGTCATGCGGGTCGACCTTGAACATTTCCACCCGTTTCCAAATGTTTTCCTCCAACGGCTTCCGACCTGCGATGCGCTTCTTGAATGCCCGTTTGAAGGACGGACTAAACGCAATCTCGGTCATTCGGCGAGGGATTTTTTGAGTTCGCTGATGGACCTCGAGAATTTCAAATTGCCCCGCTTCAACTCTTCCATGCTGCGCCGCCCGTTTTCCTTGATTTCACGCCGACGTTCGTCAATTAACGCGCGTTCAAGAACGGATTTTAATTCCAACTTTTCATCCATGGAACAGCCTCGGACGTTCTCAACCAGCGTGGCAAATGTTGCGTTCATGGGCAGACCTTAATGCTTCGGCACATTGGAATCAATCGGTTCACTGCACGCCGTCATGCGGCCTCTGCCGCACCCCACGTCAACGATCGCGCTGGCAGCTTCAATCCGGCCTGGATTCGTCACGCGCGACCCCGCCTTGCATCGGGCCCTGACTGAAATTGTGGTACGCGAGCATTCCCAGCATCACGGCCATGTAGATCTGACCGAGGGTGAAGCACCAGACACCCAGCCCGACGGCGAGAATTCCGCCGACCATTGCCGTCACCTGCCGTCGTCGCGGCCCGAGAATGTCCCGCAAGATTTGCCCGCCATCGAGCGGTTGGATCGGGAGCAGATTGAGGGCCGTCCACACGAAGTTGATGTACAAGCCGTCTCGGAAGGCGACGTGCGCGAGACGAGGTAGATCCACGCCCCGCAGCGCCTGCGCGACCGCGAGCACCACAAAACCTAACAGCAGGCCAGCCAGGGGCCCTGCCCCGCTCACGAGGATGCTTTGACCACGCGAAAACGTCCCACCCGGAAGGACAGTGAGCCCGCCGAAGCCATGAAGCCTGATGGAGGGCTGCGCGCCAAAATGACGTCCGGCGAGCGCGTGCCCCAATTCGTGGACCAAGACGGAAAGAAACATCACCCCGCACCAGACGGCCACGACGGCCCAGGCCCGCGACGTATTCGCGTTGATCCCACCGCCCAGCAGTGCGCCGGAAAGCCAGAACCACCAGTCGACCGTCACCGGAATCCCCATCACTCGAAATCGCAACATGCAGAGACGCTAAGCGACTCAAAGCAACTTTGACGACGAGCAATGTACCAAAAAGTCGATCCGAGTTCGAACCCCGCCCAATTCCGTCCTTTCCATGTTCCTCCGAAGGAGAAACCATCCGCAGCATGCTTCATTCGATTCATCGGCGCAAACTTCTGAAATTGGCCGCTCTGACGGCCGGAGTCGCGATGACAGGCAATTTGTCCACCGGATGCCGCACGGCACCCGGACCCAGTCCGGGGAATCGCTCGGTGAGGTCCGGGAGATTTTTTTTCACCTCGCAGGGCAAGACGGCCGTCATGAGTGCCGACGGCACGGGCCTGCGATATTTCAATTTCACGGTGCCCGATCAGGCAACGTGGCAGCCAGGGCCCTTTCTCTCGGACGGCCACCGGGTGATCTTCCTGAGCATGGAGGCGCGACGGGATGGTCCGGGACGCCCGTTCGAAACATTCTATACGCAAACGCCCACCCATCTTTGGATCTACGATCTGGAGCACGATTCGCTCACCGAGATTGCCAACAAGGAGCGCTTGGCAGTCTTCTATACGCCGGCACTGCTCGTGAGCGACAGTCGAATCCTGGTCCAGGTGGTGCGTAATAAGGTGGGGCAGATCTTCAGCATGAATCTGGACGGAAGCGATGCCAGGGAATTCACCCGAGCGGGCGAAGGACTGCCATACGGTCTCAGCATGAGTCCGGATGGGCGGCGGGTGGCATTTCATCTTGCCAGCCCCCAGGGTTACCAAGTCTGGACGAGTAATGCGGACGGTTCGCAACGAACCAAAGTCGCGGCCCATCCCGACCACCTTTATTTCGGTACCAGCTGGTCGCCCGACGGGCAATGGGTTCTATACCAGGATTGTCACTTTCGAAACGATCCGGGACACGAAGGGGCGGACATTTGCATCGGTCGCCCCGACGGCACGGAACACCGCGTCTTGACCGAGGGGCAATCCCACTGGTTTGCGGCTACGTACGGTACTCCGCAAAATCGCGGGAGTGGCTCGAACATGGCCTCCTGGACGCAGGACGGTCAGATCCTCTACTCTCGAAAACTGCCGGGCTCGAAGGTGGCATGGGAATTTCAGGCAAATCGCCCGGATACCGACCACTTCAATCGCGACTTCAAACCGGAGCTTGCCCGGGGGGGAACCGAGATCTGTCGGCTCAATCCGCAAACGGGGGCGGTGACGCCGTTAACCCGCAATGACCCACCCACCTGGGATTTCCGAATGAGCGAATCACCGAACGGGAAAGAGATTGTGTTCTGTCGGGCGGACACCGGCGATGTGGCATCCATCTGGGTGATGGATCGCGACGGCAAGAATCCACGACGCGTGACACGCGGCCTGGACGACAACGGAGCGGATCACCCGCGATGGTTACCGATTGGCTAAGCAACGACAGAATCACTGCTGGCGGCAGCGAGGTCCGCTTCGTGCTTCTGGCGGGCCGCTTCGATATCGTAGTCGTCGTTATCGCGGTGGCCCGGATGCAACGGCGATATGTCGCGCAATTTCTGGATAATTCGCGGCAGGTGTTCGATCAGGTAATCGATCTCGGAATCGTCGTTATAGATCCCCAAGCTGAATCGGACGCTTCCGCGGGCCCGCATGGGGGGAAGACCCATTGCGGTGAGTACGTGGGAGGGATCGAGCGAACCCGTTGTGCACGCGCTGCCACTGGAGGCGCAGATTCCCAGACCGTCCAGCAACAGAAGGATCGCTTCGGCTTCGACAAAATCGAAGGCGATGTTGGAGGTGTTTGGCAACCGATGGTCTTTGTTGCCGTTGCGGACGGTGTTCGGAATGTTGGACAAAATGAAGTTTTCCAGGCGGTCCCGCAGGCCACGGACACGGGTATTCTCGTCGTGAAGGGAATGGACGGCGAGCTCAGCGGCGCGGCCAAACCCGACAATACCGGCGACATTTTCTGTGCCGCCGCGGCGACCCCGTTCCTGATGGCCACCGATCAGGTAAGATTGAAACTTGGTGCGCTTTTTGATATAAAGCATGCCAATGCCTTTCGGGGCGTGCAATTTGTGGGCACTCAAGCTGAGAAGGTCGACCCCAAGCTCCTTGACATCAATATGGAGCTTGCCCGGCACTTGCACGGCGTCGGTGTGGAAAAGGACACCCTTGGCCCGGCACAACGCGGCAATCTCCGCGATCGGAAATACAACCCCGGTCTCGTTGTTAGCCATCATCACCGACACGATTGCAGTATCGGGACGGATTGATTTTTCGAGCAGATGAACATCGAGTAGACCGTCGCTTTCGACGGGGAGATAGGTGACATCAACACCGCGGCGCTGCAGAAATTCTCCAAAATTGATATTGGCGGAGTGTTCGACGCGAGTGGTGATCACATGCTTTCGGCCCGGATGCATGTAAAGGGCGGAATGGATCGCAGCGTTGTTCGATTCCGTGCCGCAGCTCGTGAAAACCACCTCCTTGGGATCCGCCTTGATCAGGGCGGCAACTTGCTCCCGTGCCGTTTCGACGTGTCCGTGGACCTGGGCTCCGAAGCCGTAGGCACTCGAAGGATTTCCCCAAAACTCACGCAGAAATGGGATCATCGCATCGACCACCTCCGGCGCAACCCGCGTCGTGGCGTTGTTGTCGAAATAGTAAACCGGCTTGGCAGACGTCATAGGCTGAATCGAAAAATCGCGACCGACTGGATACCCACCGATGCCTTGCAGCAGCGGTTGTGAGAAAGGCTCGAACTCGCCTGAGTCCTCCCTCGACCCTGGGACGCAGGCGCGACCATCCCGCCTGCCTGGGTCGTAGGGTAGTTGGGCACTCGGGGCGCGCAAGGCTGCAAATCCCACGTCTGATCTCTCGCCCTTTCCGTTTGACACTCTCTCAATTCCTGTTAAGATGCCTAAGTTGACTGTTTTAGTCAAGATTTATGTCTGCGACCATTCAATCTCCAGTTATTCGTTCAAAACCAACTCGTAATGAGGAACTTAAGGATTCAATCCCTACGTTAGCTGGGAATCTGGCTGCCACATTAAACGATCCCACGGCAGCATGTTTTTCTACCGATGACGAACAGTTCCTAAAGTTTCACGGTATCTATCAGCAGGACGATCGCGACACGCGGAAGGTGGGCAAGCAGTACATTTGGATGGTTCGCGGCCGAATTCCAGGGGGCGTCCTTTCGGCCCCCGGGTACCTTAAGTACGACGAGTTGGCCACCCGTCATGGAAACCAGACCTTGAGGATTACGTCTCGCCAAAGTTTTCAGTTTCATGGGGTGGTCAAGTCGGGTTTGGGTCCGTTGATGCGGGAATTGAACCTGGCGATGATGGACACGCTGGCAGCTTGCGGTGACGTGAACCGTAATGTGATGGCCCCACCGGCTCCAGCGCGGTCCGAACTTCACGCCGAGGTCCTGAAGGATGCCACGCGCACTTCACTCGCCCTGCTGCCCAAGACGAGCGCCTACCATTCGATTTGGCTGGACGGTGTGCAACTGAATCTGGAATCGGTTGCCAACAAGGAATTCGTCGACCCATTGTACGGCCGGACCTACCTGCCCCGGAAGTTCAAGATCGCCTTTGCGGTTCCACCGGTCAATGACACGGACTTGTTTACGAATGATATCGGCTATATCGCCGTTGAAGCGGATGGAAAACTGATCGGATATAATATCGCCGCCGGCGGTGGCCTCGGACGAAGTCATGGCAATGAGCAAACCTATCCTCGCCTGGCGGATGTGGTCGGATTCGTCACCCGGGAACAGTTGGAAGATGTTTCCAAGGCGGTCCTGACGGTCCATCGAGATTTTGGCGACCGAACGAATCGTAAGCATGCCCGCTTGAAGTACGTGTTGGAGGAACGGGGTGTGGCGTGGTTCCGAGAGGAGCTCACGGCGCGATTGGGCTTTAGCCTGCCGGCAGCTCGTCCATTCCAATTTACCCGGCAGGGAGATCATTTTGGCTGGGCGACCGCAACCGACGGAAAGCGGTTTCTCGGGCTCTATGTGGAGACGGGTCGGATCAAGGACAAGCCTGGCTACGAGCTGAAAACTGCACTTCGAAAGATCGCGGCGGATTACGCGGTGCAATTCCGGCTGACGCCATCGCAAAACCTGGTGCTGGCCCATATCGATCCCGCTCACCAGGCGGCGATCACGGGGATCCTTTTCGCCCACGGCATTCCAGTCGAGAATCAGGCGACCGCATTGCGCCGTGCATCCATGGCCTGCCCCGCGCTGCCTACCTGCGGACTGTCCCTCGCGGAGAGTGAGCGATACCTTCCCTCGTTGATGGGGCAAATCGAGGAGCTGCTTCGCGAAATGCGGCTGGCCGATGAGGAGATCATCATTCGCATGACGGGCTGCCCAAATGGTTGCGCCCGACCTTACATGGCCGAGATTGGTTTTGTAGGAAAAGCGCCCGGGCGCTACCAACTTTACCTTGGAGGCAACGAGGCCTGCACACGCCTGAATCGCCTCTATAAGGACGTGGTTAAGGACGGTGAAATCGTTCCCGAACTCCGGAAGCTGCTCTCCCGATTTATGGAATCGCGGATAGGCGCCGAGCGATTCGGAGATTGGTGCGCGCGGGTGCTCTGGAGCGAAACCGCACCTTCGGGGAACTGACGCACCTCGGAACGTTCGGGGGAATCTTGCCCGGCCCCATCGGCAATGGGCTCAGCGTTTATCGGCCCGTCACGGCACTTATATTTCTCTTATGACACAGGAAGAACTCCAACACTGGAACCACGAATTGCGTTCGCAATCACCACTCGAAATCACCCGTTGGGCAGTCGGCCGTGCCGCCGGGCGAGCGATCGTCTCGACAAACTTCCGTCCCTACGAGGCAGTGATTCTGCACCTCTGCAGCCAGGTGGAGGCGGCGATGCCGGTTTTGTGGGCAGATCACGGGTATAATCGGCCGGCCACGTACCGTCACGCCGAACAGTTGCGCAAGCAGCTCAAGTTAAACGTGCGCGCGTTTGTACCGCGCATGACGGCGGCACACCGCGATGCGATCCTGGGTCCCATTCCCACGCCGGAGCAGGAGGAGGCCTTGAAAGAATTCAGTGCCGTATTCAAACTGGAGCCTTTTCAACGGGGCATGAAGGAGCTTGCCCCGACCGTCTGGCTCACCGCGCTGCGCAAAGTGCAAAACCCGAATCGTGCCGGTCTCGACATTGTCTCGGCGGATCCCAATTTCGGGAGCCTTAAGGTCAGCCCGGTATTTCACCTTTCCGACACGGACATGGAGGGTTATCTGAAACAATGGGCACTGCCGAACGAGTTCGACTATTTCGATCCGGCAAAGGCCGACGAAAAGCGGGAATGCGGCCTGCACGTCGCCTGGGGCGGCAAAGCCGTAAACGGTTAACCGACCGCGGGAGCAATACGGCACAATCATTCCGCTCAACCCGACCCCTTTCGCGATGAACATCTATCACCTGGACCATCTGCAGCACCTCGAAACAGAGGCCATCCACATCATGCGGGAAGTTGCGGCGGAGTTCGAACGGCCAGCATTGATGTTTTCCGGGGGCAAGGACTCCATCTGTCTGCTGCGCCTGGCAGAAAAGGCATTCCGACCTGCGGATATTCCGACGCCGTTCCTCAACGTGGACACGGGTCATCACTTCCCGGAATTGAACACATTCCGCGATCGGCGGGCCGCTGAATTGGGAGGTAAATTGATTATCCGCCGAGTGGAGGACGCCATTCGGAATGGCATCGCCATTCCCAGTCCGGGTGAAATCAGCCGCAACAAGCTGCAGATTCCCACCCTGCTGGCGGCGATCGAGGAATTCCGTTTTGACTGTTGCATCGGCGGTGCCCGACGGGACGAGGAAAAAGCTCGTGCGAAGGAACGCTTTTTCAGCTTCCGGGACGCCTTCGGCCAGTGGGATCCAAAGAATCAGCGACCTGAAATCTGGAATCTCTATAACGGCCGCATCAATCCGGGCGAACACATGCGCGTGTTTCCCCTGAGCAATTGGACTGAAATGGATGTTTGGGAATATATTGGCCGCGAAAAGCTCGAAGTCCCCACCATCTATTTTAGCCACCGCCGGACGTGCGTCCGACGTCAGGGCCAGTGGCTTCCCGTCAATGACCTGATCCCCCCGAAACCGGGCGAAGTGGTCCGGGAACTCGTCGTGCGCGTCCGCACCATCGGCGACATTATCAGCACCGGGTTGGTCGAAAGTCCCGCCGAGTCGGTGAACGACATCATCGCGGAGATCGCCGCTGCTCGCGTCACCGAACGCGGTTCCCGAGCGGACGACAAGTCTTCCGAGGCGGCCATGGAAGACCGCAAGAAGCAAGGCTACTTTTAACCTGGTTTTGCCCGCCCCGGAATTCCACCTGACTCTCCCCATGCCCTCTTCGAAATCCCCCCCCGCCAATCCGGCGATCCCCGCCAGTCATCCGGTCGAAATCCTCCGCTTTAACACGTGCGGATCAGTGGACGATGGAAAATCCACGTTGATCGGACGTCTCCTTTACGATTCCAAGTCATTGATGGAGGATCAGATAGAGGCGTTGGAACGTTCGGCCGATATAACGGGCGGAGGCCAGATTAATCTGGCTAACCTGACGGACGGACTCCGGGCGGAGCGTGAACAGGGTATCACGATTGACGTTGCCTACCGTTACTTCGCCACCCCGCGGCGCAAGTTTATTGTCGCGGACACTCCCGGCCACGTGCAGTACACCCGCAACATGGTGACGGGTGCCTCTGCCTCCAACCTAGCCGTAGTCCTGGTAGACGCGCGGCAGGGTGTCATCGAGCAAAGCCGCCGGCATACTTATCTAACGTCACTGCTCCGGATTCCGCATCTCGTGATCGCGGTGAACAAGATGGATTTGGTGAACTGGTCGGAGGAGCGCTTCCTGGAGATCCGCGATGCGTTCGAATCCTTCCTTCCATTGCTCGACATCAAGGATGTCAAATTCATCCCGCTCAGCGCGTTAAACGGGGACAACGTGGTGGACGAGTCGAAGCATACCCCGTGGTATACGGGTCCCAATCTGTTGGGCCATCTCGAGACCGTGCACATCGGGTCGGACTGGAACTTGCACGGATTTCGATTTCCGGTCCAGTGGGTCAATCGGCCGAATAACCCGCGCGATGCAACGCTCCACGATTTCCGCGGATTCAGCGGTCAGATCGCCGGGGGGATTGTCAAAGTGGGGCAGAGAGTGATGATTCTTCCGTCGGGCCTCAAGAGCCGGATCAAGGAGATCTGGACACTCAACGGATCTCTGCCCGAGGCATTCTGCCCGCAGTCCGTCACGCTGGTCTTAGAAGACGACGTGGATGTGAGTCGGGGCGACTTGATTGTGGGATTGGATTCCTTGCCCGGGATGAGCACGGAACTGCACGCGCGCGTTTGCTGGATGAACCCGCGGCCGCTGCAACGAGGTCGAAAGTATTTCCTCAAGCACACGACCCAAACGCTTCAGGCCATCGTCACGTCGTTGGAAAATCGGATCGATATCCATACATTCGAACCCCAGCCGGCACCCGATGAACTGGCCATGAACGATGTCGGGGAAATCCGGATCACGACGGCGAAGCCGGTAGCCTATGACGGCTATGCCACGAACCGACTGACGGGTTCCTTCATTCTGATC
>CAMDJH010000102.1 GCA_945900455.1 Akkermansia muciniphila
CTCCCCAGGGGATCAGTGGTCAAACGTTGGTGAGTTCAGTAGCGCTGTAATTCATTGATAGCATGCAACTTCCATCTGAGTACATTCAAATTGTACCCACAGATTCTGCTGAGGAGACCTATCATGTTACATTACGGCGACGGCTGGCGATTGGCGGTGCCGCTCAATTCCACGCGCACGCCGGTGGGATTGATTCCCGTCCCCCCGTTGTTGACCACAAAGTCGAGCGTAAAGGGGTCAGTTCTTGGTATTGGCAACTCGTCAGCCTGGCCCAAATGCCTTGAGGGCAGCCGAAGTAAACAAAACCAAGAACTGACCCCTTTCTGGTGCTGTCCTGGACCACCGGCGCGGCCGGCTTCGCACTCTTCCACACAACGAACGTGGATTCCACGAACTGGCCGATGACGACAGGGTCCACGGTTATCGTGGGCGACCAGTACTCCGTGACCGAGCCTGCAAGTGAGCAGGAGCGATTCTATCGGTTGGTCGCCCGGTCGTGATGAGCCATAGCAATGTGAGCACTGCGGGTTTCGGTTCGGGCTCAGAATGTCGGCGCAATTTCGGAGTTGAATTCCGCCGGATTAGACGGAGCTTTCCCCATGCTTTTCCAGCGCGGTTCGACGCGACGTCGGTTTTTGCAGGATGCGAGACTCTTGGCGGGTGGTTTGGTCATGGCAGCCTCAGTCTCGGGTCGTGGCGACGAGACGGTTTCCCTGCCGTTTGAAAACGGGGTACGACCGCTTGTGCGGTACCCGCAGAAGCGGCCCTTGATCCGGCTGACCACCCGCCCGCCGCAGTTGGAGACACCCTTTAGTGCCTTCAACGAAGGGATTCTGACGCCAAACGATGCCTTTTTCGTGCGGTATCATCTGTCGGAGTCGCCACCGATGGAAGTGGACGCGGACATGTTTCGCGTCACGCTCACGGGCAGGTTGAATCGGCCGCTTTCGTTAGGGCTTGCCGAGCTTAAGTCGAACTTTGAGCCGTTCGAGATTGTCGCCGTGAATCAGTGTTCCGGCAACGGGCGAGGGCTGATGAAACCACGGGTCGGCGGGGGCCAAATGGGCAACGGGGCCATGGGAAATGCCCGCTGGCGAGGCGTTCGGCTCCGGGACGTTTTGAACCGGGCGGGTGTCGGAGCTGGGGCACGGCAGGTTACCTTCAACGGGCTGGACAAGCCGGCGATCGAAAAGACGCCGGATTTCGTGAAAGCGCTGGATCTTGATCACGCTCTGGACGGGGAGGTCATGCTGGCATACGCGATGAATGGGGAAGATCTGCCCATGCTGAATGGCTATCCGTTGCGGTTGGTTGTGCCCGGATACTTTGGCACCTATTGGGTGAAGCACGTTCATGAGATCACGGTGGTCGATGACGTCTTCAAAGGATACTGGATGTCCACCGCGTATCGGATTCCCAACACGCCAGGCAGCTGTGTGGAACCGGGAACGACGGCGAAGTCCACGGTGCCGATCAACCGGTTCAATATCCGGTCGTTCATCACCAGTCTCGAGGACGGAGCACGGATTAAGGCCGGGGTGGAGACGCGGGTTCGGGGCATTGCCTTTGACGGGGGGCTTGGAATCGCCGAGGTCCTGTTCACGTCCGACGGAGGTCGGACATGGCGTGCGGCACGTTTAGGAGAAGACTTGGGAAAGTATTCTTTTCGCGAATGGACTATTTCCTTCACGACTCCGGAGGTCGGCTCGGTGGATCTAAGATGTCGAGCGACCAATCGAATTGGCGAGTCACAGCCGCTGGATCCCCTTTGGAATCCGGCGGGTTATATGCGGAACGTTGTCGAATCGGTCAAAGTAATCGTCGTATGAATCCCCGAATCGCGAGGCAGCGAAGACGGATTGTCGCAGGACTCGTCGGCCTGGGCCTGATGGCGTTTTCCGAGCGAAGCTCCGGTCTCAAGATTGAGCTCCCGGTCGAAACCGAGGTCTTTAAGCCTGGCCCCAATGCGGACATCGCGAATGCCCAATGCCTCATTTGTCATTCGACGGAATATGTGACGACGCAACCGCCGCAAGCGCGGGCGTTTTGGAAAAACTCGGTGTTGAAGATGCAGGATAAGTACGGTGCGCCGATCGCGGCGGACCAGGTCGAGGCGTTGGCCGACTATCTGGTACGCAATTATGGCCGGGAAACTTCCACGAATTCGCCCGTCAGCAAGGTTGCGAGCTCGGAATCTTTACCGGCGAAGCTGGCAGCGCCCCTGGATGGAGCCCGGCTTGCCGCCCGCTATGCCTGCCAATCCTGTCATCAACCCAAGGTCCGGCTCATTGGCCCTGCCTTTCAGCAGATTGCAATCAAGTACGCCTCTGACGCAACGGCTGCGGAGAAGATTGCGCAGCAGATTACCAAGGGGGGTTCCGGGAAGTGGGGACCGATTCCGATGCCGCCGTTTGTGAGCATTACCCGCGACGAAATTCAGGTGTTAGCGGACTGGATACTCGGGCAGAGGTAGTGGGGCTTTTCCTTTACGAAAGCTCGGACCGAAGGTGTGCTTACGCGTTCCGTTCGATGGGACGGTTAAATGGGCCTTGACACTGGCAGGATGCAGGTTGAGCGTGCCAAGATCCATTCCAACGAGGGGTAATTCTCCCTGACCAGCAGGCGTGGCGTGGAACTACTTATGAGTTCAGCCGATTTAAAGCAAACGGGAATCAAGAGGCATTACGATACTCGAGTGCGATGTCGATCCGGATTTACCCTCATTGAGTTGCTGGTGGTCATCGCGATTATTGCCATTTTGGCCGGAATGCTATTGCCGGCATTGAGTCATGCCAAGGAGAGGGCTTCACGAATAAAATGCATGTCTAACCTGAGACAGCACGGAATCGCAGTGACGCTTTATCAGGCAGATTATCAGGATAAGTTTCCTTCGACCGCGGATGCCGTCACGACGTATTCCGCTTACGGAGGGAAGAAAGGCACCGAATATCCTTATGATTTTCGATTGATAAACGCGTATATCAGCGGCAATGAATTGGTGAAGACCAACTCCGCTGGGGCCACGCTGGTTTTCAAATGTCCCAGCGATAATGGCGCTCTGAAGGCGTTCTGGCCGACAGATCGGAAGCCAAATTTTTTTGACACGTTGGGCACTAGCTATATTTACAACAGCGGCGCCAACGCCAACGACGGCGTGAAAGGGTTGTTTGCGAAGAACTTGTCCCAAATTCGAAACCCATCGAGAGTCATCGTAACCGAAGATGCTTCGTTCTCGGTTTATGGACACGATGCCAATCCGTTCCAATACATGTATTGGCATGACAAGAAGCGCCTGGGCTACGGCGTCCTCCTTTTTGTGGATTCACATGTCGACTATGTGCAGGCAACGAGGAGAGCCCCTGACTTTCAGCGTGGCGCCACGTGGACCCTTATTTACAACGATTAATGTTTTCAGCGATTAGTGCCGGCGATTGTTATAGCAACTCCATCTGACCTGGCTCCCGCCGACGGAAGGCGGCGGTCGACAGACGCGGCCGATTCAGGAGGCCATATTTCCGGCACGAGATCTCAAAGAGTTGCTGAATCTGATCCGCGAGCCGTCCCTGGCCGGTCATGCGCGTGCCGAAGCTGGCATCATTGAGCTTTCCTCCGCGCAAAGAGCGGATGCGATTGAGCACGGCCTCCTTGCGGTCGGGAAAATGCTGTTCGAGCCAGGCTTCGAACAACGGAGCGACGGCATGGGGTAATCGGAGCACGACTTTCCCTGCAAATTGGGCACCCGAGGCGGCGGCGGCCTCCACCAGGCGCGGAATCTCGTGATCGGTTAATCCAGGAATGATCGGCCCGAGCATGACGCCCACCGGAATCCCGGCGGCCGCGAGTGTGCGGATGGCGCGAAGACGAGCCGTGGGTGGAGAGGTGCGAGGTTCCATGACGGAGCGAAGCGCCGGCTCCAACGTGGTGAGAGAGATAAAGACGCCAATAGCCTGATGGCGTGCAAGTTCCTGCAGGAGATCAATGTCGCGGGTAACCAGCGAATTCTTCGTCACAATGCCGACGGGATTGCGAAACTCGGCGAGCACTTCGAGGCATCGCCGAGTGAGGGCGAGCTTACGTTCAATAGGTTGGTAGGGGTCGGTGACACCACTGAGGGCGATTACGTCAGGTTTCCAGCGCGGTGAGGACAATTCCCTCCGCAGTAGTTCGGGGGCCTTGTACTTGACCACAATCCGCGTTTCAAAATCCAGTCCGGCGCTGTATCCGAGGTATTCGTGGGTGGGACGAGCGTAGCAGTAGATGCAACCGTGTTCACAGCCACGGTAGGGGTTCAGGCTGTGGGTGAATCCAATATCCGGACTGTCGTTATGGCTCAGGACGGTTTGCGAGTGATCCTCAATGAATTGGGTCCGCGGATGCGGCTCCTCCGCCGGGTCGAGATCGGCATCGGTATCGGGATCCGCTTCGCGGTGGGATTGCTGGAACCGATTGGCAGGATTTGCGGCAGCACCCCGGTGCGAGGACCGATTGGAGTCTGGATTCACAGTGACGGATTAATTACGGACCCGGCACGGGCACAAACTCCATTGGAATCCATCTTCGGTGCCAGTAGGGGTTCCACATCGTTTCAACCTTCATCCAGAAGGGAGCGCTCGCACTGAAGAAGCTGAGGGGAAATGTCTTGTCGCCTTGGTCATGGCAATACATCAAGAAACCGAGTCCCAGCTGTTTGAGATTACTACGGCATTGAGCTTTGCTCGCCGTTGCCTTCGATTTGGCGAGCGACGGCAATAACAATCCTGCCAAAATCGCGATGATCGCAATGACGACAAGCAATTCGATCAGAGTGAAACCACGCCACTGTCCACGACTGACGCACGGTATTGGCATCTTCGAGGAGGTGATATTGTGGAGTGCCATCCGTTTAAACTCACTCAGAACCAGAGCGGCAGCGGTTTTCACCCTTCAACCGATCGCATTCACTCGCAGGTCCCGCATCACGCTAATGCCCGGTAGCGGGACTCCCCGTATCGGTCGTGCCCCGTCCTTGCGTTTCGCACCAAAGCGATCTCGATGTCGAATGAACATTTCATTCACGAAATCCTTCGATCCCAAAATCACGCCGTCCGTCAAATGCCGCACTCGAAGCCTTAACACCTGACCCAGACCCAACTCTCCTCCACGGGCCAGTTCCGCCCTAATCGCCTCGGGATCCAATACCACCTTGTCACTGCGATTCGCCGACCCCCCCGTCACAAACAACAACATCCGGTATTCCGCGGCTCCTTTCGCCCAATTCGTTTCCGCCAAAAAACTCAGCAGCCCCTGGCGCATTGCTGCCACTCCGTTCAACGCCGCCGCATATCCACAAAACCGGTAGTCCTTGGGATCCTTCACCAATCCCGCTCGCACCGGATTCAAATCAATGTAGGCCGCCACCGTTCGAACGGCGCGCCGCGAGTCTTCCACCAATACGCTCGTAAACCGCTCCGCCCACAACGTTCCAAATCGTCCCGTTGTCTTGTTGTACCATCGGCTAAAGCGCTGTTTGAACTCCTTCAGGAAGGCGGACACGTCCCCCATTCGACCCACCACCGATTCTCGAATATCCAAATCAATCTTCCCCCGCAGCTTCAAACTTTCCTGCGCCAGCACCGTCAGGATTCCTTTCTTCCCATAAAACGCCGCCATCTTGGCCAGGAGTTGCTCATCGGAAAGTTCAACTCGAACCGGTACTCGTACGAGCAGGTGGAAGTGATTGGACATCATGCAGTAAGTGATCACCTCCACATCGCAAAATTGGGCCACTTTTCCGAGAATCCCGACGAGTTTCTCCTTCCCTAGATCGTCCAGCAGCCTCTGACCGCCGACGATCCGCGAGATGCAGTGATACACGGCCGATTCCCCAGTGAGCTTGATGCGAGCCATTCTCATAACGTTTTCAAACGCTTGCCAGGGCAGCCTCCGACAAGAAGGATGGAGTGTCAATTTCATTTAACCTGTCACTATTGTAAAGCAACTTGCGTTTTCCCATCACTGAAAACCACCCACAGATCACACGGAAGAGCCGAAATATCAATCGGCTCACCGTGTCATCCGCACCGCTCGGACAAAATTCGCGCAGAGATCTGCAAAAAATGGAAAGCGAAGCCCTATGGGTTTCATCAGGGTCTTGCCTAGTTACGAGAACAATTCAGCTATGAAGAAAGCAATTCTCCTTACATGCATGGTTGCGGCCGTCGCAATGCCCGCATTAGCTGGCCTCTTTGGCGCCAAGGGCGGCAGTGCCGATGAAAAACGCGATGGAGTCCGCAAAGACCGCGACGCCATCCTGGCCAAACTCTACGCCGCCCATCCTGAAGCCAAGGACAAGATCCAGAAAGCCGTCGGCTACGGCACCTTCAACAACAAGAACATAAACTTGTTCCTCCTTAGCACCGGCCACGGCTACGGCATGGTCGCGGAAAAGAGCGGCAAGGAGACCTTCATGGCCATGGGTTCACTCGGCGGTGGAGTGGGCATGGGCGCCAAAGATCTAAGTGTGGTGTTCATCTTTAAGACCGACAACGTGATGAGGAAGTTCATCGAAAGTGGCTGGCAGTTCGGAGGGGAGGCCGATGCCACGGCCAAGGCCGGCGATAAAGGCGCCGCCGCCGCCAGGGCAGCGGGTGCGGACACGGGTGGCAATCTGTTCGAGATCTACCAAATGACGGATACCGGTGTGGCGCTTCAGGTGACCGTCGCAGGGACCAAGTATTGGAAAGATAAAGACCTCAACCCTTAACGGACCCCGAAAATTAACAAAGACTATGAAACGCTTCTTTACCGTGAACGCATTCAAGTTTGTAGCCGTCCTCGGGTTGACGGCCCTGCTCAGTCTGGTGGCTCCGGCAGCCAGTGGTGCCCCGGTCAATGACAACATCTATAACTACTTGCAGCTCCTGCGGTCGGACATGAATTCCATCAAGGTTGAGTTAATCAACTCGATCATGAAACTTTCCGCGGAGGATGGGGAAAAGTTCTGGCCGATTTACCGCGACTACGAGAATGCGCTGGGCAAGCTGGCCATAACCCGGACAGAGCTGCTGACGGAGTTCGTCCAATCCCACCAAGATGGCAGCTTTGACAACGGGAAGGCCAACGACATCGGCAAACGCTGGTTGAAGGGTCAGAGGGCAAGACTGGATTTGCTGAAGAAATATCACCGCAAGATCCGAAAGGCTCTCACGCCGATCCAGGCCGGGCAGTTTCTCCAGATTGAGAATCAGCTGGGGCTGTTCGTTGACGTGACCATCGCCTCGGAGATGCCCGTAGTCGGAACGAAAGGCAAGTGATTGGCAGTCACCAAAGGTCTTACCGCTTGCCACGGCACACAACATGGCGCGTTGAACCTCATGACGACCGAGCGGTAAATGAACAAAATTAGAAGTGTATGACCTGGCTTCAGCGCTATCGCCTTGCCGACTACATCAGAAGGTCCCTCTGGATCCTTCCGGTGTGCGGCATGGTGGTGGCGCTGGGAGCCGTTCGGTTCCTTCACTGGGTCGAGGCAGCAATGGCTTGGAAACTGCCGCTCGATCCGTCCACTACAGTGACGCTACTGGGAGCCCTCTCGTCGTCGATGTTCACCCTGATTGTCTTTGTATGTTCCGCCCTCCTGATTACGGTGCAGCTCGCCAGCGCCCAACTCACGCCTCGCATCATTGGTCTGGTGTTGCAGAACCGGTTCACGAAGCTTTCCCTCACGCTGTTTGTCTTCGCCTTTACCTTCGCGCTGGCGACGCTTGTCCGGATCAAAGGAGGCGTCCCTCCGCTCACCACCTACGTCGCGGTTTACAGCTGTCTGGCGAGCTTGGGTGTTTTCTTTTATCTGGTGGACCATATATGCATTTCGCTCCGACCGAGCGGTGCTTTGGGGTTTGTGGCCCGCCTGGGGCGTGAAGTCATCGAGAATGTCTATCCGCGGCGCCTCTCCGCGGCGCAGGACGCAACGCCGCAACGTGCCAAAGTCATGGACGGGGAGCCTTGCTGGACGATTCCAAATCTGAAGGAGGGCGTCGTCCTCGCTTTCGACATGGAAGGACTCGTGGCACTGGCCCAGCGCGCCAACTGTATGATCGTGATTGTTCCGCAAGTGGGCGATTTCGTGGCAGCCGACCAGCCGCTGTTCCGCATCTTCGGAAGCGGAGCGCCCCCGTCAGCAGCTCTGCTTTACGAGTCGTTAGCCGTAGGCGCAGAACGGACCCTGCAGCAAGACCCCAGCTTTACCTTCCGGATCTTGGTGGATATCGCATCGAAGGGACTTTCCGCGGCGATCAATGATCCCACCACGGCGGTTCTTGCCATTGACCAGATTCAGCACCTGCTCCGCCAGATTGGAAGCCGCCATTTGAATGAAAGCCAGGTCCGAGATGGGCAAGGCTCGGTTCGGTTGCTTTACCGAACGCCCGACTGGGAAGACTTCGTATACTTGGCGGTTACGGAAATTCGTCAGTTCGGGGGGACGAGCATTCAGGTCGCGCGCCGGCTGCGGGCCATGCTGGAGGACCTGATCCAGACTTTGCCTCCGGAGCGCACAGCTGTGCTCCAGTTGCAGTTGCGCCTCCTGGAGCGATCCGCCAAGCGATTCTTTGAGGACCCCGAAGATCGAGCGATGGCCGACCTCAGTGACTCCCAGGGTGTCGGCGGCAGGGAGGTCTTCAACGATAAGGGCACTGAATTGCCATCCGTTCAATCCACCACCAGCACGATCTGACCCGAATGGAAGACATCAAGAAATTCCCGAGCACCCAAAGTTGTCTAGCAAAGGTGCACGATTGACGATCTTACCAGCGGTTTGGTAACGCTTCGCAAGAAGTCCTATGAATCAAACTTGGTCCGAATTCTGTTTCTCCTCGCCGCAGATGGATCGGTGTCCACGGCGTTTTCGCGTGCCGCTGGCGTTGCTGGCCGCCGCCGCGGCTATCACCGCCACGTCGTGCAAAAAGGCGGCGCCAGCCGCCTTGCCGCCACCCATCGTCCAAGTGCTCGACGTCATGGCCACGAACGTGTCGCTCCACACGGAGTTCATCGGACAACTGGACTCACCGCAAAACGTCGAGGTGCGCGCGCGCGTCGAAGCCTTCGTGGACAAGGTGCTCTTTATCGAGGGCAGCGAAGTGAAGGCAGGCGACCCCCTGTTCGCCTTAGATAAGAAGCCGTTCGAGGAAAAGCTTGCTGCTGCCAACGGGATGCTGGCCGAGGCGAAAGCGGCGTTGAACAAGTACCAGAAGGACGTCAATCGTCTCATGCCGCTCGCCGAGAAGCGCGCCATTCCGCAGCAGGATCTCGACAACGCCGTCGCTTCGGTGGACGTAGGCAAGGCCAACGTCCAGTCCGCGGAGGCCCGAGTCGTGTCGGCGAAAATTGATCTCGGTTACTGCGATGTGAGCGCGCCGCTCACCGGACTGATCGGCGCCAAGCAGGTTTCTGTCGGCAGCCTCGTGGGCAAAGGGGAGCCGACATTGCTGGCGACGATTTCGCAGCTCGATCCCATCTGGTTCTATTGCAACATCAGCGAAGGGCAATATCTCCGGAGCGAAAGCGAAGCCCGGCGCACAGGCAAGAAGCTGGCCGATCTGCCGATCGCCCTGATTCTGGGAGATGGATCCGTGCATAAGGATCAGGGTAAATTTGTCTTCATTGACCGCGCCGTGGACGTGAAAACCGGCACGCTGCGAGTGCGCGCCGAGTTCCTCAACCCCGACAAGGTGCTTCGCCCCGGCATGTTCTCCCGCATCAAAGTGGATCGGGGAATGCGGCCCAACAGCATCCTGGTGCCGGAGCGGGCGGTGACGGAGCTTCAGGGAAAGAGTTTTGTGTGGGTCATTGGCACCGACAACGTAGCCACCCAACGCGCAGTAAAGCCGGGTGAAATGATCGGGGAGAACCTACTCATCGTGGAGGGGTTGAAGGCGGGTGAACGGATCGTTACCGAGGGTCTCCAGAAAGTGCGCGAGGGCGCACCGGTGCAGCCGAAGACCGCCGCCCAAATCGCCGAGGCCGCCGCCGAAGCCGCCAAAGTTCCCGAAGCCGGCAAGCACGCTGAAGGTACCCACGCCAAGCAAGGCGAGACAAAGCACGGCAAGGAGTAATCGTTATGGCTGACTTCTTTATCCGCCGCCCCATCGTCGCGATGGTCATTGCGATCCTGACGGTGATAGTCGGCTTGATTACTCTGCAACGGTTGCCCATTGCCGAATACCCGCCGGTCAGCCCGACGATGATTCAGGTCACCACGACTTATCGCGGCGCCGCGGCGGAAGCCGTCATGGAGTCCGTGGCCACGCCCATCGAGTCCAAGGTGAACGGCGTGGACAAGCTGCTCTACATGCAGTCCTACAGTGCCAATGACGGCAAGCTCACGCTGAACATATATTTCGACGTGGGCACGGACGTGGACATTATGCAGGTGAACGCGCAGAACCGCGTCGGTCAGGCGGATGCGCAGTTGCCCGACGCAGTCAAACGCGAAGGCGTGGTAGTCAACCGGTCCAGTCCGGACATCCTTATGGTCGTAGCCCTCAATTCACCCAAGGGAACCTACGATGCGGTGTTCCTGGGCAATTACTGCGACATCAACCTGGTGGATTCCATCAAGCGGGTGCGGGGCGTGGGCGACGTGAAGAATTTCACCGCCCAGGATTACTCGATGCGCGTCTGGCTGCGGCCGGACAAGCTTGCCTCGCTGGGCATCACGCCTTCGGACATTCAGAACGCCATTAAGGAACAAAACGCCCAGTCCCCCGCCGGCCGTATCGGGGCCGAGCCGGCACCCCAGGGCCAGGAAATGCAGTTCAATGTCCGCGCCCTCGGACTGCTCAAGGATCCGAAGGAGTTTGAGGACATCATCATTCGGTCCAACCCAGACGGGTCGCAAGTGAAGATCAAGGACGTCGGCCGGGTGGAACTCGGCGCGCAGACCTACGACTTGCGCGGTCGACTCAACAAGGGAGGGAATCAGTCCGAAGCGGGCGC
Source organism: Akkermansia muciniphila (assembly GCA_945900455.1). Taxonomy (GTDB): domain Bacteria; phylum Verrucomicrobiota; class Verrucomicrobiia; order Limisphaerales; family UBA9464; genus SIBK01. Next base: position 10,975 of record CAMDJH010000102.1, read on the forward strand.
TCTCGGCATCTACCTTGCGCCGGGCGCCAACGCGATCGAGACCGCGAACAACGTCAATAAAATTCTCGAGGCCGCCAAGTCGCGGTTCCCGCCGGACATGGCGTACGACGTGGTGATGGATTCCACCCTACCGATCAAAGCCTCGATGGAGGAGATTGTGCATACGCTGTTCGAGGCCGTCGTGCTGGTGCTGATCGTGGTCTATGTCTTCTTGCAGAGCTTCCGCGCGACGATCATTCCGATGTGTACGGTGCCCGTTTCGCTCCTCGGTGCGTTCATCATGTTCCCGGTGCTCGGGTTCAGCGTAAACGTGCTGACGATGTTCGGGCTGGTGTTGGCGATTGGCATCGTGGTAGACGACGCCATCGTTGTGGTCGAGGCGGTGCAACACCACCTGGAGCATGGCAAAGAACCCGTGGAGGCGACGCGCCTGGCGATGGCGGAAGTGTCCGGGCCGGTGGTGGCCATCGGTTTGGTGTTGTGCGCCGTGTTCGTGCCGGTGGCGTTCATGGGTGGCGTGACCGGCCAGCTTTACAGCCAATTCGCCCTCACGATTGCGGTCGCGGTGGTCTTCTCGGTTATCAACGCGCTGACACTCAGCCCTGCGTTGTGCGCCTTGATGCTCAAGAAACCGACCCCGGGACGCGGGCCGATCGCGAAGTTCTTCAAGCTGTTTAACCGGTTCTTCGACTGGCTCAGCAACTCTTACGGAAACATTGTCGGCACGCTGGGCCGCAAGGCTGCACGATCCATGCTGCTGCTGGCGGCGGTGGTTGCCGCCATCTGGATCCTCGGCAAGTTTGTGCCCGGCGGGTTTATCCCGGACGAGGACAAGGGGTTTCTCTTCGTCGCCGTCGAACTGCCCGAGGGCGCGTCGCTCCAGCGCACCGACGAAGTACTGAAGCAGGTGGAAGCCATTGTTCGGAACACCGAAGGCGTCCGCTCGGCCCTGGGCCTCGCCGGTTTCAACATCCTCAACTCCCTGAACTTTCCCAACACGGCGATGATGTTTATCGGCCTGGAACCTTGGGAAGAGCGAAAAAGTCCCACGCTCCAAGCCAAGGCCCTCGTCCAGCAGTGGAACAAGAAGTTTGCCGCCATCCCCGGCGCGCGGGCCTTTGCATTCGGCCCACCGCCCCTGCCCGGCTACGGCAACGTCTCCGGCTTCACCATGCAATTGCAGGACCGTTCCGGCGGTTCGATCGAGCAACTGGCCGTCTACGTCCAACAGTTGCAGAAGGCGGTGGCACAGCGACCCGAGATTGCCCGCGTCAGCACCACCTTCAGTCCGGTGACGCCGCAGGTGAAAGTCGAGCTCGACCGCGAGAAGGCGAGGACCTTGGGCGTGCCCGTGGACAGCATCTTCCAGACGCTGCAAACCTACTTGAGCGGGCTTTACGTGAACGACTTCGTCCGCTTTGGCCGCGTCTACAAAGTCTTCCTCCAGGCGGATCCGGACTTCACCAATAAGCCCGACAACATCGGCCAGTTCTACGTGCGCAACAGCACCGGCCAAATGGTTCCACTCAGCACGCTCGTCAAGGTCTCCAAGATCAGCGGACCGAATTTCGTCTCGCGCTTCAACCTTTACAACGCGGCCGAAATGATGGGCGCAGCCGCGCCTGGCTACAGTTCCGGACAGGCAATCAAGGCCATCGAAGAAGTCATGAAAACCATGCCCAGCGAAGTGGGCTACGAGTGGTCCGGTTTGACCCTTCAGGAGAAGAAATCCGAGGGCCAGGCGCCGGTCATTTTCGGTATGGCGATCTTGTTCGTGTTCCTGCTGCTGTCCGCGCAGTATGAGAGTTGGGGGTTACCGTTCGCGGTGCTACTAGCGACGCCGACCGTCATCCTGGGCATGCTGATCGGCATGTTGGCGCGCGGCTTTGAGTTGAACGTATATGCGCAAATCGGCTTGGTCATGCTCATCGGGTTGGCGGCTAAGAACGCGATCCTCATCATCGAATTTGCCAAAATGAAACGCGAGGAAGGGGTCGAGATTCTCGAAGCCGCGGTTCAAGGATCGAAGTTGCGCTTGAGGCCCATCTTGATGACGTCCTTCGCCTTCATTCTTGGCTGCGTGCCACTGATGCTGGCCACCGGCTCCGGCGCGGCCTCGCGCAGCACGATGGGCACCGGCGTGGTTTATGGCATGGGTATCTCGACCGTGGAGGGCCTGTTCATCATCCCGGTCTGCTACGTGTTTGTGCAACGGATTGTGGAGCGTGGGGGAAAGAAGAAACCCGTGCCCGCCTCCCCGCCGCCTCCGGCTCTAGCTCTCGGCGAGAAAGGAGGAGCACACTGATGAAAGCGGGAATCAGAAATCAGAAGTCGGAAACCAGAACTGGGCAGAGTGCCTGCGTAGGGAAGTTTTCCAAGAACATGGTCATGAATTGGGACCATGAACCGAAGCCCCACCTCCCCCGCCCTTCGGGCACCCTCTCCCCCACCCGGAGTGGCGGAGCGGGCGAAGCAACGGTCGGTTCATGGGCATGGACGGTTGTCTGTTGGGGCATGGCCTTGTTGGGCGGCTGCGCCGTCGGTCCGAATTACCAGCGACCGGCAATGGACGCACCGGCTGCGTACCGAACCGCCAGCTCGGACACCAACGCCCCAGCCGGCACAAATGCGTTTTCTGACCTTGGCTGGTGGGCGGTGTTTCAAGATCCGCAGCTGACGGCTTACGTCGGCGACGCGCTCACCAACAACTGGGACATCAAGATCATTGCGGCGCGGGTGCTGCAAAGCGAAGCGGCGTTGCAAGTCGCCCGCTCGCAATACTTCCCCAGCATCGGCACCGGCGGCGAGCTGGTGGGCCGACGGAATTCGGAGAATGGCCCGGCACCGAGCTCGAGCTTGAACCCGGTCCGGAACTACGGGGACGTTTCGATTGGCATGTCGGCCTACGAGGTGGATCTCTGGGGCAAGATCCGGCGTGCCAATGAGGCGGCAAGAGCCCGCTTTCTCGCAACACAGGATGCGCAGCGTAGCGTCCGCCAGACGTTGGTCGCGCAGGTTGCCACGGCCTATCTCGCGCTTCTAGAACTGGACTATGAACTCGAAATCGCGCGACGCACTTACGGCGTCCGCACCAATTCGCTCGCACTCACCTCTGCGCGCGAGGCAGGCGGCGTGGCGGCCCTGCAGGACGTCGCCCAATCGAGAATTCTCGTGTATAGCGCCGAGGCCAGCATCGTCGACATCCAGCGCCAGCGCGAGCAGCAGGAGAACGCGCTTTGCATCCTGCTCGGCCGCAATCCCGGCTCGATTCAGCGCGGGGAGGGATTTGCCAATCAGCAGGTCCGCGCAGAAGTCCCCGCCGGACTGCCCTCGTCCCTGCTGGAGCGACGCCCCGACATCCGCTTCGCGGAAGAGGAGCTGATTGCCGCGAGCGCGAACATCGGGCAGGCCAAGGCGGCCTTCTATCCGCAGCTCACCTTGACCGGCTTATACGGGTTTCAGAGCGTGGCGCTCTCCGACCTGTTCAAGTCGGGGTCCCAAATCTGGCAGTTCGGTCCCGCCGTGAGCTTTCCGTTGTTCACTGGTGGTCGCCTCCGTGCCAACTTGAGAATCACCCAGGCGCAATACGAGGAATCGCTGGCCCGTTACCGGCAAACGGTGCAGAACGCCTTTGGCGAAGTGTCCGACGGGCTCATCGCGTACCAGCGCACACGCGAATTCACGATTCGGCAGCAGCTACGCACTCAGGCCAACCGCGAAGCCACCGACCTCGCCAGCATTCGGTACGAGGGAGGTGTGACCAGCTACCTCGAAGTTCTCTACAACGAACAGGAATTGTTCACCGCCGAGCTGACCCTGGCCCAGGCTCGGCTCGGAGAACTGCTTTCCGTGGTCCAACTCTACCGCGCTCTCGGTGGCGGTTGGCAGACGGAAACGGCACTGGTTCAAAGATGAAGGCGATGCGTGTACTTGCCGTCATTGCGATGGTCGCTGGGCTTGCGAGTGGTCTTGCGCAGGGCGATGCGACGACGAGCGCGACTGACCCCGCGCTGACCAACGCGCCGCCCTCTCTCACAAAGGAAGCCGACCCGAAGGCCTGGTCCTTCTCGGCCTCCGTCTATACGTACGTTGTGCCGGACGATCGCGATTACGCGCAGCCCACATTCACGGCCGACCGTGACTGGCTGCATCTCGAAGCGCGCTATAACTACGAAGCGCTCGACGCCGGCTCGGCGTGGGTCGGTTACAATTTCAGCGGCGGCGAAAAATGGACTTGGGAGGTCAAGCCGATGCTCGGCGGCGTTTTCGGCCACACCACCGGTATTGCACCGGGCTACAAGAGCTCGCTGAGTTGGTGGAAGCTGGAGCTCTACAGTGAAGGGGAATACGTCTTCGACATGGGCACTTCTTCAAACAGTTTCTTCTATAATTGGTCGGAGCTGACGCTGGCACCGCTGGATTGGCTCCGGTTCGGCCTGGTGACGCAGCGCACGCGACTCTACAAGACAAACCGTGAAATTCAGCGGGGACCGATGGTGGGATTCACCTACAAGAGGGTCAATTTAAGCGGTTATTTGTTTAATCCGGACGACGACAAACCCACCTTCGTTGTCGCCGTTGCGTTCACATTTTGAAATCCGGCATAACCTCTAACAAACATGAGCAACCTCAACCTACGTAACATCACCAACAGCTTCCAGGATGTCCGGCTCGCCAGCCTGGCGTCGTGGCGGCAGGCCACCGAAATCACTCCACGCGACCGCGGCGGACCTTACGTCGTGATGCAGGACGGTTATGATCCCGAAGACCCGAGAGTTATCGCCGACGAGTTTGTGCTCGGCCGCTCCGGGAAATGGCTATCGCTTTCTCATTTCTACCAACTGCCGGTGCCAGAGCGCCGGGCGGAATTCATCTTCGGCACCGTGGCGGAAGTGATGAAAATGATGAGCAATCTGCCCTCCAAAGTGGAAATCATCCGGCCAGGTGCTCCCGGTGAGGCGGCACCGGCACCGGCGCAGGCGGAGCCGGATGAAATGGCGGCTGCGCTCCAGGCAGGAAAAAGTCAGCCCCCAAGCGCTGCCAGCTAAATCTAAATCTCCGCAACTATTATCAAAACGCTATGAGCACAGAATCACAGAGCAAGGAAAACGAAAAGTTGACGACTAAGAAGTACACGAAGGAACTTCGTAAGCTTCAGGCCCAGTTGTGCCACCTGCAAGAGTGGGTCAAGCACAAGGGCCTGCGCGTCATCATCGTCTTCGAGGGTCGAGACGCCGCCGGCAAGGGCGGCACGATTCGCGCCCTGACTGAGCGGGTCAGCCCCCGCGTATTCCGGGTCGTGGCGCTGCCGGCACCATCCGATCGCGAGAAGTCACAGATGTATATGCAGCGCTACATGCAACATTTCCCCGCCAGTGGCGAAGTCGTGATTTTTGACCGAAGTTGGTACAACCGCCTCGGGGTCGAGTACGTGATGGGTTTCTGCTCGAAGGAAAAGCATGATCGCTTTCTTGAGCTCTGCCCCGAGTTGGAGAAATACGTGGTGGAAGGTGGCATCCTTCTCCTCAAGATCTGGCTGGAGTCCAGCGACAAGGAGCAGCAGCGACACTTTGAGGCTCGGATTGAGGATCCGTTACGCCAGTGGAAACTCAGCCCCATGGATCTCCCTTCGCGCAGCAAGTGGTTTGAGTATTCGCGCGCCCGCGACTCGATGCTTAAGGCTACCGACACGAAGCACGCGCCGTGGTACATTCTGCGTTCCGACGACAAGAAGCGCGCCCGGCTAAACTGCCTCGCTCACATCCTGGACCAGATCCCCTACAAGAAGCTCCCACACGAGAAGGTGAAGCTCCCCGAACGTTCAATGAAGGGTGCCTATGACGACGTAGCCAGTTTGAAGGGACGGAAGTTCGTGGCGGAGAAATATTGAACCATGAATCAATTCCCCATGTGAGCAGCAGTTATTACGGGGTTGGATTCTACGACCCTTGGTACTACAAGGTGGAGGTGGCCGGGGCGGTGGAGGTGGCGGGCGGAGATAAACCGTAACCGTTCCATTGATGCGCCGCCGATGAGTGGTGAGGGGTGCGCGAAGCGGTACATGGACCTACACTCTCTGAGACACGCCGGCATTCGCCCGCCATCCAACCAAACATGAACCTATATTTTCTGAGACACGCCGTCGCCGTTGACCGGGCCAGCCCGGACTACGTGGAGGACAGTCAGCGCCCGTTGACGCCCGATGGCCGGCAGAAGATGGAGCGCGTGGCCCGGGGAATGAAGGCGCTGGGACTCTCGTTCGATTGGATTCTCTCCAGCCCATCCCTGCGTGCCGTGGCTACGGCGGAAATTGTGGCAAAGGCGCTCGAGCTGGGCCGCAAAATGAAATTTTCCGAGTATCTGGCGCCGGAGGGCGACCCCGAACGGCTTGTCGAGCAGATAGGACGGATGGACGGCTCGCGCAAGCGGCTGTTGGTTGTGGGGCACGAACCGTATCTGAGCGGACTAGCCGGGACACTCATCGGCGGCCACGGAGGGGTGGGCCTCCAACTCAAGAAAGGGGGGCTGTGCAAACTCGCGATCGCCAAACTGAAGTTCGGCCGCTGCGCTGAACTGAAGTGGTTGCTCACGCCGCGTCAACTTTCGCTGTTGGCCGATCGGCCGCGGCGCCCGCCGGGCAAACAGAGGATGACTGGAGCAAGAATGACACGGGGTGCAAACGATGGCGCCATGGGTAGCTCTCAGAGCTTCTGACGCCTTGGCGCGCACCCGCTACCCAATTCACCACTTGATCGCTCATGACTAAAACCATCGATGGTCAAGAGGCCACGGGCCCGTCGTGGAGGCGTTGGATCCCTGCGTTACAATGGCTGCGATCGTACAATGCTGCCTGGCTGCGCGGCGACCTTGTCGCTGGCATCACGCTCGCTGCTTACCTACTGCCGGCCGGGTTGGGCGACGCCTCGCTCGCCAATTTGCCGCCCGAGGCGGGTCTGTACGCGTGTTTGTTCGGCGGTTTGGTCTTCTGGCTGTTTTGCAGCTCTCGCCACACCGCCATCACGGTCACCTCGGCCATCTCACTGCTGATGGGCTCCTCTCTCGCCGGGTTGGCGAATGGAGACACGTCCCGGTTCAGTGCGCTGGCAGCGGGCACGGCGTTGCTTGTGGCGCTCATTGCCTTCGTCGCTTGGCTGGTCAAGGCCGGCACAATCGTGAATTTCATTTCCGAGAGCGTGATGACGGGGTTCAAGTGCGGCGTGGCGTTGGTTCTTGCCACCACGCAGTTGCCGAAGTTATTCGGTATCCACGGTGCGCACGGTAATTTCTGGCAGAACAGCGCCCATTTTCTGAAGCACCTTCATGAAACCAATTCCACGTCGCTTGCCACCGGCGGGGTCGCACTGTCGGTGCTGGTGCTTGGAAAGATTTTTTTAAGAAACAAACCCGTCGCACTGTTTGTCGTGGTGGGCGGCATCCTGGCTTCGGCTCTGCTCGGCCTCGATGCGCGCGGAGTGAAACTGCTTGGCGAAGTGCCTCAAGGGCTTCCGAGCATCGGGATGCCCGCGATTCACTGGGCGGACTTGAATGAGTTGCTGCCCCTGGCGTTTGCCTGTTTTCTGCTCGGCGCCGTGGAGACGGCTGCGATCGGTCGCATGTTCGGGGCCAAACATGGCAACCGGCTTGACGCGAACCAAGAGTTCCTCGCGCTCGCCGCCGCGAACCTTGCCGCCGGATTGGGTCGGGGATTTCCGATCAGCGGCGGTATGTCGCAATCCGTCGTCAACGAAGGAGGTGGCGCGCGCACCCCCCTCTCGAGTGGCATCGCGGCGGGGTTGATTCTGGTGGTGGTGCTTTTCTTCTCGCACTTGCTGCGCGCGCTACCCCAGCCGGTGTTGGCGGCGGTGGTCCTCGTGGCGGTCGCCAGCCTGTTCAAGCTTTCGACTCTTAAGCAACTCTGGCGCGCCGATCGCCCGGAATTCGTCGTGGCGATGGCAGCGATCGCCGGCGTGCTCAGTTCCGGCCTGTTGCGGGGCGTGATGATCGGCGCCGTTATTTCCATCGTGCAGCTCTTGCGCCGCGCCTCGCGGCCCCACGTCGCCGTTCTCGGGCGCGTGCCTGGCAGCGAATTTTACGGTGACGTCGAAGGAAACCCGGAAAACGAGCTCTCCCCGGGAGTGCTGGTGTTCCGCGTGGACTCGTCGATTCTTTATTTCAATGCCGAATACATCCGTGACCAATTCATGGAACAGCTGAATCGGGCGACCCCGCCGGTGAAATTTGCGGTTTGGTGCCTGGCCACAACACCGCACGTGGATTTGTCCGGTGTCGAAATGTTCGAGCATCTGCGGGACGAGATGGCCGATCGCGGCGTGACCCTGAAGCTGGCGGAAGTGCGCGGCCCTTTGCGCAAGGCGCTGCGCACCGCCGGACTGGAAAAACACTTTGGCCCCATCGATGCCAACACCGCCATTGCTCCCCTCGTCCGGGACTGGCGGGCCAGCTCATCAAAGGTCGGGAACAAGGCTCATACCGGATCAACGAAGGAACGATGAGTGCTCAACTCAAAACCGCCATGCCTGACCCGCCCATCAAAACCTCCAAGCGCCTGCTCGAACCGATTGAGCGCATCTCGGAAGTACTGTTTGGCCTAATCATGGTCCTCACCTTCACTGGCTCGCTCCGTGTGGCGGAGGCCGGGCGCGAAGGGGTGCGCACGATGCTCCTCGGCGCACTCGGCTGCAATATCGCCTGGGGAGTTATCGATGGCATTCTGTATCTCATGGGCTGCCTAAGCGAACAGGGGCGCGGCATCCGCTCGTTGCGGGCCTTGCGCAAGGCCGCGGCCCCGGAGGTGGCCCACCGCGTCATTGCCGACGCGCTGCCACCGATGCTGGCGGCCACGCTCAGCCCTGCGGAATATGAGTCCATGCGACAGAAGCTCGTTCAACTGCCCGAGCCGCCAGCGGTCCCCCAGTTGCGAAGTCAGGAGTGGCTCGGGGCGCTCGGGGTGTTTCTGTGGGTGCTCATCACCACGTTCCCGGTGATAATCCCGTTCCTCTTCATGAACGACATCGGGTGGGCTCTTCGCGCCTCCAACGCCATCGCGATCTTCCTGTTGTTCCTGACCGGTTATGCCTTCGGGCGCGTCGCGGAATACCACCCCTGGGTGACCGGCCTCGCAATGGTTGTGCTCGGGAGCGCGCTGGTGGGCCTGACCATCGCGCTGGGAGGCTGAAAACATTGGGATTCCTAGTCTCCATTCTCATCGTAATTTGCCTTGATCTTTGATCTTATACAAAGTGACAGGTTCAATTGATTTGACACGCCATCCTTCTTGCCAGAGGATGCGTTCAGCATCGCTGGCAATGTTATGAGAATGGCTCGCATCAAACTCGCTGGGGAATCGGCGGTCTATCACTGCATCTCGCGGATCGTCGGTGGCCAGCGGCTCCTGGACGATCTCGGGAAAGAGAAATTCGTCGGGATCCTCGCCAAATTGGCCGAGTTTTGCGACGTGGAGGTGATCACCTACTGCATCATGTCCAACCACTTCCACCTGCTCCTGCGCGTTCCAATGCGAGTCGAACTCTCCGATGCTCAGTTGCTCGCCAAGATCGTTAAATTCTATGGCAAGAAGGGGATCCTGACAGTACTCGCTCAGGAGGGCTTGAAGTTGCGGGGTAAGATTGACCCGGACATTCGAGATTCCGTGGTGAGCCGGATGGG
>CAMDJH010000103.1 GCA_945900455.1 Akkermansia muciniphila
TTGTTCAGATGTACGGTGTAATTGCTTCATCCCCGCCATCTTGGCAGATCATCGGGCAGTAAAATAGATGGGGTTCACCGGACGCATACCCCGTGGCGACGCCGTTCGTCTTGGTCGCCACGGCTTCCCAGGACACCTGAGTCACCTCCATTCCGAGCGCCTCGGCCTTGCCGGCGAGATTCAAGATTAAGGCGCCGGTGGTAACAACCGCCTCTGAAGGATTCGTGATTGAAAGACGCGGCTCAACAGCCGATTCGACTCCCCGCCGTTGCGCCAGCATCCAATTCACATAAACAGGGTTACAGAGGCCCGTCACGATGCCGCCATCATGTCCGCCATACTTGTATTCCGTGTAGACTGCCCTGCCTCCTGCGAAGCGGATCGAACGAGCGATGACACGTGTTGAGCTTACGAGCCCATCGTCGGATGAGCACCATATCCACGTGGGCACATCTTTGAACTGTAAGGAACCACTGATCTGGCTCCCTCCAGATCCTAGGCCCGACGCGGCGAACAATTGCGGCTGCCTACCGACCAAGGCATGCGCCGCTCCGACGCCATCCGAAATACCGATCAGGTAAATCCGGTTCGTATCGATGCTAAACTCGGGAATCAACATATCCAGCAAACTCAGATAATCTTTCATATACTGATTGTCCCAGCTCTTGTCTCCAATACGGCGAGAGGGCCATACCACGACCGCTGGGTCGGCCAACTGCTGCCGGTAAGAGGAAAACACCTTCCCCCAGGGACCTTTGAGATAAAAGCTGTATACGTCGCCCTCGTCGCCGCTGCCGTGTAAAAACCAGATCAGCGGATATCTTCGACCAGCGTCGAAGTTGGTCGGAAGGAAGTAGAAGTAGGGAACACGCTGGTTGGCACTGTTGGTGAAGTTGCGCGCAATGTACTCTTTGGATGGTGGCACTACCCAAAGCCGGGCTGGGACACTTGACGTCACCCCGTCGGAGTTGCTAACCACCACGGAATAATCGCCTTCATCGGCGGGGCTCGCGCTCGTGATGGTCAGGGTCTGGTTTGTCTGCCCCAACAGTTCGCCCCCGTTTAGTTGCCATTGATACTTCAGCGGCCCTTCCGCAACCACGACAGTAGAAAAAGATTTCGAGGCGCCGACGTCGACGGTATCGTTTTGGAGTGCCTGTGTGGGTAAGAAGCGGGGTGGAGTGGCGCGACTGCTGTTATTCGCCACAACGAAGAGCCAAGTTATGATGACAATGAGTTTTGTTTTCATCGTGAGATTCCTTTTGCACATATTCGCGGAGCGTCAAGAAGGGAAATCCTATCGATTGATCGCGCTAGGGATATCCACCGCCCCAGCCGGGCTGGTCCAGCCGGTAATCGTGATCTGGCCATTCTCTGTCTTGTAAATGAGCTGGACCTGCACCTCGGCTGGGAGAGTCAATAGCAGCAAGAGTGGTATCACATTCATCAGGCAGGTGGTTTTAAAATGCCCGGCAATCCGCCTCAAGATGCATACTCGGGCAAGGAAAGTCATTGTCTTCATCGAATTGCCTCTTTCGTCTTTCTTAAGCGGACTGAGAGTAAATTATAACCCAACACGTGCTCGAAAACTAACCCCGCTCTTTGGCAGCACGGTAAGCCGGGGGCCCATCTTGGTCTGCACGGTTTTTGTCCAATGGTTACCATTCATTGCACCCCGTAGCGTCAAAAACGCGGGCAGAACGAGTTATCGCACGGTTCGTTTCCGCGGCTTTCCTGCACCTTTTTCCGGGTGCTGTCGCGGCCTAGATCAAACACGCAACGGTTCAGATCAGGCCTGTGGGCTCCGCTCGGAGACGAGTTCAGGCCCTTATGCCGAAGGAGCTCACATCCAACCACTGGGTCGGCCCCACAATGGGCCGGACACCCTGGGGAATCTGCTCTGCCTTTGCCCCAATTGCCACGTGTTGTTCGATGAGGGGACCTTTTGGATAGAGGACGGCCATATGCTTCGCGGTTGTCTCAACGGTCGGCTCAGGTTGAATCCCTGACACCAAATCGAAGTCCGATATCTCACCTCGTATGGTCAAAAACTCATGCGGCCTCTCGGTGATAGAAGAGACTTAACCGAGCCAACGGCCTGCGAGCAATCTTCTGATCGCCCTGCAAATCGTTGAATATCGGTAGGTTCGAGTTTTTGACCCTACGGGGAAAAGAGCCGCGACCGCCTCGGCACCGGGGCAGACTGGCACACCGCTCCAGAATCCCCTGCCCGTGTCGGCGATAACTTCGTCATCCAACTCCCGGCCGTTCCGAACACACGCTTCTACCGCTTGCACCCATCTCAATGACGCATCGCTTACAAGGGCCCGTCTGGGAGTATTCCGAGAAGTTCGCCTACCTTCTCGCGATTAATATCAACTTCTATATCATGACGCATTGAGCTGCCAATCGCCCCTCCGTTGCTTGCCTGGTCAGGAACTTGGGAGATTTGAGTTGTTGGAAAAATGAATTTCTGAGGCACGATCCTCGCACAGAAGCGAATCTGTCAATGCTCGCTTCGAATGTTGGGATTGCCGGATCGCGTCGCGCCATTTGCGTTTGGGATGCCAATCTTGTACCGATACTGAGAGGAAGCATGATGATTTCACAACAACCAAGCAGTTCAGCGCTCTTCTCGGCGATTATCTGTTTGATCAGGTCTCGCGCTGGTATCGCCAACACAGTGCTGGCGGGTTGGTTGCTGATCTGCTGCGAGGTCAATTCGTACGAAGCGAATTCGACGGTCACATTTGAAGTCTCCGCATTTGCCAATCTTTTTCAACGGACAATGTCCGATTCAAAAACGGAACGTAGTATCGATCCCATCAAAGCACCGATATGTGAAATTGGACCGAATGAGCTACTCACAGTATACGCAAATGGTTGCGTTGTTGATCGCGGAATAAATTGCACCGATGCCTCCGGAGAAAGCTCGGTCTGTCCCGATGGTGAGATACCCTTATTCCGAGAACTTCCAGTTTGCAGCCTGATCGCCAGGTGGAGCACTCAACCTGACCGTTTGGATAGCTCAACTGCTATAGGAATCCCATTTGTTCTCGGCAAGAATGCTACTATCACATTACCGAAAAGTCCAGGTGTGTACTATCTCTTTCTCGGGGATAACGACGGCATGGTTGACGACAATTCTGATCGACTTGCCGAAGTCTTGCCTTACCCAGCGATTGCCGCGAATCCGGCCGCTACGGTTGAACCGGAAATCTACTTCGCTGAAGATGTCAGTCCACATCTGGCCGCGCCGCTTGGGCCGAATCAGGTCGCGCGCCGGTCGATTCTGAATTCACGGCGCACGGCGGAGCTATTCCATGCACGGCTGCGAGGCCTTCGCACGGAGGATTTTGAGGGCTTCGCGGCGGAGAGCGTGCCCACTCAACTCAAGTTCGGCGCGACCCTGGTCACTCTCGACGGCAGTCAGAGCGTTCAAGAGGTGGTGGATCCGGCGGGGACAGCCCAGGGCCAGTTTCCCATCTCGGGCACACGCGGATTGAACATGGGGGGCACCGACGGCTCCGGCCTGGCAAGCCTCGACTTCTCAGCACCGCAGTCTGCATTCGGGTTCTTTGCCACGGACATCGAGTTAAACGGCCTCGCCCTCACGCTCGTGGGAACGGACGATACGCGGCGTGAATTCACAGTGCCGGTAACGCATCCGCAAGGGAGCGGCGGCGTTCTGTTCTTCGGCGTGATCGACCGACAGAATCCGTTCGTTCGTGTCGAATTGAACCGCGTCGGCAATTTCGAAGATGGTTTTCTCTTCGACGACCTAGTCATCGCCACACCGGAGGAAGTGTTGCCTGACTTTGATTGGCCGACGGTGTCGATTGCCGATGCCAGCGTCACCGAGGGCAACACCGGCACGTCGGAGATACGTATCACCGCAAGTCTCTCACGAGCGCCCGCGGGAGTGGTAACGGTTGAGTTTTTCACCACCGATGGCACCGCACTCGCCGGCAGTGACTACGCCGCGACGAACGGCATCCTCACGTTGCAGCCAGGCCAGACCAACGCGATCATCGTGGTGCGCGTGAACGGAGATCAAGAGGGCGAGCCAGACGAAACGTTCCACATTCAACTGCGCAATCCGACGGGCCTCCTGCTCGGGATCGGCGAGGGCACGGGCACAATCGCGAATGACGATAAGGCCACACCGCCTCGGATCCCACCCACCGTGAGCGTGACCGATCCGCAGCCCAACGCCATCTTCCTGCCCGATCGTGAACGAACACCCATGTCCGCCGACATCGACCTCGCAGCCACCGCAGCCGATGTGGATGGCCGAGTGGTGAAGGTGGCGTTCTTTGCGGATTCACGCTTGATTGGAGAAGCCTCGACGTTCCCCTATCACTTACGCTGGCTGAACGCGCCGGTGGGCGGGCATCTCATCACGGCATGCGCCACCGACGACGATGGCCTCTCGACGAACTCCGAGGCGATTCCCGTCACAGTGGTCGATCTCTCCGGCGAGGTGGCAATCGTTGGCGGTGGGGATGATCCGGAAGTTCGCGTAATGATCGAGGCTCTGTCGCAAATCGGCATTTGGTATGTGCGCCTCGATCGCAGTCGAGCCACCACCGAAATTCTCCGCAATTTCAAGGCGGTGGTCTGGGATACCAAGTCGCTCGAATCAACCACTCCTGACGAAATCGAAAGGCTGGAGAGCCTGGCTGCCAGCCCCGGCGGCCCGGTGAGTTTTTACTTTCTGGGATCAAACCTCTTTGACGCCCTAACCAAATTGGACGCGGATCGGCAGAAGCGCTGGCTCTCGCTGCTCAATCTTTCGCCAGTCGGTGGGATGGTCGATTCGGGTCCCGTCGTCTTCGATTCGACCGAGGAAAAGCGGGTGGTGAATGGTGTTGTGGGCGTGGTGGGTCCGGCGCAATTGACGCCGCCTCTCCCGTTGGCACGCGCCGCGGATGGGACGAGCACAATCGGCAAGCGTGGAGTCGCGCCCGCGATGGTCTTGTCGAGTGCCGAACCCCAGCGAACGGCGACGCAGTTGTTCTCGTTGGTGAGCGAGACCGGGAGTTTGGACTCGCGGGAGCGGCAGAGGCTGTTTCAGAACGCAATCTGGTGGTTGTTACGCAAGCCGCTTTGCCCATTTCCACTGCTCATCGAAGCAATCCCAATCGCTGAAGCCAAGCTGCCTGGGGGCGCTGTGGACTACCTCGTCAAGATGAGACGCCTGGGTGACTGCTCCATCGCCGGGAGCAGTTTCGTTCTGAAGACGGACCCACGGATACGCGTCGTGGGCGTCCGCCCGAGTGTTGGGCGATGGGAGGCGACACCGGATGGCGGCGTGCTCCGGTTGGGATCGGCGGTGGGGGATTTGCGTGAAGCGTCCATTTGCGTCGTGCTCGATGCATCGGAAGACAAGACGTTCACGAACCGGTTTGAGGCTCATATCTTCTCAGCCGACGAGACGTTGGGAGACGATCAGCGGAAGGATGAGGTCACCACAATCTCGTCGATCGAGAGCGCTGACCTTGTCTTGGAACAGTCGGCCGATGGCTCGGCGGATTTGGTGCTAATGAACCCGGAAGCCGGCGAGAGCTACCAGATCGAGTCTTCGAATGATCTGCGCACGTGGACGATTGTTGAAAGCTTGGCGCACCCGGGTTGGAGAAAGACGGTGAGTGCGGCAGCGCTACGCCCCGGAACGGGTTTCTATCGCATCACCTGGCCGTTGCCCTGTCGCTGAAATGTGGGCGGGCCTCCAAGCGGACTTCGACTTGCGGTTGGCGCGTTACGAGAAGCAGCAACAAATCGAACGGGAGGTGGAGCCGTTATCAATTTTGCAATTGGCGGCTGCGTGAAGACGCCCGTAATTCGCGCGCGCGACATTCTTTCGCTAACGATTCATTTTGAAGGAATGGTTCCGGCTGGGACTGTAAAAGCCTTCAAAACCGTGCTTGAGCGCGAACTGTTCCCGGCGGATTCCCGACAATGTGATTTCAATGCGAAAACAGGTTCGCTTCTATCCAGCCACACTCGCCCCATGCGAATCCGTCTCATGCGAGCCGAGAGTGCGCCTCATGCTGTGATTGGAAGCAACACTTTTTCCGTTTCATTTCGAATGGAAACAATATCGTAAGTGCGTAATCACGTGCATGATAACATGAATTTATCATGCATGAACAGGGGAGTTAAGTCGAGTTCCGAAATCGCGTAATGACACTATTGCGGTAAGGACACAATCTGTGGTAGTGTATGTGGATGGTAACTTCTACGCTGACAGACAAAGGGCAAACAACCGTGCCCCAGGAAATTCGAGAAGCCATGGGAGCCTCACCAAGGCAACGCCTCGTGTGGGAAGCCCGTAAGGATGGTTCAGCGGTCGTGCGCCCGATGCCTAGCGTGATGGAACTGGCAGGTTCACTGAAATCGGCAGTGCCGTTCACGAGCATCCGCGAAGAAACGGAAGCAGCGACCGACGTCTGGATAACGGAATCCTTAAAGCCGAATCGCCGATGAGCGTTCCTCGGTATCACGTCGACTCGAACATTCTACTCCGCTTCTTGACCGGAGAGCCCCCCACGATGTTCGCAGCGGCGTCGGCGTTTATCGAGAGCGCCGAGCGTGGTGAAGTCGCGCTTGAATTGTCTCCATTGGTTCTAGCTGAGACAGCCTTTACACTGGAATCATTCTACAAGCAGCCCCGGAAGGAAGTCGCCAAAACGTTGCTGACGTTCGTCAATCGTTTGGGAGTCCGCCTTGCGGAGAAAGAACTCCTTCTCGATGCGTTGGAAAGGGTCCAAAAAACGGGAACTCACATGGTTGATGCGTACCTGGCGGCGTCCGCTACTGAATCGAAACTACCGGTGGCCTCATTCGACCAAGATTTCGATAAATTTCACGACGTGCTTCGATTCGAGCCCAAGGCGTGACGCCTCAGAACAAAGCTGCCGCGCCGGGACTATTAGCTCTATTCTTGGTCGACAGTGAGTGTTCCTCCAAGTCGTCGGGATCAAAGCGGTGACATTGCTGCCGCGGAGTCCAAATCTGAACGCCCACTGCGAACGCTGGATTCGATCTGTAAAGAGCGAGCTCCTGTCGAAAATGATCCTTTTCGGAGAAAGCTCTCTCCGCCACTGCCTTGAGAATTACGTGAATCATTTCCACGCGGAACGAAATCACCAAGGCAAGGGCAGCGTGATCCTGTTTCCAGCGTCCGAGGATCGGATCGGTGAAAGGGCAGGGGACGTCCAGACTCGCGAGCGCCTCGGCGGCCTCCTGAAATTCTATCACCGAGAGGCCGCATGAGTTTTTTGACCATACAGGGGAAGGATTCCAGCCGGCGTTTACCGCTGGCGTAGTTGGCGACTTCAAAGCCGGGCTGCCCGTCGGAACGGTTCCGTCGATAAACGGTCACTTCGACCCGTCCACACCGTACCCGGTGGGGCCAGGAGTCCGGAATGACCTTCTTTCGCG
This sequence comes from Akkermansia muciniphila, assembly GCA_945900455.1. Taxonomy (GTDB): domain Bacteria; phylum Verrucomicrobiota; class Verrucomicrobiia; order Limisphaerales; family UBA9464; genus SIBK01. The sequence goes on from CAMDJH010000103.1 coordinate 7,447, forward strand.
ACTGGGTACTCTTCATGCGCGACAGTGTCGGAAAACCGTCGGAAAAAGTCAACTCTCGGGAATTTTGGAGAGTGGAGTTTCATTTGCAAGTCATTGATTATGAACTGGAGCCAGTTGTCGGGATTGAACCGACGACCCACGGTTTACAAAACCGTTGCTCTACCACTGAGCTAAACTGGCCCAATATTTGCCCGCCCAAATCATGCCTCTCTCCGTTGACGCAATTCTCAGGTCAAAGGGCGCCTCGCCTCCGGATTCAACCGCGACGCGAGGCATTCAATTAATCCGGGACTGTCGCGGGGTCAAGTCGCGTCCGCCTCTTCATCGTCTATGAGGTTTGCTCCCGCGGATGAGCACGTTCTGGCGAACGCGACGACACGGATCGGTACCCTTACTCCGTGACGAATTTTAGAATCCGCTGCTTAACCGATCGCTTCCGCTGGCCTTCGTCGAGGATCTTCTTCCGCAAGCGCAGATTCTTCGGCGTGGCTTCCACGTATTCGTCGACGTCAATGTATTCCAGTGCCCGTTCCAGGCTCAACTTCATTGGAGCATTCAGCTGAATGCCCTTCCCATCGCCCTGCGAGCGCATGTTGGTGAGTTTCTTTTCCTTCACCGGATTGACCGGGATATCGTTCTCACGGGCGTTTTCGCCGACAATCATGCCAATGTAGACCATGTCGCCGGGTTCAACCATCAGGCGACCTCGGTCCTGGCACATGTTGAGGGCATAGGCCGTGGCTTCACCCGTATCCATTGAGACCAGGGAACCGTTCTTGCGGGCGGCTATTTCCCCGCGGTCCTCGCCATATTCATGGAACAAATGACTTACGACGCCCATACCGTGCGTCATGTTGACGAGATCGGTCTCGAAGCCGATCAGCCCACGCATGGGGACAATCGCCTCGATGGAGACATGGCTGCCCACATGATTCATGTTTGTAATCTGAGCTTTCCGATGGGAAAGGTTCTCCATGATGGCGCCCAGATGTTCGGTCGGTGCATCCACGTACAGCTTTTCGATCGGCTCGAGCAGATTGCCACTTTCATCCTTTTTCCAAAGAACTTCGGGCCGGCTGACCAGTACTTCGTGTCCTTCACGGCGCATCTGCTCGACGAGGATCGCGATCTGCATCTCGCCGCGTCCGCTGACCGCGAATATTTTTGGATCGGGCGTCTGCGTAATTCGGAGCGAGACGTTGGTCCGGATTTCCTTCACTAACCGATCCCAGATGTGACGGGCGGTAACCAGCTTGCCGTCTTGCCCTGCGAGGGGGCTGTCGTTCACGGCAAACTCCATCTGGATGGTGGGAGGATCGATCGGAATGTAAGGCAGGGCTTGGCGGACTTCAGAATCGCAGATCGTTTCGCCGATGAAAACATCTTCGAAACCGGTGATCCCGATAATGTCGCCGGCGTGCGCCTCCTGAATCTCGATTCGCTTCATTCCCTCGAAGTGATAGATCGCGGTGACCTTGTTCTTGGAGATCTTCCCACTGCCGTGTCGGCAGATGGCGGGGTCGCCCACCTTCACTTTGCCTTCGCATATTTTTCCGAAGGCGATGCGGCCGAGGTACTCGCTGTAGTCGAGGTTCGCTACGAGCACCTGAAAGCCATCACCGGCCAAGGCACGAGGCGGCGGGATGTGTTTTACGATGGCGTCGAAGAGCGGCTCCATTGTGCCGGTGACGTGGTCGAGTTCTACCTTGGCGTATCCCTGTTTGGCGGAACAGTAGATGAAGGGGAAATCGAGCTGCTCATCGGTGGCGTTGAGCGAGACGAAAAGCTCAAAAACCTGGTCGAGCACTTTCTTGGGGTTGGCGTTCTCGCGATCGATTTTATTGATGACGACGATGGGTTTGGCGCCCGCTTCGAGCGCTTTGCGGAGTACGAAGCGGGTTTGGGCTTGGGGACCTTCGGCGGAATCGACGACGAGGAGCACGCCGTCGATCATGTTCATGATACGTTCCACTTCCCCGCCGAAGTCCGCATGGCCTGGCGTGTCGACGATGTTGATATGGTAATTCTTGTATTTGAACGCAGCGTTCTTCGCCCGGATGGTAATACCCTTCTCCTTTTCGAGATCCATTGAATCCATCAACCGTTCGACACTCGATTCGTGCTGGTTGGCCCGGAAGGTGCCGGATTGCTTGAGGAGGCAGTCAACTAGCGTCGTCTTGCCATGGTCAACGTGGGCGATGATTGCGATATTCCGAATGTGCTGCATAAAAACTGAGTTCCCCGACACGGGGAGCCGGACAGCATGGCCGTCGGAAGCAAAAGGTCAAGGAAAGCCGGATGCCGAAAATGGGTCTGCCAGGAGACACGGAAATCCTCGGCTGGAGGTGTCAGAGGATGATCTTGGGTGTGAAACACTTGAATCGGGACGATGTTGTTGGCTAACTAGGAGGGATGAATCGAAGTGTGCCATCTTGGATGCCGCCCACCGCAGTCATTTTACTCCTGTGGGTGCTGCTATTTTGGCAGGTGAGTCCGAGTTGGTCGGTCCTTCCCCAGTATAATTTCGGGTGGCTGATGCCCGTCCTCGGGGCCTACTTGTGGTGGGGGCGGTGGCAAACGCGACCCGAACCGGCGCCCTGCGGCGCCGCATCGATTGTGATCCTTTGTCTTGGCTTTCTCCTGCTTTGCTATGGGCCATTGCGACTGACCCAGGAGTCCAATCGGGACTGGCAGCTGGTGAGTTGGGGGTTGGCGGCGGTAGCGGTGATGGGGAGTTTGACGGTGGTATTCCTGGCGGGCGGCTGGTCGTGGGTGCGGCATTTCATTTTCCCCGCGTTGTTTCCGGTACTGGCGGTTCCGTGGCCAAGCAAGATCGAGCAGCCTGTGGTTCTCGGATTGATGGAATTCGTAGCGATGATTGCGTCTGAGGGGCTGACTTGGGCCGGTATTCCTGCGATCCAAAAGGGAAACATCATCATCACGAGCAATGGGCCGGTGGGCGTGGATGACGCCTGTAGCGGAATTCAATCGTTTCAGGCATCGGTGATGATGTCCCTGTTTTTGGGCGAGGTGTTGAATCTTGGGAAGGCCCTCCGGATTGGCATCTTTTTCTTTTCGGTGAGCTGGGCTTTTTTTGGCAACCTCGTCCGGAGTGTTTTCCTCAGTTGGCAGACGCATGTGGGGGGGGCGAAGGCGTTGGACGGGTGGCACGATCCGGCGGGGTACATTGCAATGATTTTTTGCTATGCTGGGATTATCAGTGCGGCCCTGTGGATGGCCCGGGGGATCGCGCCTCCGGCCGCAGCAAAGCCGGGCGGGTCGCCGCGGTGGTTGACCGTTGGGCCGGCCTTCGCGGTGGCCGCTTGGCTGGGAATTGTCGAGGTGGGGACCGAGTGGTGGTATCGGCGTAATGAAGCGCCATCCGATAGTGCCGCCAGTTGGGGGGTCGACATTGAGAAGAAACTGCCCGGGGTAAAGATGGTCGAGCCGACCGGAGGGGAGCGGACCGTTCTCCGGTTTAACACTGCCAGTTTCGGAAAATATCACCCACCCGGGGAAGAGAAATATTGGGGAATCAATTTCCTGAAATGGGACAAGGGCAATCTCGCCATGTACAATGCCCGGTTCCACAATCCCAGCATTTGCCAGGTGGCGGGGGGGATGGACCTGCGTGAGGAGTATCCGGTTCGGCTATTCAAAGTTGCGGGGATTGAGATCCCATTCCGTTGTTTTCTCTTCGAAAAATCCCAGGTGCGGATGTTCAGTTTTTATGGTTTCTGGGAGGCGTTCGGGGAAAAGGCGACGCAGGCGGAAAAAGTTGTGACCAAGCATTGGACGACGGCTGAGCGACTAAACTTGGTGCGCCGGGGGTGGCGGCCCAAGGGACTCCAGGTACTCAATGTGAGTGTGGTCGGACATAGTCAACCGGAGGAGGCGGCGCGGGAATTCCAAACGATTCTGGATCGCGTCGGTGTCCGGTTGTAGGACCGCTGCTCGAACGGCATCGCCTCGCCGCATCATTCTCCTGAAAAATCGTGCATCGGACCGACCGGGGATTGGCGACGACCTTTACAATTTGGGCTTAGGATATGTGCTGCTGGACGCCGGGAACAAGTGCGTGATAGTTTCCCCGACCCGTGTTCGACTTGCGACCGTACGGAGATGTCTCAGTTTAGAACGAGCTCACTCAACTCAAAGAATCTATGAAAGCCAAACCTGCCGATCACCCCGGTGAAGTCACCCTCGAACTCAATCGCCGCGACGAACTTTTGATGGACGCTGCGACCCGGGCGGCGGGGAAACCGCCGTTCACGATTGAAAAAATTCTCGTGCCGATCGATTTCTCCGATTGCTCGAAAAAGGCATTGCAGTACGCACTCCCGCTCGCGAAGCAGCATAAGGCCGCAATCACGCTGCTCTATGTGGTGCCTCCGATCTACGTCGCTGGCGAATATGGCGGCGTCAACTATGTCCAACTGGAGGCGAGCATGCGGCAAGATGGAGAAAAAGAACTCGCGAAGCTCGCCACGGAAAGCCTCCCGGGTGGCGTTGCGACGAGCACCCTCGTGCGCGCCGGTTCGCCCGCCAATGAAATCGTCGAGACGGCCAAGAGCCAGTCTGTCGACCTCATCGTCATCTCGACACACGGCCGAACCGGGTTGCAGCACGTCTTCCTCGGCAGCGTGGCGGAGCACGTCGTGCAACACGCGCCGTGCCCGGTGTTTGTGGTCCGGGAGCGCGAGCACGAAATCCTGGCATCTTGATCGGCCGGCCGGCGGGCGCGCCCGGCGGCAAGGATTTCCCCCCCCGGGGGGGGATTCCAGAAGCTCGCGCGATCCGTCCTCCCGCGACGACGTCGCGTGCGACAGTCTGGAATGTAACCGTTCCGCCGGGTGCTCAACTGCTTGCCGGCTCGATGTGAACGGTTACATCGCTGATGCCATGGCTGGCGGATGAGATGAGCGCATCCTTAACCGCATGCGCGATATCGTGCCCGGCACGCACAGTCAGATTGCCGTCCACGCGCACTTGGATGTCGACGAGATAGCTGAGACCGCTCTTGCGCACCCGCATTTTGTCGAGCGCGTGGACGCCCGGAACCGCGAGGGCGAGGGCGCGAACCTCGTTCTCGAAATTCGCCGGTGCAGCGGCATCCATTACGTCGCCCAGCGCTTTGGTAAACATGCCAAAACCGTTGAACCCAATGATCAAGCACGCGAATAGCGCCGCCCAGTCGTCGGCCGTCTCCCAACCTCGGCCGCCCCATAGCGCAACGCTGATCCCGATAAAAGCCGCCGCCGAGGTTATCGCATCCGACCCATGGTGCATCGCCTCGATTCCCAGCGCCGTGCTACCCACCTCCTCGCCTGCCATGCGCATTCTGCGCGAAAACCACGTTTTCGCCACGATGACCCCGGCCAGCACCAGCAGAGTCCACCAGGCCGGCCCCTGGTGTGGCGTCCGGATCTCCTGCACTGCATGCGAGGCCACCCAGGCGGCCATCCCGAAAATAAACAACGCCACGGTGAGCGCGGCGAGTGGTTCGGCCTTGCCGTGACCGTAGGGGTGGTTGGCGTCGGGTGGTCGTGCCGCGACGCGGAAGCCTGCCCAAACCAGCGTCGACGAGAGGATGTCGAGCATGGACTCCGCGGCATCGGCAATGAGGGCGTAGGTGTGCCCAAAGATGCCGCCGGCCAGTTTCACCGTAGTCAGCAGCGCATTCAGCCCAATTCCCCGCAGGACCAATCGGGCGCTGTCGTGGGCACGCCGAGAGACGGCGATCTGAGCGTCGTATGGGTTCATTTTATTTTACTCCGGAGTTGCGATCTTCCGGGGCCGTAGCGTAGCCGTCATGGGCGATGAAGGGTAACAGTTCCGTGCCGAATGCAGAACGAAGAAAGCCACGTTCGGGACCACCGTTGATAAAACGCGGTGCTAATTAGCCTTTTTCTCCGTGACACAGCGACGACGCGGCATTGGATCCCCCCTGCGCTCACCGGCAATTTCTGATCCGATTTGACAACCTGTCTTAACAGTGCTTTCTGTACGTACAGAAATGACCGATACGAAACAACAAACCCCAGTGGAGGAGAAGTTCGTTCTTCACTGGGGCGAGATGGGGGCCCGGTGGGGAATTAACCGGACCGTCGCCCAGGTGCATGCCCTGCTGTTTCTCTCGGAGCGGCCCATGCATGCCGAAGAGATCCAGGCCGTGCTTGGGGTGGCCCGTTCGAACATCAGCACCAGCCTTCGCGAATTACAGGGGTGGGGCATTGTGAAGCGCGTCCACCTGAGTGGGGATCGCCGGGATCATTTCGAGACACTGAGGGATGTCTGGGAGTTATTCCGCATTGTTCTCGAGGAACGCAAGAAGCGAGAGGTGGATCCCACCCTGATCGTTCTGCGGGAGTGCATTGCGGAGGCCGAAAAAACCCGTGGGAGTAGCCCTCACACCTTGCAGCGCCTCCGGGAACTGTCGGGCTTCTTCGAAACGACCACTGGTTGGTATGACCAAATCCGGAAATGGCCGCCCAGTGCCGTTGCCGCCTTTGTCCGTCTTGGCGACAAGGCTCGCAAAGTTCTCGCTCCCCGGGGGCGTTGACGTGTGCACCAGGCTCGGAACGTTTCGCCCATGAACCTCACCGCCACAAAGACTCGCCCGGCCCGTTCTGCCGCCGCCCGGGGTTGGGTTTTGTACGATGGTCAATGCCCGCTATGCTTGGCGGCGGTGGCGCAATGGGAGCCTGTATTCGGGCCGCAGGGATTTCAGTTCGTGCCGCTCCAGGAGGAGTGGGTGCGTTGTCGCCTCGGGCTTCAGACCGGGGAGTTGCCATTGGAGATGAAGCTGCTGACGCCCGACGATCAAGTCGTTGGAGGCCCCGACGTGGCGGCCGCGCTGGGGAGGACCGTCTGGTGGACGTGGCCTGCTGCGGTCGTGAGCCGCTGGCCAATTATTCGTTGGGGGGTCGATTTCGGGTATCGATGGGTGGCCGCCAACCGGCGTTGTCTCGGAGATCTTTGCCGGCTTCCGGTGGCATCCCGAACGCGGCATCATGCCGCGACCACATTCTTCGAACTTCCGTAGAACGCCGCATTCCGGCTGAGCATCGGCCATTTGCTGGAACTCCATTGTGGACTGGACTCATGACCTCACGGTGCGGCCGGTACTGGAAAATCCCCTTCGGTAGCAACCGGAGTGTCGGCGTCGCGTCGCACTCGGGAATTCGTGCAACTCTCTTGCCAGTAACGTTTCATGATTCCAATCTGGGCCTTCTCTTTAGAAAATCCCAATTTTTCTCATCCCAATTTGGATCAACGACTAACAGGAAACTTGCCAAGGAGGGGTCGGTCAGCCAAATATCCGTGCGCTTCATTTCCGGCGAGGGTCCGATCGGGCATGGGCAGAGAGGGCGAAAGCGCGGAAGTGGGTGATATGCGCAAAAACTTCGCGAGAGTGTTGGGTGGAAAATTGGATGTGAAATGGGGTCGTAGCTCAGTTGGTAGAGCGTCTCGTTCGCAATGAGAAGGTCGCAGGTTCGAATCCTGTCGGCTCCACCATCCTAGATTGTTCTGGATTAAGTGTTTACACAAGGACTCCTAAAGTTGGAAATTTCGTGCTCCTAACGCTGCTCCAAACGCGTACTCTCGCGATGAGTTATGAGCAGCAAACGAGGCACCTACGCCAGGGTCGCCGAAAACCTCTGGCGGTATTCAACTTCCAGGATGTATTTCGCCGTCTTTCGTCACGCGAGGAAGGTCGTCTGGAAGAACCTGAAGACCACTGACCGCGAATTGGCGAAACGCCGCCTCCAGGAAGAAATGGAGAAAGCCGGCAAGGTCGACGTCGCCGCCGGTAAAATGACGCTGGGCGAATTGATCGGACTTTATGAGGAAAGCCTCGACAAATTCGCCGGCAAAACGCGGGCATCGCGGAAATCGTTCGTCAAGCAACTCCGTGCCACCTGGAAACACGGCTTCGACGTCCTGGTGACGGATATCACTCCGGCACAAGTTGAGTTGTGGCTCGCCCCCCACCGGCAGCGAATGAAGAAGATCTCGTTTAACGAGTACATTCGCGTTGTGAAGCACCTGTTCGAACTCGCGCTGGCCAGCAAGGTCATTGGGGAATCTCCAGCGGCAGGAATCAAATCGTTGCGCAAGGAGGACCCGGATCGAGCCACACCCACCACTGAGCAGGTGGAGGCGATCCTCGGCCATATTCGAAGGAATCGGCTTACCGATCACGCCCATCACACGGCTGACTTGGTGGAGTTCATGGCACTGGCCGGTGCCGGCATGGCGGAGTGCGAAAAGTTGCGTGGAGAGCAGATCGACTTCGAAAACGGCCGAATCACCCTCTACCGGAGGAAGACCGACACGACGTTCACGATCCCCGTATTTCCCCAGGTCAAACCGTTTCTGGATCGGCTCAAAGCTCAAGGACGCGTGGCTGTTGGCCAGCCCGTGTTCCAGGTCAGAGATCCGAAAAAGGCCCTGATCGCGGCCTGTGCCAAACTCAAGTTCCCGAACTTCTCCTCACGTTCATTTCGCCGGTATTTCATCACGCGATGCGTTGAACTGGGCATCGATTTCAAAACCATCGCAGCGTGGCAGGGCCATCGTGACGGAGGTGTGTTAATCGCCAAAACCTACAGTCACCTGCGGAGCGAACATTCCGACGCCATGGCGAAAAAGCTGGTGGCGTTATAAATGGCCATCTCCTTCTGCACAGGCTCTAAACGCATCAATTAATAACTAAGCATTCGTATGAACTCGTTCACCAGCCTCGCCGTCGCAACGCTTAACGCGCTCCAGGGCCTGAGGCCATCCGATTTTTGTGCGTTTGGATCATTGTGTCCTATTATAGCGGTCACCCCCGCTGTCGAGGGTGCCGCTGCGCAGTAGTCCGATAACCGAAAAGAGAACCATCAACAATATGGGGTCTATCGTAACATTGGGGCTTGGTCGCCTGGAAATCGATTGGGGAAAAAACTCGTATTACTCCAACCACTCCAAATTGTTCTTGGCCTCAGACACCAAGCCTGTATCTCATTTCTACGCAGATCCTGAGAGTGGGAATAGCGTGGAGGAGCTGAAGATAGGGCTTGCCCGTCCGCTCCGAAGTGTAAAACGTAGGCTTGAGTTGCTCGGATATACAATGACGGCAGCGCGGAGAAAGTTTCAAGAAGCCGTCGCCGCCATGCCAGACGACTACGAAGCCCCGAACATGAACTTCGACGCATTTGCAAAAGTCCTTGCTGTCGTGGATGTCCAAAAGGTGACGCTCGACCCGTTCTTTTCTGACCATTCACCAGGAGACTTCGCTGCACGATCGATACTCCGAGACCCTGAGTTTAAAAAGACTACTCAAACTCTTATCAAGCTTAGCAGGTTCGAAGGTCAATTTTTTGAAAACCTTGATCCATACCTTATTCTTCGATTGTTGGCGGAAAACCCTTCGAATCTCGACATTGAGGTTCAGTGGAGGTATGCTGATGTTGTTGACGGTGGATGGGCGGCAGAGGAAGACATCTTTGAACCTCTGAGTCCGACTGATCGCTGGCTTGTCGTAACAGAAGGGAGCTCAGATGGCGCAATCATCCGCAAAGCACTCCAATTCCTCCGCCCGGACATCTTAGATTTTTTCGAATTCATTGACATGTCTGAGAACTATCCGTTCACTGGGTGCGGAAACTTATTCCGATTCTGCCAGGGTTTAGCTCGGATCAAGATCCAAAATAAGATTCTGGTTATATTCGACAATGACGCGGCAGGCTTGGAGTCTCTGCGTAAAGTGAACAGGTTGCATCTTCCCTCTAACATGACGGTAGTAAAGCTCCCCGACCTGCCGAAATGTAAACGATTTCCGACCATCGGTCCAAACGGGCGGGTTGACCAAGATATCAATGGTTGCGCCGTGTCAATAGAACTGTTCCTTGACTTGCGATCGGAAGAGTTACCTTGCGTTCGATGGACCTCCTACAATTCGAGTACCGAATCATACCAGGGGGAACTCCTCGGAAAGGAGTTCTATATAAAACAATTCGTGAAGGGGCCGGCAATTGGACCCGAATACGATACATCCAGTCTCGATGGGCTGATTAATCACATTTATGATGCCATTACTAAGTAATGGTGACAACTCACTGGAGTGAATCTCGCGGTGGCGTCTTAGTTCTATACTAGGCGTCACTGGCGTGCGGTCACTGACCTCTGCGTTGGACGAACCCTGTCAAAGTGGATTGAACGTGGAATCCAATAAGTTATTCTTCAGCACGTTGAAAGAGGACCGAGACTGGTACTTCGTCGAGTACCATCCACCTAATACCGGGTCCCGATTCGCCATGCTGAGCATCGTAGTGCCTGGGCCAGGAACACCGGCTGCTGTGGCGGAGGCCATGGAGATTGAATTGAAGGGTTGGCTCCGGCGATTTTCTTTTCCGCTGATGGTTTCCGCTTTCGACGCAAGAGGAGATCTGTATCAGCTGCAAGGTGCCAGGCCGTCGAATCATCTCATGGGTTACTTGGTTGCCGGGGCAAATACTCCATCTATGTTCTGGCGACTCCTTCCGGACAATGAGATTCCCGGTGAGCCACCCAGTCACGAGTCTCTCCTCCGTATCTACGCTGGAGTGCCTTACAAGACCTCGACAGAGGCACGACAGAAGGCCGAGGCGCACGCCCAGCAGATTCGAATCGGCTGGTCGATGGTGTTCGTATGGTTGGCGGTTGTGCCCGCAGTCTGGGCGATTATTGAATGGGCTAGTCCCGCCTGGGTTGGTGTAATAGTTCTTGTCTACAGCTTATGGAAGGCGATTGTGAAGGCTCTTAAATTGTTGGGCAAATGGAAGGATTCGCCGCAGGAACTCAAGGCCCAGGAGGACGAGCGCCGGATGCGCCACCACGATTACCACTGCAAACGCAATCCTGAGAGCTTCATGCGCCTGAAGCTTGAGAACTTTGAACGCGAAGAATGCGAACGTATTCAAAACGAAGCAAAGGCTCTTAAGTCGACTGAGTGATCCCGCTCACCATCAACAGTGGGTGGTTGTTTCTATGGCGATTCTCGTAGGACAGAAATCTGGAAAAAATGTTCGCGCTGGTGATGCGAAGGGATTTCGCCGACTCACCCTGGCGGCGGCGCATCGAAGGGAAACCCGAAGAACTCCATGACCTCCTTTGTCCGGTCGTAAATCGCTCGTTCCGAAAGTCCCGCACGGTCGCACATCAGGTTCATCGAGTTGAAATCGCCGGCGACGAACCGGAGCAATTCCCTCGGATCCAGTTCCACTCCAACTTGCGCCCGTCCGTCCCGGGTCACCGACTTCAAGCTCGGCAGACAGCACATCGCCATCGTCTTCAAGGCATCCTGATTCAGGTCGCAGAAGTAGAGCCAGTACGGCCACGCCCGATGAAACGCTGCGTAGAATCGGCGAACTTCCGGAATCGCATAAATTTCGCGCGCGTCGCTGTCGTAACCCTCCATTGCGAACACAAAGCCGCCGAGCAATTCGGCCAAAGCAGGGCCGCTCGGCAGCCGGTCGGTGCCAAACCTCGCCAGGAACGCCGAGAAGTCGCCGCGCTCCACTTTGTCGCGGCTGAACTGGTACACGATCAACTGCGGGTCGCTCACCGGCAGACAGTTTGGTGGATCCGTCAGATTTTCGCCATCTCACTCGCTGTCTTCACGGGATTCTTGTAGCCTGCTCGGCATCAATGGCCTTGGGATCAGTCAGTCCGGAGTTCCTTCGTGAAATCCCCAGGCCTCGCCGATAAGACAACATGATCCGCCTCGAAGACATTAAGCCCGGCCTCCCGCTTACCGGCCTTGCACCTGCCGTCATCGGCAGCGTGATCGCCGCCACTCCGATCGGAACCGGTGCGGTTCAAGTTATCTACAAGTTGCCGGACGGCTCCATCCACGAACGTCTTGTCACCTTGACGGATGTTGGCACGTTGGCGATCGCCACCACCGAACGCCCCTGGTCCTTCGACGGCGATGGCGATGCCTTCAAGCTCGCGATTGAGGCCAAGCGCATCGACCTCGCCTTCCTCTTCGACCCCATGATGGCCGTCCACACGTCGAATGTAGAACCGCTCCCACACCAGATCACCGCCGTGTACGAGTCCATGTTGCCGCGCCAGCCGCTCCGCTTCGTCCTCGCTGACGATCCTGGCGCGGGCAAGACCATCATGGCGGGCCTCTACATCCGCGAACTCATCATGCGGGCCGACTCGCGCCGCATTCTCGTGGTCGCTCCCGGCAGCCTGGTCGAGCAATGGCGGGACGAGTTATTCGAGAAATTCGGGCTTCAGTTCAATGTGTTCTCCGCCGCCTTGGAAGCCGCGACACCGACCGGCAATCCGTTCGAGGATCTCGACCATCTGATCGTCCGGCTCGACCAGATGGCCCGCAACGAAGAGCTTCAGGAGAAACTCCTCGCCACCTCGTGGGACTTGGTGATTTTCGATGAAGCGCACAAGCTCTCCGCCCACTTCTTCGGATCGAAGCTCGAAAAGACCGGGCGATTCCTCTTCGCGGAGAAACTCGGCGCCCGCACCCGCCATCTCCTGCTGCTCACCGCCACACCGCACAATGGCAAGGACGAGGACTTCCACCTTTTCCTCTCGCTGCTCGATTCCGACCGCTTTTACGGCAAATTTCGCGGAGGCGGCGACGGCGTTCACAAGGTCGATGCCAACGACCTCATGCGCCGGATGGTGAAGGAGGAAATGCTTCGCTTCAACGGCACCCACCTGTTCCCCGAGCGCAAAGCCTACACCGCCAATTACAAACTCTCCGGCATTGAGTCCGCGCTTTACGAGGCCGTCACCTCCTACGTGAAGACCGAGATGGGCAAGGCTGACGCGATCCAAGGTCCGCGCAAAGGCTCCGTCGGCTTCGCACTCACCGCCCTTCAACGCCGCCTCGCCTCCAGTCCGGAAGCCATCTTTCAATCTCTCCAGCGCCGCAAACAACGTCTCGAAGCTCGCCTCCGCGAAGAACGCCTCGTATCCCGAGGGCAGCAGTTCACCACCCAGACTCTCGAAGCTCCGCCGGAAGACGACGACGACCTCTCCGCCGAGGAGCAGGAAGAACTGGAGGAAAAGCTCGTCGACACCGCCACCGCCGCAGAGACCATCTCCGAACTCGAAGCCGAGATCCTCATTCTCGCCGACCTCGTCGAGCAGGCCCGTGGCGTGGTGGATTCAGGGCTCGACC